>JAGBDS010000037.1 GCA_017937405.1 Oscillibacter sp.
ATAACTAAATACCCACACAGCTCAGGCCAGCGTTTTGCGGTGGCCTTTTTGTTATGCTCTTTTTCAGTTACCTGTTTTCTGTAATATTTTCTTCCGTCAAACTCTCTTTGGGACTTGACATTTCATTTGCAGGCTTGATTACATATCTCTCAAGAAAATTTTGTGATCTTGGCAAACGGAATGATATCTGTCCTGTCATAAAGATCCGTATGCACCGCGCCGGGAATCAGCGGCAGGACTTTACAGGGAAGGTTGTCAGAAGAGCGCACAAGTTTTTATCAGAATCTGGATCATGCCAGAGAACTGCTGGCAAAGCATGATAGCAGTGATACTGGTATGAACAGCAGCAACATCGCATACCTTCCGGGCTGCCAGGAAATGAACTCTTTTTCGAGCGCTTTCCATACCTGGACAGGGATGAACATCACGGATCACCGGCATCACTGGCGACGAAAAGGGCCCCGTAAAAACGTCTGCCACAGTGTTTCACCGGCTTCGCCAACTGCCGGAAAGAGCAGTGGCATGGCAATACCAAATAAATAGGCCCCGCGGGGACCGCAGATAAACGCCGGCTGCAAAGAAAGCCCTCTGCTCAATTCGCGAAAAATGAGCAGAGGGCTTCTTTCGTTTTTCAGCATATTCTCCGGCATTCCAGCCAGATGCTTCGCCGTTAGGAAACTCCGAATTCTATTGCTTCATCCATGGTGCCTTGATGGACTCCGCGGTAATATTCTCATCTATGCCAGCAGTGAGTGTTTCCAGCTGACCGCCGCCGGCAGTCACGGTATACTTCATGCCGCTGGTGACAGAGATGAGATCATCGTTCCGGATGGGATTGAAACCGTCTCCCTCTACATTGACCAGCCACTTCATCAGCTTCAGAAGCTCTGCGCCGGGCAATATAGTCCTCCGCAAAGACCGGCGCGGTAATGGGGCCGGAGCAGCCGATGACCACATCGCTGCCCCATTGTTTACGCAGAGTATTTACAACGGCGGAAGCCGCCGGACTGCCGTGCTCACCGGCGGCGTAGCCGCAGCCAGTTTTCTGGCAAGTGACGATCTCCGGAATCCATCATGGCGGTAAGCTGTGCGTTGAAATCCTCTTAGGCGCCCTGCGCCCCGTATTTCCCCGCAGATCATCTTCTGCACCACGGATTTAGAGACAGAGCACGTCTTTGCGGAGGTCAGGCGGATATACAGGTGGTTGCGCCTCACACGATCCTCCACCTGCGCAAAAACTTCGCGCAGTTCAATGCTCACGTTCTTGTTACAGCTCAGCGCAGCGCTGCCGGCAGACGTCTTGCGCTGGCCCTCCCCACTGAACATGGTCTCCAGCACCCGCAGGCTCCACCCGGGTATCCCGGAGATACTGCCCGAACTTCTCAAACACCACAAAGGTAAAGTCCATGTGGAGGAACTGTTCCTCCAGCCAGGGGGGGCAGTTCCTTGCACATGGACTTGTCCCACAGGTACATGGTGAGCTCCACCTTCTATTTGTCCTCATCTCGAAATCCATATGGGTCTGCGCGGGGAAATTGCCGCTCTGACGGAAGCAGCTCCCATTCACTTCAGTGTGATATAATTTTCAGGCTTCGCCAGAGTGCCGCCGCTTTTGATATACTCCGTCCAGGCCGTCCTGACCCGCGCCTCTCCCATTTCAAACAGCAGGTTTTGATGTTTCAAGAGCTTCCCCATATAAACGTCCGTATCCAGACAGGTCACGCTGTAAATCTCGTCGGCTCCCAGCGCCTTTCCGTCTTTCAGAACACGCGCCAGCGCATATTTTCCGTTATTTTCCTGCACTTCCACGGAAATTCCGCTGACAGTGGGCAGGGAAGCGCGGTTAAACGGCATAAAGCCGCCTTCTGTCCCCTCCACAGAGGCCTTCAGATACTCCGTCAGTTCCGCGCCGGTCATTTCGCACTGCCATGACTCCAGAGAATTGGGCATGACCATGCAGCCCACCATTTTCTCCGTATAATCCGCTTTCAGAATGGAGCCGGTAAAGCTGTATGCCGGTGCGACCAACACATCACTGCCGTAATATCCCCGCAGCGTATTTGCCATAACGGAAGCCGATGCATTACCGCCCTTCTTATGGAACTCGTTGGAATATTCCCGATCTAAGGTCATCACGATCTCAGACGAACTGGCTTTGGGCTGCTTCAGCTGTGCGTCAAAGGCCTCGTAAGCCTGCTGTGCGTCGTATTCGCCCAGGATCATCTTCGAGACGACATCCTTGGACACGGAGAAGAAATCGTTGGAAGCGATACGGATATACAAATGGTTCTGCTTGATATAGGATTTCAGATTTTCAAGGGCTGGCGACAGCTCCATATCAACATTTTGGCTGTACGAAATAACGTCCTCTCCCTTGGCCAGCGCATTCTGGCCCTCCTCGGAAAGCATCACGCGCAGCACCTGCAGCGCCTGGTCCCAGCGTGTTTTATCCGCTTTCAGGTCCTTGTTCAGCGCTACCTGGAATGCGGGATAGGTCAGTAGCCACTCCTCTCCATTCTGTCCGAAATACGGGAGGAACACTGCGTTGATCTCTCCCTCCTTCTGAAACGCGACCACATTGGAGCCTCCTGACCGGATGATCGCGGCCTTTCCTTCCTCAAACATCTCCACAACAGGGGAATAGGAGAGTTCCAGATCCTCCGGCAAAATGTTTGTATCCTGAATCAGCCGTTCCATCCGCTCAAAGGCGACCGGCCATAACCGTCTGATTCCAAATAGGTGCGAATGGCGTTTACCGTCACCTCATAGTTCTGCTTGACTTCTTCCAGAAGTGCGGCGGCACTCACGGAGATCGTCTCTGTTTCCGGCCGAAGCAGCTCTGTCAGCCGTGCCGCAGAGGAAAGGAGCCTGCCAAAGCCAAGATTCGCACTTACCCCTCTCAGCGTATGTGCAGCCCGAAATACCGCCTCCCGTTGTCCTTCCCGCATCGCATGACACAGCTCGGAAAAACTGCCGTCATCCAGAAATTTTATGATGAATCATTTGACCATACTGACGCTTGGCAGCCGTTTTTCCACCTGAACGAAGTCGCCCAGTTCCCGGTAGCACTCCTGGATCGTCATGTCTTCGTTCTCTTTTGTGATCGTTCATATAAGATGGCAGCTTGCATGTAAACCAGCGCGGTGAATTTCCATTTTTTATCATATTCCCTCATTTTGCAGTATAATATGCCATCTTTCCCCAAGCAATCAAAAAATGCATCTCCCGCAGCCGCCGCAATCAGCGAGGCTGTGGCCGGGACCCGGAACATCCGCTTCACCGACGTTTCTGGCAGTATGAGGTCCTACTCGGCTACGCCTACACAAACGGCCTGACCAATGGCTAAACCGCTGCCATCTGCTGCGCACAAATCCCATCAAAGCTTTGTAGCCAGAGCCGGAATCAGCCCTTTAAAAAAAGCTATGGGAATTGCTTTAAATGGCAATTCCCATAACTTTTTTGAATACAATCTTTGAAAACTCTATCTTGCAGCAGGCTCTTTTCATGCACTTTTATCAGGGAGCCTGCGCCTCAGAAACAGCAATGGCTGTTCTTTCGTTTGCCCGGAGTGGCTTGATTGAATGGCATTGCCTGAGCCTCTGAGAAGGTTTCAGCCCCACAGGGCGGACAGCGTGGGAATGACCTGCTTCTTCCGGCTCATGATCTTGGGCAGGAAAGCACAATTATCGTCGCTCTTGATGTTGAACGCCTGGCGGATGGTGTCCTCGTCGCCGGTAAAGAGGAGCTGGGTGCCCTCCAGCAGCACATCGGTGATCATCAGCACCACGGTATCCAAGCCCCGGGCCTTGCGGATGGCGCCCATGGCCGTCAGGAAGTCCTGCTTCCGTGCCAGCAGGCGGTCAGAGTCCATGCAGGTGATCTGGCTCACCGCCAGGTCATGTCCGGCAATGTGGAACTCCTTGTAGTCCGTTTTCAGCATGGCATCCACCGTTCTCTCATCGCCGCAGGTAGCGGAGAAGATGGCCTTGCCCAGGTCCTCCAGAGAGACGTTGGCGATGCGGGCCATACGGTTGGCCATATCGATGTCCCGCTGGGTACAGGTGGGGGACTTGAACATGACCGTGTCCGACACGATGGCAGCAGCCATGAGGCCCGCCATCTTCGCCGTGGGCATCAATCCCTTTTCCTGATACATTCCCGCCACGATGGTGGTCGTACTGCCCACAGGCTCGTTGCGGACGTAGATGGGGTCCTTGGTCTCGATATCCGCCAGGCGGTGGTGGTCCACGATCTCCATGATCCGGGCCTGATCCAGACCCGGCACAGACTGGGCCTTTTCATTGTGGTCCATCAGGATGACCCGCTTGCGGCGGGGCCGCAGCAGATGGAAACGGGACAGGGTGCCCACCACCCGCTCCTCCTCGTCCAAGATTGGATAGGAGCGGAAACGGCTCTCCAGGACCGTGTCCTGCACGTCGTCGATGTAATCATCCAGGTGGAAGCAGACCATGTCCTTGGTCTTGCAGATGCTGCTGATGGGCATGGCGTGCTGGATGAGCCGCACCGCCCGGTAAGCGTCATAGGGCGTGGAGATGATGCAGGTCTTTTTCGCCATTTCGATAAATTCCTGGCTCACCTCCGCCTGGCACACCAGCACGCAGTTCACCTCCAGCTCCAGCGCCCGGCGCAGCATGTCCGGCTGGTCGCCGCAGACCAGGATGACATCCTGTCCGGAGAACATCAGGTTCTCCCGCCCGGCGGGCAGGGCGATGGTCACGAAGCCGGAGACCTCCTCCCACAGCTCCGTGCCCTCGTTGAGGATCTGGCCCTCCAGCACGGACAGCAGGTTGTACACAGGAACGTTGCGCACCTGCGGGTCCCGGACGGAGGTCATATCGTAGTTCGCCACATCACCGGCGGACAGCATGCCGTACAGGGTACCGTCCTCGTTGGTCACAGGCATGGCGGATACCCGGTCCTTCTGCATGGCCTGCCAGGCCCGGCTGATGGTGGCGGAGGCATCCAGAGTAGGCGGCGTATCGTAATCCAGGTCCCGCACCTGGTTGCGCACATCAGTGATGAGCATGGGGGGCTGGAAGCCGAAGCGGTCCAGCACGCTCTGGGTCTCGTCGCTGACCTGGCCCAGGCGGGCGGCCTTATACTCCCGCTGTCCCAGGGCATTCTTCAGCGCGGCGTAGGCCATAGCGGACACGATGGAGTCTGTGTCCGGGTTGCGGTGGCCGGTGATATAGACAGTTTCCATGAGTAATTCTCCTTTGCGCAGGCTTTTTCATTATTATGCTTCCCCAAAGCCAATTTTGTCAACGGCCCGCCTTTATAAGAAAGCACGCGAAAACGATTGCTTTCGCGTGCTTTGAAAAAATCTGATTTTCTTACAAATTTTCTCACAAAACCAAAAGTTCCTTCGGCGCTTTCGTGATATCCAGGCAGCCGTCCTCCGTCAGCAGGATGACGTCTTCGATACGGACGCCCAGCTTTCCCGGCAGATAGATGCCCGGCTCCGCGGAGATCACCGCGCCTGCAGGCAGGGGCTTGTCGTTCATGGGAGAGGCGTTGGGCGCCTCGTGAATTTCCACGCCCACGCCGTGGCCAAAGCTGTGTCCAAAGTAATCGCCGTATCCAGCGGCGTCGATGACCGCCCGGGCGGCGCCGTCCACCTCCCGTCCAGTGACCCCGGCTTTGGCGGCGGCGATGCCCGCCTTCTGGGCGGACAGCACGGTGTTGTAGACCGCCTGCATCTCCTCGGTGGCGAAGCCCACCGCCACGGTGCGGGTCATGTCGGAGCAGTAGCCGTGATAAACGCAGCCAAAATCCATGGTGACGAACTCGCCCCGCTGGATGGTCCGCTCCGACGGAACGCCGTGGGGTAGGCTGCCGTTGGGGCCGGACACCACGATGGGATCGAAGGACATATCCGATGCGCCGTAGTGGAGCATCAGGTATTGCAGCCGGGCAGCGATCTCCTTTTCCGTGACGCCGGGCCGGATTTCCTCCAGGATGTCCGTCAGTGCCCGCTCCGCGATGCGCTGGGCGGCCACCATGGCCTCCATCTCCTCGTCGTCCTTCACCATACGCAGGTCCCACAGGAGCTCTGTGGCAGGCAGCAGGTCACAGGACAACACCTTGCGGTAGCGCTCGTAGTCCTGGACGGTCATGTAGGCGTCCTCAAAGCCGACCCGGCGGAGCTGCTCCTCTCCAATAACCTCCTGAATGAGGGCGGCGTAGCCCCGCCCCCGGCCGATCTCCCGCAGCTGGGCGCCCTGCACATACCGGGCGGCGGCCTCCGTGTACCGGGAGTCGGTAAAGTAGTACGCCCGCTTCCGGGTCACCAGGGCCACGCCATCGGTCCCGGCGGAGTGGAAGCCGGAGCCGTAAAAGCGGTTAGCCTCCCCAGTCAGCAAAACAGCGTCCAACCCATTGCTCTCCAGCCGGGCGGCAATTTTCTGAAAATGATTCACAGCAATATCCTTTCCATCAGGCGGCGGGGTCTCTTTCCCGCTCCGCGCGGTTCACTTCTCCATCTTCTCTACGGCAGCCTTCACGAATCCGTAGAACAGCGGATGGGGCCGGTCGGGACGGAACGCCCCTTTCAGGGGCATTCCATCCATATGCCGCACCGCCTCGCCGCTTGCGCGGCAACCGACGGTGATGGCACAAGAGCCGTCCCTCTGTCTGCTTATTCCCTTTCTTCCTTCTCTACGGCAGCCTTCACGAATCCGTAGAACAGCGGATGGGGCCGGTCGGGACGGCTCTTGAACTCCGGGTGGAACTGGGCGCCCACGAACCAGGGATGCTTCGGAATTTCCACGATCTCCACCAGATGGCCGTTGGGGGACAAACCCGCCAGCGCCATGCCCTTTTCCTGCATGGCCTCCCGGTAGTCGTTGTTGAACTCGAAGCGGTGGCGGTGGCGTTCGGAAATTTCCTCTGCGCCGTACAGCTCCCGGCTGTGGGTGCCCTCAGTCAGCACGCAGGGATACTTGCCCAGCCGCATGGTGCCGCCCTTCTCCGTCACGTTCACCTGATCTGGCATCAGGTCGATGACCGGGTGCTTGGTGGTCTCAGAGAATTCGGAGGAGGTGGCGTCCTCCCAGCCCAGGACGTGGCGGGCAAACTCGATGACCGCCATCTGCATCCCTAGGCAGATACCGAAGTAGGGAATGTTGTTCTCCCGGGCATACTTCACGGCGGAGATCATGCCCTCGATGCCCCGGTCGCCAAAGCCGCCGGGCACCAGAATACCGGTGCAGCCCGCCAGCTTTTCCGCCACATTGGCGTCATTTACATCCTCGGAATTGACCCATTCAATATCAACAATAGCGTCGTTGGCGGTACCTGCATGGTTCAGGGATTCCACCACGGAAAGGTAGGCGTCGTGGAGCTGGGTATACTTGCCCACCAGGGCGATGCGCACCTTCTTGTGGGCGGCCTTCTCCCGCTTCACCATGGCGCTCCACTCCCGCAGGTCCGGCTGGTGGGTGATAAGGCCCAGCTTGCGGCACACCACCTCATCCAGGCCCTCCTTCGCCATCAGCAGGGGCACCTCGTACAGTGTCTCCGCCGTGGCGTTTTGGATGACACAGTCCGGCTCCACGTTGCAGAACAGGGCGATCTTCTTCCGAATGTCCTCGGTGATAGGCGTGTCGCAGCGGCACACCAGGATATCCGGCTGGATACCCAGAGAAAGCAGCTCCTTGACGGAGTGCTGGGTGGGCTTGGACTTCAGCTCGCCGGAGCCAGGGATCTGGACGATGAGGGGCACGTGAATGAACAGCACGTCGCCGTGGGGCCGCTCGGATGCCACCTGGCGGATGGCCTCCAGGAAGGGCTGGCTCTCGATATCGCCCACGGTGCCGCCGATCTCGCTGATGACCACGTCCACATCCTCGGAGGCCATGGCATAGATGCGGCTCTTGATCTCGTTGGTGATGTGGGGGATAATCTGGACGGTGGCGCCCAGATAGTCGCCCCGGCGCTCCCGGTTCAGCACGGACCAGTAGATCTTGCCGGACGAGATGGAGGAATTGCCGCTGAGGTCCTCATCCACGAACCGCTCGTAGTGGCCCAGGTCCAGGTCGGTCTCGGCGCCGTCCTCGGTGACGAACACCTCGCCGTGCTGGTAGGGGCTCATGGTGCCGGGGTCCACGTTGATATAGGGGTCAAACTTCTGGTTGCGCACCCGGACGCCCCGCTGCTTCAGCAGCCGCCCCAGGGACGCCGCGCAGATGCCCTTACCCAGGCCGGACACCACACCGCCGGTGACGAATACGAATTTTGTTGACATTCCTCTCACCTTACCTTTTCACACAATGATAAACTATTTCGGGATTTATACGCAGTTGAATATTTTATCCCATTTTCGCCGCGGCATGTACGTGGCGAAAATACCTTGACCTAAGCGCCTTGGGCGCGTTCACCAGTGACCGATGTCACTGGTGCGGGGGAATTTACTGCGCAGCCGTTAGTAGCTTTGCTGCTCTACGGATGCGGCGTCCCCCTTGCGGGGAAAGGGGGGACTTGTCCCCTCTTTAATTAAATAAAAACACCGCCGGACCATTTTTGCGGCTAAAAATCCCAGTCTCTTTCGGGACTTTCAGCTGCGATCCGCGGTGTCGCTCGTCTGTTCGATTGTCGCCTTGCGGCTCAGGCCGCAAACCGCCGCCTAAAAGCATTCCAAAAAATACTTTTCCACTATAGCACCCCGCTTTTCTGTTGTCAACGGGAGATTTTTCCGCTGTTCAGACCCCTTTACCGCATTTCGCCAAAGGGTGAAAATTTCCTGATTGCAAGCCTTTTTCCCCTTATTCCGCGGTCTATCTGTACGGTCCGCCCGATTTCCTCCCGGTTATTTTGTAGAAAATGACGGTTGACTTCACTCCTTTAAAGCTATATACTGCAAAAGTAACCAGACCAGACGGAAAGGAGTCTCTCACATGAATACAGGTCTCTCTGTTTCCATGAACTCCTATTACTTTATTCAGGTCCGCTACGCGGGCCGATTCTACCGTGCCCAAACGTAATCGTCCGGTTTGACAGAACTTGTATGGAAAGCGGCTCTGTCCTATCGGATAGGGCTGTTTTTTATAAGATTTTCCAAATAAAAAGGAGATCATTGTGATGAAGAAGAAGTTGCTTGCTCTTGCTCTGGCCGGTATGATGGTCCTGAGCCTTGCCGCCTGCGGCGGCGCCAAGGAGACCCCCACCCCCGCCGAGACCCCTGCCCAGACCGAAGCTCCCGCCGAGGAGCCCCAGGGCGACGGCCCCATCTACATCGTGGGTATCTGCCAGCTGGCTCCCCATCCCGCTCTGGACGCCGCCACCCAGGGCTTCCAGGACGCCCTGAAGGAAGCCATGGGCGAATCCGTGCAGTTCGATCTGCAGAACGCCGCCGGTGAAAGCGCCACCTGCGCCACCATTGTCAACGGCTTCGTGTCCTCCGGCATGGACCTGATCATGGCCAACGCCACCCCCGCCCTGCAGGCTGCCGTGGCCGCTACCAGCGACATCCCCGTCCTGGGCACCTCCGTCACCGAGTACGGCGTGGCCCTGGGTATCAAGGACTTTAACGGCACCGTGGGCACCAACGTGTCCGGCACCTCTGACCTGGCTCCCCTGGACCAGCAGGCTGCCATGATCCCCGAGTGGTTCCCCGAGGCCAAGACCGTGGGCCTGCTGTACTGCTCCGCCGAGGCCAACAGCCAGTATCAGGTGGACACCGTCCAGGCTGAGCTGGAGAAGCTGGGCCTGACCTGCACCCAGTATCCCTTCTCCGACACCAACGACATGGCTTCCGTGACCCAGAACGCCGTTGACAGCAGCGACGTGCTGTATGTCCCCACCGACAACACCTGCGCCAACAACACCGGCATCATCGACAACATCGCCCGTCCCGCCGGTGTGCCCGTCATCTGCGGTGAGGAAGGTATCTGCGGCGGCTGCGGCGTTGCCACGCTGTCCATCAGCTACTATGACCTGGGCGTGGCCACCGGCAAGATGGCCGCCAAGATCCTGACCGGCGAGGCCGACATCGCCTCCATGCCCATCGAGTACGCGCCCCAGTTCACCAAGAAGTACAACGCCACTATCTGCACTGACCTGGGCCTGACCGTTCCCGAGGGCTACGAGGCCATCGCCTGATTTCGGCAAAACAGCACAAAGTAACACAAAAATCAGCGGAAAAGGGCTTCCCTTTTCCGCTGATTTCCGCTATACTAATGGAGTCTATTGACTTTTATCACCTGAACAGGGGGAACACGCAATCATGCTGAACTTTATCAACGCGCTGCCAGGCGCCATATCCCAGGGTCTGATCTGGGGCATCATGGCCATCGGCGTCTACATCACCTACAAAATTCTGGACATTGCCGATTTGACGGTAGACGGCTCCTTCTGCACCGGCGCCGCCGTATTCGTGGTGCTGTACACCGGCGGGACCAATCTGTGGATCGCCATGCTGGCCTCCCTGCTGGCGGGTATGCTGGCGGGTCTGGTCACCGGTATCCTGCACACCTTCTGCGGTATCCCGGCGATTCTGTCCGGCATCCTGACCCAGCTGGGCCTGTGGTCCATCAACATGGCCATCATGGGCATGAAGGCCACCGTGGCCATCAACGTCTCCACGCCGGAGCTGTTGGACAAACTGCTGGTGTCCCTGCGGTTCGTACAGGATGTCGCCAAGGGCACCCGTCCCTTCTACCGCCACCCCATCCTGGTGGTGGGCCTGTGCACCGCAGTTCTGATTTTGATTCTCTACTGGTTCTTCGGCACGGAGCTGGGCTGCTCCCTCCGTGCTACCGGCTCCAACCAGAACATGGCCCGGGCCCAGGGCATCAACACTGACTTCTGCAAAGTACTGGGCCTGATGATCTCCAACGGCCTGGTATCCCTGTCCGGCGCCCTGCTTGCCCAGTACAACAGCGCCAGCGAGATCAACATGGGCCGCGGCGCCATCGTCATCGGCCTGGCCGCCGTCATCATCGGCGAGGTGGCTTTCTCCAAGCTGTTCACCAACTTCGGTCTGAAGCTACTGAGTGTTTCCATCGGTGCCATTATCTACTACATCGTCATTCAGGCGGTTCTGGCTATGGGCCTGAACCCCAACTACCTGAAGCTTCTCAGTGCCGTGGTGGTGGCCATCTTCCTGTCCATCCCCTTCTGGAAGAACAAGTACATCCGCGCCAGCGTGAAAACCACAAAGGGGGTATCCACCAATGCTTGAGATCAAAGAGATCTGGAAGACCTTTAATGCCGGGACTGTCAACGAAAAGCAGGCCCTCCGGGGCGTCAGCCTGACCCTGAACGACGGCGATTTCTGCACCGTCATTGGCGGCAACGGCGCCGGCAAGTCCACCATGCTCAACGCCGTGGCGGGCACTTTCCCCGTGGACGCGGGCACCATCTCCATCGGCGGCACCGACGTGACTCACCTGCCGGAGTTCAAGCGGGCCAAGTTCATCGGCCGCGTGTTCCAGGACCCCATGATGGGCACCGCGCCCACCATGCAGATCATCGAAAATCTGGCGCTGGCGGCCCGCCGGGGCCAGAGCCGTGGCCTGAAATGGGGCATCACCAAGGCGGAGAAGGAGCAGTATCAGGAGATGCTCCACGGCCTGGACTTAGGCCTAGAGGACCGTCTCACCAGCAAGGTGGGCCTGCTGTCCGGCGGCCAGCGCCAGGCGCTGACGCTGCTGATGGCCTCCCTGCAGAAACCCAAGCTGCTGCTGCTGGACGAGCACACCGCCGCCCTGGACCCCAAGACCGCCGCCAAGGTGTTGGAGCTGTCTGACCGCATCGTGGAGGAGAACCACCTGACCACCATGATGGTCACCCACAACATGAAGGACGCCATTGCCCACGGCAACCGGCTCATCATGATGTACGACGGCCACATCGTCATCGACGTCTCCGGAGAAGAGAAGAAGAGGCTGACCGTCCCCCAGCTGCTGGAGCTGTTCAGCAAGGTCAGCGGAAGCGACGAAGCCGACGACAAGCTGCTGCTTTCCTGAAAACGCACGGCGGACAGGTCTCCCTGTCCGCCGTTTTCATTCTGACTGAGAGGAGTTATCCCCCATGAAACTCGTTACTTATCTCCATGACGGCAAGGAAGCCGTAGGCGTCCTGAGCGGGGACGGCGCCGCCGTCCGCCTCCTGCCCTTTCCGGACATGAACGCTCTTATCGAGGCGCCCCGGGACCGGTTGCTGTCCGCCGTGAAGGATGCGGGCGACTCCCTGCCCCTGTCCGCCGTCACCCTGCTGGCCCCCATCCCCCGGCCCCGGCAGGATGTCATCTGCCTGGGCATCAACTACAAGGCCCACGCTGAGGAGGCAGAGCGGTACAGCTCCGAGGCCTTCAAAAAGGAGCGTCCCATCCCCATCTACTTCTCCAAGCGGGTCAGCGAAGCCGTGGCCCCGGAGGGCTTTATCGAGAGCCACTCCGGTCTGGTACAGCGGCTGGACTACGAGGCGGAGCTGGCGGTCATCATCAGCAAGACCGCCAGAAACGTGAGGGCCGCCGACGCGGCGGACTATATCTTCGGCTACACCGTCCTCAACGACGTCTCCGCCCGGCTGCTGCAGACCACCCACAAGCAGTGGTACTTCGGCAAGGGCCTGGACGGCTTCACTCCCATGGGCCCCTGCATCACCACCGCCGACGAGATCGCCTTCCCGCCCGCTCTGCGGATCTCCTCCCGTGTCAACGGCGAGTTGCGGCAGGATTCCACCACAGACCTGCTCATCACCTCCATTGCGGACATCATTGAGGAGTTGTCCTCCGGCATGACGCTGCTGCCCGGCACCATCATCGCCACCGGCACCCCCGCCGGCGTGGGCATGGGCTTCGACCCACCGAAATTCCTGAAGCCCGGTGACGTAGTGGAGTGCTCCATTGAGGGCATCGGCACCCTGCGGAACACCGTGCGCTGACGAAAAAATACCCAGCGGCATACGCCGCTGGGTGTTTTGATATCCTCAATAACCGACGATCAGGCCCTTTTCCATGGCGTAGAAGGTGGTCAGACCCCGGCAGGAGATGATGTCCACGCTCTTTACCGGCAGGTCCTTCACGATCTGCTCTTTCAGCTTCATGGCGCCTGCCAGGTTCTCACAGTGGGAGATCACCACCTGAGCCCCGGCGCAGTCCTTGCTGGCGCCCATCAACGAGATGATGGCCTTGTAGGTCTTGGCCTCGCCCCGGGCCTTGTCCGCCACATGGATGGTACCCTGGGACGTGGCGTCCGCGATAACGTGGATGCCCAGGCTGTGGAGCAGGGTGCCCACCAGGGGGCGCATCCGGCCGTTTTTGATGAGGTTGTCGAAATTCTCCAGCGTAAAGCAGGTCCGCAGGGATGCCTGATACATCCGGAGCTGGTCGCAGATGGCCTCAAAATCCCCGGTGGTATCCGCCTCCATCAGCTCCCTGGCCTTGCGGATCAGCAGCACCATGGCTCCGGCAGTAGACTTGGAGTCGATGATGCAGACCTCCTTCTCCGGGTGCTCCTCCAGCACCATCTCCCGTCCCATGACGGCGGCGTTGTAAGTGCCGGAGAGGTTGGAGGAAATGGTGAAGCAAACGGTCTTGTCGCCCTGCTCATAGGCCCGGGCGAAAGCCGCCGGGGAGGGACAAGCCGTGGAGGAGGCGGTCTTTTCCGCGTCCATGGCTGTCAGCAGCTCCCGGGTATCCAGGGAATCGTTGTCTATAAACTCCCGGGCTCCCACCTGCAGCCGCAGGGGCACCATCTCAAACCGGACCTTCTCGCTGGCAAAGTCGCTGACACGCAGGTCGCAGCTGCTGTCGCTCACGATGTTCCAAATCATATCTTTCTCCTTATAATCTGGTTTTGTATATCATATTTTCTTTATCATACTCCCAAACCACCGGTTTGTCAACCGGAAAGCCACCCTCTTGACATTTTTGGTGCAGGGTGCTATTCTCATATAGTTCTTTTTAAAACTGTTTTATAAAAAACTATTGGGGGAAACTATGACGCTCAGCTACACCCGGCTGCTACAATTTTACAAGCAGTTTGGAAAATTCTATGACCGGCAGTTCACGGACTTTTCCGCCCGGACCGGCCTTTCCATGCGGGACATCCACGTCCTGCTGTTTTTGGTCAACAATCCTGACTACGATACCGCCCGGGACATCACGGAACTGCGGGGGCTTTCCAAGTCCCAGGTCTCCCAGGCGGTGGAGCTGCTGGCGGCGGAGGGTTTCCTCCTGCGCACGCCGGATGAAGCGGACCGCCGGGTGGTCCACCTGTCCATCACCCCGGCGGGCCTGCCCCTGGCCCGGGAGTGCCAGGCTATCCAGACCGCCTGCGGGCAGCGACTGATGACCGGACTTTCGGAAGAACAGGAGCAGCAGCTCGCCCTGCTGCTGGGGACCGTGCTGAACAATGGCTCCCATCTGGCTGAGGAGGAATCGATATGAAAGAAAAGAAAGCGGCGGACCTGGGCAGCGGCAAGGTGGGAAAACTGCTGTTTTCCCTGGCCCTGCCCACCATCACATCCCAAATCGTCAATATGCTCTATAACCTGGTGGACCGGGTCTATATCGGCCATATGCAGCCGGTGGATACCGTGGGCGCCCTGGCTCTTACCGGCGTAGGCGTGTGCCTGCCGGTGATCCTGATCGTCTCCGCCTTTGCGGCGCTGATGGCTATGGGCGGCGCGCCCCGTGCCTCCATCCAGGAGGGGCGGGGAAACCCGGCGGAAGCAGAGCGCATCATGGGCAACTCCTTCACTCTGCTGCTGTGCGCCTCCCTGGTGCTGACGGTGGTGCTTCAGCTCTTCGCGGAGCCGCTGCTGCTGACCTTCGGCGCCAGCGAAAACACCATTGGCTACGCCCTGAGTTACCTGAAAATCTATTCCCTGGGCACCGTCTGCGTGCAGCTGACCCTGGGCATGAACGCCTACATCACCGCCCAGGGCTTCACCACCGTCAGCATGAAAACGGTACTCATTGGCGCCATTCTGAACACCATCCTGGACCCCATCTTCATCTTCGTTCTGGACCTGGGGGTCCGGGGCGCGGCTCTGGCCACTATTTTGTCCCAGGCGGTGTCGGCCCTGTGGGTGCTGCGGTTCCTCACCGGCTCCAAAACCAAATGGAAGCTCCGCCGTGAAAATCTGAAGCCGGTTCCGGCGGTGTTCCTGCCCTGTCTGGCCCTGGGGCTTTCCCCCTTTATCATGCAGTCTACCGAGAGCCTCATTTCCGTCTGCTTTAACTCCTCCCTGCTGAAATACGGCGGAGATATCGCCGTGGGTACCATGACAGTGCTCATCAGCATCATGCAGCTGGCCATGATGCCCCTCCAGGGCCTGACCCAAGGTGCCCAGCCCATCATCAGCTACAACTACGGCGCCCAGAATTCCCAGCGGGTGCGGGAGGCTTTCCGGTGCCTGCTGCTGTCCTGCGTGATCTACTCCATGACCCTGTGGGCACTGGTGCAGCTCTTCCCCCGGGCCTTTGCCCTGATTTTCAACAACGACCCGGCGCTGGTGGAATACGCCGCCTGGGCCTTGCGGGTCTACATGGCGGCCACCGGCATCTTCGGCGTGCAGATCGCCTGCCAGCAGACTTTCATCGCCCTGGGCAACGCCAAGACCTCCCTGTTCCTGGCGATCCTGCGGAAAATCATCCTGCTGATCCCCCTGATTTTTATCCTGCCCCACTTCTTTGTCAACAAGGTTTTCGCCGTGTTTCTAGCGGAGCCTGTGGCGGACGTGCTAGCAGTGACCACCACCGCTATCATGTTTGCCCGGCAGTTCAAACGGAGTATGGCGGAGCTGGAGCACTGATAAGAAACCGGGCCTGCTTCCCTAGCAGGCCCGGTTCATTTCTCTCTTTGAAGATTCATCAGTTGAAATATCCGCTCCGACTGGGGCGGTGCGCCGCCCGCCGCCAGCCATCCCGCCAGAAAGGAGGTCCGGACCATTCCGAACAGGGCGCTTTCCGCCCCGTCGTATTCATGGCGGTCCAGAAAGTTCCCAAACGCCTCCTCAAATTCCTGACCCATCATTTTACGGCACCTCCCGCGCAAATGCTGATTCATATGCATATTTTACACCATAATTAAGAAAAATACAACACAATTTGAGCTTTTGCTTCAAGTGTGTTCATCACAATTTCTTCCACGTTCTATAAAATGGAGTCAATAAAGTGAGGGAACCGCGATGGATAAGCACTATAAAGCATACATTCAAATCGGTTTGAACATCCTTCATTACCGCAAAGAACAAGGGTTGACGCAGGAGGCCCTTGCCGAAATGACAGGGTACAGCCGCAATCAGATTCAGCGGGTGGAAACTGCTTACTCAAAGCCTAGCGTTGGTATTCTTCTGGATATTTCAGAGGCATTGGGTGTTCCTGTGGAAAAATTCTTTGAAATGCGCTGAAAGAGCGCCGCGAACAGCGGCGCTCTTTCATTTTACTTACCCTTGGGAAGAATGATGTTCAGCAGAACCGCCATCAGCGTGGCGATGACCACAGGGGACTTGCCGAAAATCATCGTAACGGCCTCCGGGAACTGGTTCAGGGCCGCGCTGGCCTGGGAGATGCCCACGCCCAAAGCGGCGGACAGGCCCACGATGGTGGTGTTCCGGGCCGTCAGGTTCTGGGAAGCAATGAGCTTCATGCCCGTCATGGCGATGGTGGAGAACACGGTGACGGTGGCGCCGCCCAGCACGCACTGAGGAATGGTGGTCAGCACTGCCGCAAACTTGGGCGACACGCCCGCCAGCAGCAGGAAGCCACCCGCGAAGGCGAACACTGTCCGGTTCACCACCTTGTTGGTGGTGACAATGCCCACGTTCTGGGAGTAGGTGGCTGTGGGCAGCCCGCCGAACAGCGCCGCCAGGATGTTGCTGAAGCCATAGGCGATGATGCCGCCCTGGAGCTCGTTGTCCGTAGGCTCCCGGTCCAGCCCGCCCACTGTGGTGGCGGTGAAATCGCCAATGGCCTGAATGGAGTTGATAGCAAACAGCAGTCCCACTGCGATGCAGCTCGCCGCATCAAAAGTGATACCGAAGTGCATTACCCGGGGCAGGGAGAACCAGGCCGCATCGCCCACATCGGCAAAGCTCACCATGCCGAAGCACAATGCCACAATGTAACCGAACACCATGCCCAGCAGGATGGAGGCCAGCTTGCAGAAGCCCTTGCCGCGGTTGTTCAGCACCATGACCGCCGTCAGCGTCAGGGCCGCCACCAGCCAGTTCTGCCAGGAGCCGTAAATCAGGGATTCCGGCAGGCCCTTGGCCGCCACGGCCTCCGCCGTATTGCCGGTGCCGCCCGCCATGTAGTTGATGGCGGTGGGATACAGGGAAAGGCCGATTGTGAATACCACCGTTCCGGTGATGACCGGCGGGAACAGCAGCCGTATCTTCTTCACGAAAATGCCTACGATCATTGCCACGATGCCGCCCACCAGCATGGCGCCAGCAATGGCAGCCACGCCTCCACCGGAGGCGGCGATGGCCTGCATACTGGGCACATAGGCGAAACTGACGCCCAAAATCACCGGCAGGCCGGAGCCGAACCGTTTTCCGATGGGGAACAGCTGGAGCAGCGTGGACACAGCGGACATCACCAGGGACGCCTGGATCAGGAGCACCCGGTCTGCCTGGCTGAGGCCAATGGCTCCGGCGATGATGATGGGCGGCGTGACGCAGCCCACGATCATAGCGACTAAGTGCTGCAGGGCCAGGGAGATGGATGTACCAAGGGGGGGCGTGCCGTGAAACTGGAACAGAAGATTCTGCCGGGACTGTGAGGGTTCCATGGAAGGGGCCTCCTTATCAGAAATAGGTCTACCTTTATATAGTAACACAGCTTTTCCTAAAATCAAACAAATTTTCTGAACTACTCAAAAATTTTTTGGTCACTTTTTTGGCGCTTCCTACAAAAAAGCCCCTGCGCCATCAGCGCAGGGGCTTTTTCCGTGTTTACACATTTATAATCCGGCGCGGACCTCGTTGATGGCTTTCATAGCTGCCTCGGAGCCGTTGCGGGGATACAGCTCGAAGGCGATCATTTGGTCGTATCCGTGATCGTGCAGGTCCTGCAGCACCGCCCGGTAGTTGATGCAGCCGGTGCCCGGCTCGCCCCGGCCGGGGGCGTCCGCGATGTGGATGCAGCCGATGAGGTCCTGGTACTTCCGCAGGGTCTCGATGATCTTGCCCTCGTTGAGGTACATATGGTAGGCGTCGTACAGGATCTTGACATTGGGGGAGTTCACCATGCGGATGATCTCGGCGGCGTCCTTGGTATAGCGCAGGAAGTTGCCCAGGTGGTCCGTCTCCACGTTCAGGGCCTCCAGGCACAGCGTCACCCCCGCCTGCTCCGCCTCCGGCGCGATGGCGGCCATGGAGCGGTACATGGCCATGGTCTTCTCCGCGTCGCTGTACTGTGGGAACAGGTCGGCGGCATACTGCTTTGGCTCCGGAAGCAGCTCGTTGGAGTGGACCGCCAGCAGCTTGCAGCCCACCTCCTGCGCTACCTTCAGGGAGCGCCGCAGATAGGCCAGATACTCCTCACCGTGGGCGGGGTCGCACAGGGAAATGGGGCCGTCGCCGCCCATGCAGGAAATTTCCAGGCCGTACTGCCCGCACAGGGCTTTCAGCTCGTTCAGGTCCTTGGATTCCCAATCCCAGATCTCCACATAGTCAAAGCCATCCCGCTTGGCGGCGGCAAACCGCTCCGCAAAGGGAAGCTCCTTGTAAATGACCTCGATATTGACGGAATATTTCATGGCTGTTTCCTCCGTTTTCGGGCCGTGCCCGGTTTTTCTCATTTTATCATTCGTCCGGAAGATTGTCCAGAAAAAGCAGCCCGCCGTTTCCGGCGGGCTGCGTCAAATCAATCGGGCACCACAGGCACGGCGTCCGCGGGGATGGGGCAGGTGTAGCCCTCCGCTGTCTGCTTCCGGAACTCCGCTTTCGCAGCCTCCAGCACAGCCGGGTCGGTCAGCAGATCGATGGCCGTGGCCGCCAACACCTTTCCCGCGTGGACAGCGGCCTTGTGACCCAGGTCCGTGCCGCCGCAGGACACGTTCTGCCAGCTGTGGCCGGGGCAGCCGTTGGGCCACGCCGCCACATGGATCTGGCCCGTGGGGCACTGCCAGCTCACGTCGCCTACATCGGTGGATCCCGGCTCAAAGGCGGGACCCTGATACAAGGGCGCCAGGAAGTCGTTCAGGGCGCCGCCCATTCTTGCCCGCAGCTCCCGCACCTGGTCCGCCACGGTGCTGTCGAACTCGGCGCCGATGCCAGGCAGCGCGTCGCTGCCGGGATAGGTCTTGGAAAGGGCATCAGCAAAGGCCTTTTCCTCCGCCGTGTGGGCGGGGACGCCTAGGGCCTCGAAATTGCGGTACAACACCGTTTCTAGGGTGTGGTTGGGCACCGTATCCGCCAGACCGTCGATAAACTGCTTCTCAAAGGTGGTGCCGGTCATGAGCGCCGCGCCCTGGGCGATGTCGTCCACCCGCTTTTGCAGCTCCACCGCCTCGGAAACGTGGTTGGAGCGGACCATGTACAGCACGCTGGCCCGGGGCTGGACCACGTTGGGGCTGCGGCCGCCGGCGTCGGTGATGGCGTAATGGACCCGGGCCTTGTCGCTCATGTGCTCCCGCAGGAACTGGACGCCGATGTTCATCAGCTCCACCGCGTCCAGAGCGCTGCGGCCCCGGTCCGGGTCTCCGGCGGCGTGGGCGGCGATGCCGGTGAATTTGTACTGGGTCTGGATACAGGAGTTGGAGGAGCCGGTGACCACCTCGTTCACATCCTTGGGATGCCAGGTCAGGGCCGCGTCCAGGCTGTACCACAGCTTCTCCCGGGCCATGAACGCCTTGGCCGCGCCGCCCTCCTCGCCGGGGCAGCCGTATAGCACCACGGTGCCAGAAACACCAGTGCGCTCCAGATATGCCTTCACGCCCAGCGCGGCGGCCAGGGCCCCCGCACCCAGCAGGTTGTGTCCGCAGCCATGGCCACAGCCGCCGGGAACTACTTCCTCCCGCTCCAGGCTTCCGGCCTTCTGGGACAAGCCAGACAGGGCGTCATACTCCGCCAGGATGCCGATGACGGGCCGTCCGCTGCCGAAGCTGGCGGAAAAGGCGGTGGGGATATCGCAGATGCCCTTTTCCACCGTGAAGCCCTCTTGTTCCAAAACCTTGCAATACTTGGCGGCGGACTTTTCCTCCTGGAGGGACAGCTCGGCATAGCCCCAAACGCTATCCGCCACATCGGCAATCACTGCCGCCTTTTCCTCCACGGCGGCGATGGCCGCCTGCTTTTCTTCCGTCATAAAGATGCTCCTTTCTGACAAAAAGGAGCACGCACGGGTGTGCGTGCCCCTTGAAAAATCAAAGTACCTTGCTCAAAAAGTCCTGCAGTCTGGGATGCTGGGGGTTGCCGAAGATATCCTCCGGGCTGCCCTGCTCCAGCAGCTTGCCGTCCGCCATGAACAACACCCGGTTGCCCACCTCACGGGCGAAGCCCATCTCGTGGGTGACCACCACCATGGTCATGCCCTCCTGGGCCAGGCCCTTCATAACGTCCAGCACTTCGCCCACCATTTCAGGGTCCAGGGCGGAGGTAGGCTCGTCGAACAGCATGACCTCCGGCTCCATAGCCAGGGCCCGGACGATAGCGACGCGCTGCTTCTGGCCGCCGGAGAGCTGGATGGGGTACGCCCCGGCACGGTCCTTCAGGCCCACCCGGTCCAGCAGGGCCAGGGCCTTTTCCTCGGCGGCGGCCTTGTCCACATGCTTGACCTGGATGGGTGCCAAAGTCATATTATCCAGAATGGTCATATGGGGGAACAGGTTGAAGTGCTGGAACACCATGCCCATCTTCTGGCGGTGCTGGTCAATGTCCAGCTTCACCATCTTGCCCTCAGCGTTCTTCACCTTTTTCTTGGTGATGTCCACGCCGTCAAAGACGATGGAGCCGCCGGTGGGCTCTTCCAGCAGGTTCAGGCTGCGGAGAAAAGTGGACTTGCCGGAACCGGAGGGCCCGATGACCACCATGACGTCGCCACGGTTGATGTCCACGGAGACGCCGTCCAGAGCCTTGATGGCGCCCTTGTTATAGTATTTCTTCAGGTCGGTGACCTGGATCAGACTACCGCTTGTCGCCACGGCTCATTCTCCTTTCAAAGTAGGCAATAATCTTACTGGTGGGGAAGGTCAGGCAGAAGTACAACACCGCAACCACCAGCAGAGGCTCCAGCACCAGGAAGGTGCCGGCCTGGGCCGCCTTCACCGCTGCCATCAGGTCCTGAACGCCGATGGTGTATGTAATAGCGGACTCCTTGATGATGGTGACGAACTCGTTGCCGATGGCGGGCAGAATGTTTTTCACCGCCTGGGGCAAAACGATGAAGCGCATATTCTGGCCCTGCGTCAGGCCCAGAGAGCGGGCCGCCTCGGTCTGGCCGCCATCCACGGACTGGATACCGGCGCGGATGATCTCAGACAGGTACGCGCCGGAATTCAGCGCCAGAGCGATGACGCCGGGCAGGAAGCGGTTCAGCTTCAAGAAGCCCAGCACCGTAACTGACGGCAGGTTGATGACGTTTTTGTTGAACACCACCTGGTACACGATGAACAGCTGCACCAGCATGGGGGTGGCCCGGATGACCTCCACGTAGACTGTGGCGATAAATGCGATGGGATTAAATTTGCTCAGGGCCAGCAAAAAGCCGCCGTCCCGGAGGTGGCCGTCCTTATCCAGGCCCAGGGAGCGGAAGGGACGGAAATTGCTCATCCGCATGACCGCCAGCACCAGCGCCAGCAGGAAGCCGAGGATAACGGTAAAGAGAGAGAGGTAAACGGTGCAGAGCATACCTTCTTTAAACATGCCGGCATACTGGAACACCTTCTGAAAGCCTGCCGAGGAAACACTCATGGCACGAACTCCTTTCGGGGTTTTTCTTGAACGCGCTAATTCCTCCCCACATTTTTGTGGGGAGGAATCGGCGTTAATTCACGTTGGAAATCAGTCGACCAGACCCTCAATGATCTCGCCGGAAGCCTGCTCGTTGGCCTGAGCCACGAAATCATCCATAGAGCCGTCAGCCAGAGCGGCGGCAATAGCCTCGTTGACGCCGGCCAGCAGGGCCTCGTTGCCCTTCACGACACCAATAGCGGAGCCTTCCACTTCATAGGGCACGTCGAAGGCGATGTACAGGTCGGGATAGTTCTTGGCATAGCTCTCAGCCACAACGGTTTCAATGTAACCGGCATCCAGCTTGCCGCCCAGCAGCTCGGAGACAACGTCAGTCACCTTGGCCAGCTGAACAACGTCGGCGTCAGGGGTATTTTCCATAGCCAGATCGTACTGAATGGAGGCCAGCTGCGCGCCGATGCTCACAGAAGGATCATTCAGCTCCTCCAGAGAAGCCCACTTGTCCTTGTTGGCCTGGGTCACGACCAGGGACTGGCCGCCCATGTAATAGATGTCGGAGAAGTCCATGGCCTCCATACGCTCGGGGTCAGGAGACAAGCCGGCCATGCCCAGGTCCACGTTGCCGGCTGTCACCTCAGCCAGCACGCCGTCAAAGTCCATGGGGACGACTTCCAGCTCCAGGCCCAGATAATCAGCGATGTACTGGGCCAGGGCCATGTCGAAGCCGGCCAGGTTTGCGTTTCCGCTCTCATCGATGGCGTAGAACTCATAGGGGGCGAAGTCGGGGCTGGTAGCCACGGTCAGCTTGCCGGGCGTCACAGTGCTCAGCTCGGGAGCGGCGGGAGCGGCAGGCTCCTCGGTCTTGGCAGGCTCTTCCGTCTTAGCGGGTTCTTCCTTCTTACCGCCGCAGGCGGCCAGAGACAGGACCATTGCCATGGTCAGCAGCAGTGCGAACAGCTTTTTCATGATACAAAACTTCCTTTTCCAATCTTATTCTTCTCTCCCGGAGGGGGAGAGGCGTATCTGTCCTTTGGAGAGGAAAGGTTTTCCTCCCGTTGACAATGGATACCTTATCACGGGTCGCAGGCAATGTCAATACTTTTTCAAAAATAATGAATAAATATTTGTTCCAATTTTGTAGATTGCCGGAAAACGCCAGAAAAGTTTCCGGCTTTTCTGACATTCCTTGTGCACTTTGCCGTTATTCTCCTGTATATCCGAATGAATATACATTGTATGGCTGAATAAAAGGCGCCCATCCCCGCTGGTCGGCAGGGATGGGCGGTCCATATCCGGTCAGGATACCAAAAAATTTTCGACACCAGGGTCAGCTTCCGTCAGTTCCGGGATGAATTCCGTGTCTTGACTGGAGGTGCTCACCGCCTGAGTCAAAGCCGGAGCCTCCGCCGCTGTGGTGGGAGCGTAAATTCGGTCCACCCTGGGAGCAATATCTGCCAGCAGCAGTCCGGCGTCCTCGTCACTTCCCTGGGCGATGACAGCTTCCGGCATTTCGATAGACAGCTTCACGCCGTAGGGCGCCAGCGCCGCCCGCATCTCCTCCAGGAAGGCCGCCAGGTGGGCGCTCTTCTCCCCTTCGCCGTAGTCGACCTTGTCCAGCTTGCCCACGGTGGGATAGCTGACGTCGGTCAGTAAAACCTCGTCGAAGCCCAGCTCCGCCGCTTCCTTCGCAAGTCCGCACAGGTATTCCCTGGCAGCGGGCTTGGCAGGGTCCAGCCACTGGCTGTTGTTTCCGTCGTAGAAAATATAGCCGCCGGTGTTTTTCAGGCCCATGCCCTCCACATCCCGGTTGGCGGCCTTGGGGTCGTGGAAGCAGCTGAGGCGGGCGATGGTGTCATAGCCGGTGGCATCCCCGTTCATCAGGGAGATTGCCTCGGCGGTATCCTCCCCCAGGCTGACGGAACCGGCCACCGCCACAGCGGAATCGAAATACACAGTGCCACTTGGCCCCTTTACGGTAACTGCCACAGCGTTATAGCCCCGCTCCGCGTTGTCCGGCATTTGGGACAAGCTGTATGCCTCCCCCCAGACGGCCTGGGACAAAGGCTGCTCCTTCACCGTAAACGCCCGGAGGACCTTGGACCGCTCAGGTTCCTCAATGGTCAGATCCAGCGGCGGCTCCGGAGTCTCCTCCGCAGGTTCCTCTTTCCAGGGCAGCTCCAGCTGCGGCGTGCCCGTTTCATCATAGACGATGTTCCGGGACAGGACAATGACGGCAATGGCCGCCAGGATCACAACGACCAGCAGCACCATCACGGCGATGCGCCACCTGGGCGTCCGCCCCCGATAGCTGTGGTAGCCCCTGGAATATGCCATTGTCCGTCACCTCCCTTTTTAGCCCAGGAAGGTCAGCCCTCCAGAGCCATCATCTTGTTGACCCGGCGCTCGTGGCGGCCGCCCTCGAACTCGGTGCTCAGGAACACCTCCACCATGCGCTCGGCCATGTTCTTGCCGGTGAAGCCGGCGCCGATGGCCATCATGTTGGCGTCGTTGTGCTTGCGGGTCATCTCAGCCTGCAGGCAGTCGGCGCAGTGGGCGCAGCGGATACCCTTGACCTTGTTGGCGGCGATGGAGATGCCGATACCAGTGGTGCAGATGACGATGCCCTTGTCGCACTTGCCCTCTGCCACAGCGCGGGCGGCGGCAGCGCCGAAGTCAGGATAGTCGCAGCTGTCCAGGTTGTAGCAGCCAAAATCCCCATACTCATGGCCCAGCTTCTCCAGGACCTTGATGATGTGCTGCTTCAGCTCATAGCCGCCGTGGTCACAGCCTAACGCGATTTTCATAATAGTTTTCCCCCTGTTTTAAAAATTTGCAAGCTCATTTTACTCGCTTTTTTCGTGAAAAGCAATCACCGTTCATTCACAGTTCGTGCCAGATGGGATGCCGTTTCTCAAAGGTGCAGAAGCGGGTAAATCCGCATTCCTTCAGCAGCTCCTGCCGCTCCCGGATGGCACAGCCCACATAGTCGGGGCTGTGGGCGTCGGTGCCCAGAGTGATGATCTCACCGCCCAAATCGCGGTACATCCGCAGCCATTTTTCATCCGGTAGCGGCGTGTTGCCCCGGTTGGTGTTCAGCTCGATGCCAAGGCCCTTGTCGATGAGGATGCCCAAAATCTCCTCGATCTCGTCCTCAAAGCCGTCAAAAGTCAGGTGAAACCCCCGATTCTCGTTGAGATACCGCAGGGGCAGCGTCAGATGGCCCAGCACATTAAACTGCCCCCACTCTGCCAGACGGCGCACCTGGCGGAGATAGTCCGCCATACCCGCCCGGGCCTCGTCGTCATCCTTGGGGTCGAAGAAATACAGGTCCACGCCGTTGAACTGTTCCGACAGCATATGAACAGAGCCGATAACGAAGTCCAGCTCCGGCGCGTCGGCGATCATCCTCCCCGTATGGGCAAAGCTCCAAGGGGCGTCCCCCAGCTCCATGCCCAGCCGCAGGATGATGCGGTCCCCGACAGCCTCCCGGGCAGTGCGGTACTCCCGCTCCAGAGCGTCCCAGTCGTAGGGGTCCTGCCGCAGCTTTGTGGAACCCCAGACGATGGGCTCCACATGGTCGGTGAAGCACAGCTCGTCAAGTCCCGCCGCGATGGCGGCCTCCGCCATCTCCGCCATAGGGGAACGGGCATCCGGGGAAATGCGGGAATGGGTGTGATAGTCAGCCAGGTACATAGGCTCCCTCACTTTTTGAATTTCTTGAAGAACTTCTTCCGCTCCTCGTAGTTGTTGTCACCCATCGTATCGGCAAACTTTTTCAGGGCTTCTTTTTGCTCTTTATTCAGGTTCCGGGGCGTCTCGATATAAACGGTGACATACTGGTCGCCCCGGCCCCGTCCGTTGATGGAGGGGATGCCCTTGCCCTTCAGCCGGAATGTAGTACCGGACTGGGTACCCTCCGGCAGGTCGTACTTGACTTTACCGTCGATGGTGGGGATCTCCAGCTCCGCGCCCAGGACCGCCTGGGCGAAGGTGATAGGCGCCTCGCAGAGGACGCTGGTGCCCTCCCGGCGGAACAGCTCATGGGGCCGGATGGTGATGGTGATCAGCAGGTCGCCTGCCGGGCCGCCGTTTTTGCCCGCGTGGCCCTGGCCTCGGATGGAGATGGTCTGGCCGTTGTCGATGCCCGCGGGGATGCTGGCCTGGATGGTCTTGCGCTTGCGGGCGTAGCCGGTGCCGTGGCAGTCCTTGCAGGGCTGATGGATGATCTTGCCCTTGCCGCCGCACTTGGGACAGGGGGAGCTGGTGGCGAACACGCCCATGGGGGTCTGTCGCCGGACCTGGACCTGGCCGCTGCCGTGGCAGTCCGGGCAGATCTCCGGCGTGGTGCCGGGGGCGCAGCCGTTGCCGTGGCAGGTGGCGCACTCCTCCATCCGGTCCACCACGACCTCCTTCTCGCAGCCGAAAGCCGCCTCCTCAAAGCTGATGGCGATGGACTGGCGAATGCTCTCGCCCCGCTGGGGGGCATTGGGGTTGGTGCGCCGTCCGCCGCCGAAGCCGCCGCCGAAGAAGCTGCCGAAAATATCTCCCAGGTCCCCGAAGTCAAAGTTCCCGTCGAACCCGGCGCCGGCGCCAAAGTTGGGATCCACGCCCGCGTGGCCGTACTGGTCGTACCGGGCCTTCTTGTTGGGGTCGGACAGCACCTCGTAGGCCTCGTTGACCTCCTTGAACTTCTCCTCGGCCTCCTTGTCACCGGGGTTTAGGTCGGGGTGGTACTTCCGGGCCATCTTTTTATATGCCTTTTTGATCTCGTCCTCGGATGCACCCTTGGCAATGCCCAGGACTTCATAGTAATCGCGCTTATCTGCCATATTGAAAACTCCTCGTATTCCGAAACGCCGTATCAGGGACAGGCTCCAACGCGCTGTCCCTGATACGTTTTATGAGAGGGCCTCTTACTTGTTCTTGTCGTCCTCGTCGACCACCTTGTAGTCGGCGTCGTAATACTGGCCACCCTGGGCGCCGGCGTCGGGGCCGGGCTGGGCGCCAGCCTGGGCGTCCTGGGGATTGGCCTGCTGGTACAGCTTCTCGCTGACGGCATAGAAGGCCTGGGTCAGCTCCTCGGTAGCGGCCTTGATGGCGGCGGTATCCTGACCCTTCAGGGTCTCCTTCAGCTTGTCGATACCGGCCTGGACCTTGCTCTTGTCGTCGGCAGGGATCTTGTCGCCCATCTCGGAGAGGGTCTTTTCGCTCTGGTAGACCATCTGGTCAGCCTGGTTGCGGACCTCCACCTCTTCCTTCAGCTTCTTGTCCTGGGCAGCATATTGCTCGGCTTCCTTGACAGCCTTCTCGATGTCCTCCTTGCTCATGTTGGAGGAGGAGGTGATGGTGATGTGCTGCTCCTTGCCGGTGCCCAGGTCCTTGGCGGAGACGTTAACG
>JAGBDS010000098.1 GCA_017937405.1 Oscillibacter sp.
CGAACCTGATCTTGGCTGACAGGCCCTGCCTGGCAGCCTAAGTTGGCATGCCCTGCCAGGCGAACTGAGGGGATAATACTGGCTGCCCTACAGACGAGCTTACTATGGCTCTCCCTATACGCTATTTGTGCGGTGTTGCCCAAAGAAATTGGAGGAGACGGGCTTCGCTTGGAGATTACTATGCTTGGAGAATCGGTAGGCAGTGATTTGCAAATTACGGTGCAGGGGGGTGTTCCGCAAGAGTTGAAGGTGATTAAGTCTGAACAGTCTTATTTTTCGAGTGTAAGAGAGGATGGAGGAGGACGCATTGTTACAGATTGCGCCCATTGGCTACTAGAGCACTTTGAATAATGTGGCAAAGAACCCGGATGAACTGAGCTCTTTATCCGCAAGTGGTGCCGAAGAGCTGGGAGATGGAATTGGGGCCGGAGTGAACAGAACATGGGGGTCAAATCGTATGAGACGACTGTTGGCTGCAATAATATACAAAAAGCTCTACGCTAAAATTTCTCGATTTTAGATCTCAGATAAAAATGAAAAAATATCGATATTTCTGAGATATATCAACGAGATGCAGAGAAAAAAGAAAAATAAGAATTATTACATTTTTCCAAAAAAGCGAAAAAATGAATTGAAATTATATGCGGATAATGGATCACTATTTAGCATAATAATTCGGCTGAGCTAAAGATAAAGCGAACTAAGTAAGATGAACAAATGGTAAAAAATGTACCTCTATAATCAAATTATTATGAAATTTATAAAATAATAGAGGTATTCAAATTTGATTTGTTGCGGTCAAAATGCGGTCAGACGCAAAAAGAAAAATCCCCAATCCATTGCACTGCAATGGATTGGGGATTTGCTGTAATCATTCCCATTCAATGGTCGCAGGGGGCTTGGACGTGATGTCGTAGACGATGCGGTTGATGCCCTGCACCTCGTTGACGATGCGGGTGCTGATCTTATCCAGCACGTCGTAGGGGATACGGGCCCAGTCGGCGGTCATGAAGTCCGCTGTGGTGACGGCCCGGAGGGCCAGAGTGTAGTCATAGGTCCGGCCGTCGCCCATGACGCCCACGCTGCGGGTGTTGGTGAGTACCGCGAAATACTGGTTGAGGTTCTTGTCCTCACCGGCCTTGGCGATCTCCTCCCGGAAGATGAAATCCGCCTGGCGCAGGGTGTCCAGCTTTTCCTTGGTCAGGTCGCCAATGACACGGATGGCAAGGCCGGGACCGGGGAAGGGCTGGCGGGTGACCAGATATTCGGGCAGGCCCAGCTCCCGGCCCAGCTGGCGGACCTCGTCCTTGAACAGCAGGCGCAGGGGCTCAATGATCTCCTTGAAGTCCACATAGTCGGGCAGGCCGCCCACATTGTGGTGGCTCTTGATCACGGCGGCGTCTCCGGCGCCGGATTCGATGACATCGGGATAGATGGTGCCCTGGGCCAGGAAGTCCACAGCGCCGATCTTCTTGGCCTCTTCCTCAAAGACCCGAATGAACTCCTCACCGATGATCTTGCGCTTGCGCTCCGGCTCGTCCACACCGGCCAGCTTCAGGAGGAACCGGGATTCGGCGTCCACCCGGACGAAGTTGATGTCCCACTTGGCGAAGGCGGCCTCTACCTCATCGCCCTCGTTCAGGCGCATGAGGCCGTGGTCCACGAACACGCAGGTGAGCTGACGGCCAACGGCCTCCGCCAGCAGGGCAGCGACCACGGAGGAGTCCACGCCGCCGCTGAGGGCCAGCAGCACCCGGCCGTTACCCACCGTCTCCCGGACGGCGGCGATGGCGGTCTTCTTGTAGTCCTGCATGGACCAGTCGCCCTTGGCGCCGCAGACCTCGTAGAGGAAGTTGCGGATCATCTTGATGCCGTTTTCCGTGTGGTTGACCTCGGGATGATACTGCACACCGTAGAAGCCGCGGCTCTCGTCGGCAATGGCCACGTTGGGGCAGGCGTCGGAGTGGGCCGTCAGGGCGAAGCCCTCGGGGACCTTTGCCATGTAGTCACCGTGGCTCATCCAGGAAATGCCCTCAGCGGGCAGGCCCTTGAACAGCTTGCAGGAGGTGTCGTAATAGGTAACGGTCTTGCCGTACTCCCGGGCGGAGTCGTCCTGGGCCTCGGTGACCTGGCCGCCCAGGGTATGGGCCATGAGCTGGCAGCCGTAGCAGATGCCCAGAATGGGCACGCCCCAGGTGAAGATGGCGGGGTCCACATGGGGGGAGGTCTCCAGATAGACGGAGTTGGGGCCGCCGGTGAAGATGATACCGATGGGGTCCATGGCTTTCAGCTCCGCCAGGGGCGTGGTATAAGGCTTGACCTCGCAGTAAACGCCGCACTCACGGACCCGGCGGGCGATGAGCTGGTTGTACTGGCCGCCGAAATCGAGAACGATAACAGTCTGATGGGACAAACAGGGTCCCTCCTTTTGAAAAGAATGGCTTTATCGGACCTCCGCGCCGCCCCACTCCACCACGGCGAAGCCGTTGCGGGAGAAGGCGGGCAGGTCCTGGAGCGGAATCTCCGCAGGGGATTCCAGAGGCTTCCAGGCCATGAATACCCGCAGGACGCTGTCCGGCTCCGGGGTGACGGTGAGAACGGCGTGGTCCGTGTAGGCATCAGACTGGAAAGAGATGAGATTATAGGGGTTCTGCTCCAGCCGGGGGAGCCAGTAGACGAGAAATTCGTTGGCCTCCCGGCGGTTCAGCCCCAGGCGGGCCAGGGCGTCCTCCAAAAAGGCGGCGGTGTCCCCACCGGGGACGCAGAAGCCTTGGGAGAAGTCGTATTCAGCGTCAGAAACGCCCTCCCAGTAGAGGTAGTTGTAGGCCTGGCCGCCCTCGTCCGTCAGCGTGCCGTCGGGCCGGACGGTGACGGTCCAGCCGCCACGATAGGCCGGATAGGTGCAGGTCAGCTCACCGTCAAAGCCCAGTTGGACGGTGACTTCCGTCCCTGTTTCGGAATAGAGGCAGATGACGGGCTTTCCGGTTCGGCAGTGGGGTCGTCATCTGTGCAAGCAGACAGCAGGGAGCAGACGGCGAGCACGGACAGGGCGAGACAGAAAAAGCGGCGCATAAGAGCCCTCCTTACAGATACCCCATGGGGGTATCTGCACAGCGTGCTTTATATACCCCTGGGGGGTATCTCCGCAGCGGGCGGTCAGTCCTCGTTCCGGAAGACGATGTTGCCGGGCTCGGCGGACTCGATAATGGCCAGAGACTTCAGGTTCACACCGGCGGCGCGCAGGCGGTCGCCGCCGCCCTGGAAGCCCTTCTCCACGGCGCAGCCGATGCCCACCAGGGTAGCGCCGGCGGCCTCCACGATGTCGCACAGGCCCCGCATGGCCTCGCCGTTGGCCATGAAGTCGTCGATGATGAGGACCTTGTCGTCGGCGCTCATCCACTCCTTGCTGACCAGCAGGGTGACCTTCTTTTTATAGGTGTAGGAGAAAATGTCGCTCTGGTACAAGCCGCCCTCGATGTTGTCGCTCTTGGCCTTCTTGGCGAAGATCATGGGCTTGTGGAAGTGCTGGGCGACGATGGCGGACAGGGCGATGCCGCTGGCCTCGGCGGTGAGGATCATGGTGACCTCATCCATGTTGAAGTGCTTGCCGAACTCCTCGGCGATGTGGTCCATCAGCTCGGTGTCGATGCGGTGGTTCAGGAAACCGTCCACCTTGATGATGTTGCCGGGAAGGACCTTGCCCTCCTTGACGATGCGGTCTTTCAGCTCCTGCATTGGAAAATCCCCCTCGTGTTTTTTAGTATTCTTTCCCGTTTTCACGGAAAACTTGTTCGGCCTCTATTATCTCGAATTACGCGCGGTTTTGCAACTGTTTTTCCACACAAAAACAACTTTTTCGACAGCGTTCCCTTAGTCGATATGCAAAAATAGACAAAAAATGTATCCCGGAGCAGTTTTCTGCTCCGGGATATCAGAAATTTACTTGTTCTCCAGCTGATCGGCAGCGCCGTCCAGCCAGGTGCCCTGGAAGGACTCGATGTCCCCGGCGTCGGTCAGAGCGGCCAGGGCCGGGTCGATGGGCATCTCCGCCAGCACGGGGAGGTTGTGCCGGACGGCGGCCTCGGCGGTCTTGCCCTCGCCGAACACGTGGAGCTTTTTGCCGCAGCCGGGGCAGACCACATAGCTCATGTTTTCCACCAGACCCAGGATGGGAACCTCCATCATTTCGGCCATTTTGACGGCCTTCTCCACCACCATGCTCACCAGCTCCTGGGGAGAGGCCACGATGATGATGCCGTCCAGGGGGATGGACTGGAATACAGATAGGGACACGTCGCCGGTTCCCGGAGGCATATCCACAAACAGGTAATCGCAGTTCCACAGCACGTCGGTCCAGAACTGCTGGACCACGCCGGAGATGACGGGACCCCGCCAGATGACCGGGTCCGTCTCATTGGGCAGCAGCAGGTTGGTGGACATCACCTGGATGCCGGTGCGGGACTCCATGGGATAGAGGCCCTCTTCGCTGCCCATGGCCTGGCCGTGGATGCCGAAGGCCTTGGGGATGGAGGGACCGGTGACATCGGCGTCCAGCACGCCTACGGAATAGCCCCGGCGGCGCATGGTGACGGCCAGCTGGCTGGTGACCATGGACTTGCCCACGCCGCCCTTGCCGGACACGATACCGTAGACCTTGCCCACACGGGCGTTGGGATTGTGCTCCTTCAGCAGGGACTGGGGCTCCTGCCGCTCCCCGCAGCTCTCGCCGCAGGTGGAACAGTTATGGGTACACTCGCTCATAGTTCTGATATCTCCTTATTTATTATTGTATAGACTGTGGGGTATCTTATACCTTTATACGTCCGCCGTCAACCGCTGGACGGAAACTTCTTCGTCTCCGGCGAAAAAGGCGGCCTCCCGGTTGTGGCAGGTGAACAGCAAGATCTGGCGGCGCTTGCCTTCCTCCTTCAGCCACCGCAGGGCGGCGGCGCAGCGGTCATTGTCAAAGGAGGCCAGGGCGTCGTCCAGGACGATAGGAGCCCGGTCCTCCCCCGGCAGCACCAGGTCGCAGATGGCCAGCCGCACCGCCAGGTACAGTTGGTCGGCGGCTCCGGCGGACAGCAGGGCGGAGGGGCGGTACACACTGTCTCCCGCTTGCTCGGCGGAGAGATGGAACGCCCGGTCCAGCACCACGCCGCTGTATTTGCCATCGGTCAGCACACTGAAAATTTCAGCGGCCCGGCGGCCCAGCTCTGGAGAGAAGCGGTTTTGGAGGGTGGTGTTGGCGCCTTCCAGCGTGTCCATGGCAAGGCGAATGGCCGCGTATTCTCCTTCCAGAGCGGCAATTTCCTCCTCCAGACGGGCGGCCTCGGAGCGGAGCACCACCGGGTCGCCTATGGCGTGAAGCTGGCCGGCGAGCCGGTCGGCGGCGGAACGGGCGGCTGACAGATCCGCTTGGACGGCTGCCAGCTCGGCGGTGATGGCCTCCCGGCTCCGGGCCGGGGGCTCTGGGGGAGCGCTGCCGCCGGTGGGAGCGGGGGCTTTTTGCGTCATTAGGTCCAGCCGCATCCGGGCTTCCCGGGCGGCGGCCTCGGCCTTCGTCAGCTCCTGGCGGCGGACAGCGCAGCCACGGAGCAGGCTATCGGCGGTGGAACTGTCAAAGGCGTCGGGGGCGAAACGGCGGATCTCCAGGAGGATGGCCTGCTCGTTGGAGGAGAGGGTGTTGTACAGGGCCTCGGCGGTGGCGGAACGCCTGTCCGCTTCCGCCCGGGCCTCCTGGTTGGCACGGTACAGGGCGGTGTAGGCGGACAGCTCCTCGTTCCTCCGCTGGCGGGCCTCGGCGGCAAGCGCCTCCCAGCTGGATTGCTTTTTGCTGGTGGACAGCCCAGCCGCAAGAGCTACCACGCCAAACAGGGCGCAGCCCGCAACCACGGCCAGAAGGGGATTTTTCAGTGCGAACCAGAGGACGGCGCCAAGACCCGCGCCGCAGAGGATTGCCAACAGGAAAGCCCACAAGGGGAACCGGGGCTTTGGGTCCAGGTCGAGGGGGGATTTTTCCGCCTGCTCTGGCGTCAGGCCGGTAAAGGGGGTCTCGTTGACAGCGGCTTCTGCCCGCAGCAGGACTTTGACGGCTTCGTCCCGCTCGGACCGGGCCTTGTTCACGGATTTGCGGGTGGTCTCTAAATTCACCAGGGCGCCCCGGAGACGGCCGATGGTCTCATTTTCCGGAATACGGTCTTCCTGGATGCGGCGGCGCAGGTCTTCGGCGGTTTGTTCCGCCTGGGCGGCGGCAGCCTCCGCTTCCGACAGGGCCTGCTGCTCCCGGGCAGCCTCCCAGCGGTCATGGAGGGACAGTTCTGCCATCAATTCATGTTCCCGAAGGGACAGGGCTTCGCTTTGGTGGCGGGCGGACTGGAGCTGGGCTTCCAGAGCGTCCAGCTCGGAGAGCTGGCGGCGGATGTCCAGCAGTTCTCCCTCCAGTGTAGGTATTTGGCCCGTCTTATTGTGACGGCGGCGGTTCAGCTGCTTTTTCAGAGCGTCGGCGGCCTCTGTATAAGAGGTATCCTCCTCACCGGAGGTGATGAGGGCGGCGATACGGCGCTCCAGCCCAGCGTCTTGTGTGATGGTCATGCCGGACTGGCGGATAAAGGCGCTGCGCTCGTAGACCTCCCGGCTGACGCCCAGTAGCGCCTCACCGCAGTTTTGGCCTGTCAGACCGGGGAAGCTGTCGCCGGTTCCGGCGTAAAGAGCCTGGAAGTCTCCCATAGGAGCCGTCTGGCGGCGGGTAGTCCGAGTAAGGGACAATTCGTCCGCCCCCACGCGGCAGTCCAGCCGCCCACTCATGGCGGCTCCGCTCCAGGGGGCATAACGGTTCTTGTCTGCGATAAAGCCTGCCTTGTCCCGCTCCCGGCTGTTGATGCCGTACAGCATGGCCAGAAGAAAGGCGCACCAGGTGGATTTGCCCGTTTCGTTGGGGGCCTCGATGATGTTCAGGCCATCCTTCAGCTCCAGCGTGCGGTTTTGCAGCTTGCCGAAGGTGGCAGTCATGCGATGGATCTTCAGAACGATCACTCCCGTATACATATAAATGATGATACAAGGGCATTATAACATTGCCGGAGCCGTTTGCCCAGTCTGTTTTCTATTTTGCACAGAGGTCATACCGAAATAAGCGGGGGTAATGGTTTATATCAGCAAAACGAAAAAAGAATGAAAAAATCTGTTGACAAAAGGCGAAGTGTCTGGTATTCTAAAAAAGCTGTCGCTGAGGTGAGCGCCCCGGCGGGGACCGCTGAAAAGAAGTTGAAAGACCTCGAAAAAGTGGTTGACAAACAGCAAGTGATATGGTATCCTACCAAAGTTGCTGCTAAGCAATGCGGATCGCGAGTCAAAAACTTTTGAAAAAAGTGCTTGACAAGCGAAATGAAGCTTGTTATAATAGCAACGTTCCGCCGGA
>JAGBDS010000099.1 GCA_017937405.1 Oscillibacter sp.
ACGGCCTCGATAGCCTGCATCATCCCACACAGGCCGTCCGTGCAGAACAGATATACATCCAAAACGCCCCTGCTTTTGAGGTCATTCAGCACATTCAGCCAGAATTTGCTGTTTTCGTGCTCTCCAATCCAGACTCCCAGAATGTCCTTCCTGCCATCCATGGTGACGCCCAACACCACATAGGCTGCCTTGGTCACGTACCGCCGGTCTTCCCGAACCTTGTAGTGAATGGCGTCCATAAACACAAACGGATACACCGGCTCCAGCGGACGGTTCTGCCAGGCTGTGACCTCCGGCATGATCTTTTCGCCGATCTTCGTTACCAGCTCTGGAGAGATCTCCACGCCGTACAGCTCCTTGATCTGCTCAGCGATATCCCCCTGGCTCATGCCGCAGGCGTACAGAGCCAGAATCTTATCCTCCATCCCGTCCGCATTCCGGTCATACTTGCCGATGATCTTGGGCTCGAAAGAGCCGTTCCGGTCCCGGGGCACCTTGATGTCCACCTCGCCCAGCTGGGTCTTGACGGTCTTCTTCGTATAGCCGTTTCGGTAGTTTCTGGGGGCTCCCTCCGGCTCGTCTGAGCGCTCGCAACGCTCACGACCAAGCTCCTCGTCCATCTCCACTTCCATGACGGTCTGGATGACATCCCGGAACATTTCCTTCATGGCCTCCATGATCTCCGTCGTGCTGGTGAAGTGCTGGCTCTGAACGTATTCCTTCAACAAATCCTGTGGTACCGGCTGCATAATCTTCGTCTCCTTCGTCTTGAATGTTTATTCTCATTCTTGACTTAGTCGAAGATTTTCATACTGTCGAGGAACGTCGATTACACAGAATTTTCTGCGGTCTCCAATCACAGTTCCTCGGCCTTGAAGATCGCATAACCCTCATAGTAGTAGCTGTGGTCGATACCTTTCATATAAACTTCACGGCTGTCAATTTCGTCTGTAAGTGCATTTCGCAGGATGTGCTTGATTTCTGTATCCCGGATAGGACTGCGTTCCATGGCCAGCAGATAGTCCTCTTTATCCACGCGGCTCCAGTCTACCACCTGGTGCAACTCGGCTTTCAGAAGCAGATCCAGCCAGATGCGTGTGCTACGCCCGTTGCCTTCACGGAAGGGGTGGGCGATGTTCATCTCCACGTACTTCTCAATGATCTCATCAAAAGTGGACTGCGGCATCTTTTCAATATTCGCAAGCGCTGCTTCCAGGTACATCACCGGAGCAAAACGGAAGTTGCCCTTGGCGATGTTAACTGTGCGGAGTTCGCCGGCAAAGTCGTAAATCTCCTCAAAGAGGTACTTGTGGATGGCTTGCAGGGAGGAGAAGGTTCCGGCCTCCAGCTGATTCAGCAGACCTTTCTCAAAAAGCTCGACAGCTTTCTTTTTGCTGATTCGCTCTTCCTCACGGGCGAGATCAGCAGAGGATGTGAGTCCCAGTTTATTCTCAAGAGCCATGGCGAAACCTCCTTTGCCTAAATTAAAACAAAAGGCACTTACTTTCGCAAGTGCCTTTTAGTGGTACGCCCGACTGGATTCGAACCAGCGGCCTTCAGAGTCGGAGTCTGACGCGCTATCCAACTGCGCCACGGGCGCGTATCAAAACGGTATGAACTTGTGGGGAAGTGCTATTTTTCAAAATAGTGGTCAAATAGTAGTCAACGGCGGAGGAGATTTTCCTCTGCATTGGCTGGAAGCCACTGATTGCAAGGGGTTGCGCCGGTTCGCTGCGGATAGGGCCTGAAACGTCGGAGTCATGCACTCTATCCAACTGAGCTACGGGCGCATATAATGTTTTTTTGTTTAGCGAATTAAAGAAAATGGTGGTAATTGGGGAAAAATTGCTAACAAAATGCTAACGGTTTGCTGACGAAAAGGAAGTTGAGTTGGGAAAGTATTGAAAAATGGGTGTTTTTCAGGTGTGACCCCATGTGTCGGAGTCTGACGCACTATCTAATTGCGCCACGGGCGCATTTACCAAGACGTGCTTCACACATCGATTGGTAGTATAGCAGAGATTTGACTGGGTGTAAAGAGAATCTTAAAAAATTTTCCCACAAAAAGATTGTTAAAAAAATTGACAAGATAGGCGATTTGGTCTAAACTAAGTCTGAGAATATTTTAACAAGATTCCAGATAGGAGTGAGTGTTTTGAAAAAGGAGAATATCTCTGATGCTGTTATCCGGCGGCTTCCCCGGTATTACCGCCAGCTGACAGATCTGTGCGCCCGCGGCGTCGTGCGCATTTCCTCTCATTCGCTGGGCCAGGAAATGAATATCACCGCATCCCAGATCCGGCAGGATTTCAGCTGCTTCGGCGAGTTCGGCCAGCAGGGATATGGCTATAATGTGGAGGAACTGCGGGCTGAGATCGGTCACATTTTGGGCGTGGACAATGACCACCATCTGGTGATGATCGGCGTGGGCAACCTGGGACGAGCCCTGCTGCGGAACTTCCCGTTTTCTCAGACCGGTTTTTCTGCCGACGCAGCCTTTGATGTATCTCCCAATGTGATCGGCTCCACTGTCAATGGTGTGCCGGTATATGCCATGAGCGAGTTGGAGAACTATATCGAGACCCACAGCGTGGATGTTGTGGTTTTGACCATTCCGCAGGATGTGGCGCAGGACACGGCTGACCGGCTCATTGAGATGGGCGTTCACGGCTTCTGGAATTTTACCAATGTGGAGCTGGCCAGCGCTAACCCGGATGTGAAGTTCGAGAATATCCACTTCGCGGACAGCCTGCTGACCCTCAGCTACCGTATCGCCAACCGCTGAACGCGCCGCCCTGGTGGAGGACACCGGGCTGACGAAAGGATACTTATCCGCTTATGAGCAAAAAGCTATTGATCTTGCTTCCGCTTTGCCTGGCACTGTTTGCAGCAGTGTGGGGATTTGCGGCGGGTGACGCCAGTGATCCGCTGGCGTCGCTGTCTTATCTGAAGGGTACATTCTCCGATGCGGTGGACAGCCGGGTGGAGGAAAAGCTGAACGCATCTGACGCCGCACTGTTGTCCGGTACGGACACTGGAACGGCGGTCCCCTCTGGGGCCGGCTTCGTATGGGCGGAGGACCGTCTGAAGCAGGGGGATGTCCTGTACGGTACCACCGGCGTCACCGTGATGCTGCTGGCAGGACAGGGAACTGTGACCTATCCCTCCGGCACGGTGGTTGACGCCACCGACGGCAAGGCAGTCCCTAGCGGTGCTGCTCTGCAGGCGAACCACCGCTACATCGTGGCAGAGGATACCACAGCCGGATTTACCGTTACCTCCAAAACGGCAGTGGTGGACCATGAGGGCGGGACCTTCACATATTCTGCTGAGACGGATTACAATGCCATGGCCGCCGCATTGAAGACCATGCACCTGTTCAAGGGCAGTTTTACCGGATACGGCCAGGGCTTCGATTTGGAAGTTGCCCCTACCCGGCTCCAGGCCCTCATCATGTTTATCCGGGTCCTGGGGGAGGAGGAGCAGGCCCTTGCCTGGACGGGCACCACACCTTTTACAGACATCCAGAAGGGCTCTCAGGCGGAGAAGTACGTGGGCTATGCATACAGCATGGGCTATACCAATGGCTACAGCGCCACGCAGTTCAAGCCCGCGGGGGCGGTGAACGCCTGGCAGTACACGGAATTTGTGCTGCGTGCCATGGGGTATAGCTCCGTCGCCAACACGAACCTGTCCGACACTCTGACCCGCGCCCAGACCGCCGGAGTGCTGACCGCTGGCGAGGCGGAGATGCTCCAGCGGGACAAATTCCTGCGGGCGGAGCTGGTGTACGTCTCCTATTACGCGCTGGACGCCTGGCTGCCTGACGGCAGCCGGACTTTGGGCGACCTCCTTCAGGAGAAGGGCGTGTTCACGTCCTGGGAGCGGGAGGAGGCCCGGTCTATGGTGACGGGCTGGCGGCTGTGAGCGCGCAGGAACCTCTATAGCGGGACCGCATAATATGGATTGAGACCGGTAAGCCCGGTCAACAACTCATAGGAGGTTCCGGTATGTGTAACAATGGTTGGGGCGGCGGAAACTGCTGCTGGATCATCATTCTCCTGATCATCATCTTCTGCTGCTGCGGCAACAGCTGGGGCGGCTGCAACGGCGGCTGCAACAACAATTCCTGCTGCTGATCTTTCATAAGAGAACGGCGCGCGCCGGGGTGAAAGCCCCCGGCGCGTTTCTTTTCCGTTCGGGGTGACAAACAGAAGAAGCTGTGGTATAATCCTCCTCAAATCGCAAACAACTTCAGGGAGGTCCCTATGGACAACTATTTCGACATCCAACTGACTGACGACCAGCTCCGGTCCATCAGCTCCATCGGCCTGGCCCATGTGGGGGACGCGGTGTTTGAGCTTTTGGTCCGTACCTGGCTCTGCGCCCACGGAAAAGCCACCGGCAAGGGCCTACACCAGGCCACCATCCGTTTGGTGTGCGCCGAGAGCCAGGCGGAAAAGGCGGAGCGCATCCTGCCTCTGCTGACAGAGGAGGAGACGGCGGTGTTCAAGCGGGGCCGTAACGCCCAGGTCCACTCTGTCCCCGGTCACGCCAGCCGTGCCCAATATGGAGAGGCCACGGCATTGGAAGCGCTGCTGGGCTGGCTGTGGCTGAAAGGTCGGAAGGACCGGGTCAATGAACTATTCTGCGCGATGATGGAGGAGGCGGTCTGATGCCACTGGACGCCATTTGCTTACAGGCTGTGGTGGAAGAACTGCGGCCCCAGTTATTGAATCTGCGGATCGACAAGGTACAGCAGCCCGCCCGGGACCAGGTCATCCTGCTGCTGCGGGGCAATAAGCGGCTGCTGCTGAACGCCGGAGCCAATGCCCCCCGCATCCAGCTGACGGAGACGGCCCGGGACAACCCGGCGGAGCCGCCCATGTTCTGTATGCTGCTGCGCAAGCATCTGGTGGGCGCCCGGGTAGCGGATATCACCCAGCCCACTCTGGAGCGGCTAGTACGGCTGGAGCTGGACATCACCGATGACTTCGGCCAGCCGGGAAAGCGGACGCTGGTGTTGGAGGCCATGGGCCGCCGCTCCAATCTGATTCTCTTAGATGGCGAGGGCCGCATCATCGACTGTATGCGCCGGGTGGACGCCGATATGTCTGCCCAGCGGCAGGTCCTGCCGGGGCTTTATTACGAGCCGCCCGCCTCTGTGGGCCGCCTGCCGGTAACGGAGGAAACGGAGGAGGGATTCTGGGAGAAGCTAGCCGCCGCCAACCCGGAGCGGCAGCTGGATGCCTTCCTGCTGGACAGCTACTTCGGCATTTCTCCGCTGATGGCCCGGGAGCTGGCGTTTCGCACCGCCGGAGCCACCGATGTGCGGCTGTTTGAGCTGACTGAGACGGCGAAGGACACCTTCTGGCTGGAAATCTCTGAATTTGCAAATGCTATCAGGGAAAACCACTTTACGCCTATTATGCTGACAAAGGATGGGAAACCGGAGGAATTTGCCTGCCTGCCCATCCTGCAATACGGTGGTATCGTGGAGACGGAGCGCTTCGACAGCTTTTCAGCGCTGATGGACAGCTTCTATGAGCAGCGGGAGCGGCAGGAGCGGGTGCGCCAGCGGGGCGCGGACCTCATCCGCACCGCCACCACCGCCCGGGACCGCCTGCGGCGGAAGCTGGCCCTCCAAGAGAAGGATTATGCCGAGACCCAGGACCGGGATAAACTCCGGGTCTGCGGCGACCTCATCACCTCCAACCTCTACCGCATGGAGCGGGGCAGCAGCAAGCTGACCTGCGAGAATTTCTATGAGGAGGACTGTCCCTCCGTCACCATCCAGCTGGACCCGCTGCTGACGCCCCAGCAGAACGCCGCCAAGTATTACAAGCGCTACATGAAGGCCAAGACGGCGGAAAAATACCTGCGGGAGCAGATGGAGATCGCTCGGCGGGACATGGAGTATCTGGAGAGCGTGCTGGAGGAGATCAGCCACGCGGAGACGGAGCAGGACTTCATCGACATCCGCAATGAGCTGAAAGACGCCGGGTTCCTCCGCAAGCAGGGGAAGAAGGAGATCAAGCATGCGGCGAAGCCCCGGGCGTTCCGCACCACCAGCGGCTTCCGGGTGCTGGTGGGCCGCAATAACCGCCAGAACGACCAGCTCACCATGAAGGAGGCCGACCACCGGGACCTCTGGTTCCACACCCAGAAGATCCACGGCTCCCACGTTATCCTCCGCACGGAGGGCCGGGAGGTGGATAACGATACCATCGTGGAGGCCGCCAAGCTGGCGGCGTACTACTCCCAGGCCCGGGAGAGCGGCAACGTCCCCGTGGACTATACCCGGGTGAAAAACGTAAAAAAGCCCACCGGAGCACGGCCGGGCATGGTCATTTATACCACCTGCCGGACGGTGAACGTCACGCCGGAGGAAGCGCTGGTCAAGCAGCTTCAGGAGAAATAAACGAAACGAGCGGAGCACGGTAGCTCCGCTCGTTTTCTGTATCAGCGTCCGCCATCAGGCGGTGTGGGGCGCGTGTCCCTGTTCCTCGTCGGTGCGGAACAGCAGGGTGATGCACCACAGTCCGGCCAGACCTACCAGGGTGTAAATGATGCGGGACAGGAGCGCCAGCTGTCCGCCGAACAGGAAAGCCACGGTGTCGAAGCCGAACAGGCCGATACCGCCCCAGTTCAGAGCGCCGATGATGGCCAGCAGCAGCGCGAGCTTGTCAATGAACATGGTCAAAACCTCCATTCATGCCCGTATAAGGGACTTGCAGATAGCGTGTCCGAAATGGTTTCCCATTATGCACTGATATAGGTCGACCTATTTTTGATATTTTTCCGATTTTGATTGAAAGCGCCGCCGGAGTATTGTATAATCAAAACAGAAATGACATCCGCCCGCTGGGGTGGGAAAAACAGGAATAGGAGAAAACAGTATGAATATTGTATGCCTGGATATGGAGGGTGTTCTAGTGCCCGAAATTTGGATCGCCTTCGCGGAGGCCAGCGGCATCCCGGAGCTGAAGCGCACCACCCGTGACGAGCCGGACTATGACAAGCTGATGCGCTGGCGCCTGGGAATTTTGAAGGAGCATGGCCTGGGCCTAAAAGAAATTCAGGCCACTATTGCCAAGATCGACCCGCTGCCCGGTGCCAAGGCGTTCCTGGACGAGCTGCGTTCCATCACCCAGGTCATCATCCTCAGCGATACCTTTGAGGAATTTGCAAAGCCCCTGATGGAGAAGCTGGGCTGGCCCACCATTTTCTGCAATTCTCTGGAGGTGGCCGAGAGCGGTGAGATCACCGGCTTCAAGATGCGCTGCGCGCAGTCCAAGCTGACCACGGTAAAGGCGCTGCAGTCCATCGGCTATGAGACCATTGCCTCCGGCGACAGCTATAACGACCTCGGCATGATCCAGGCCAGCAAGGCAGGCTTCCTGTTCAAGAGCACGGAGAAGATCAAGGCGGACCACCCTGAGCTGCCCGCTTACGAAGAGTTCGGCGATCTGCTGGGTGCCATCAAGGCCGCACTATAAAACGGGGAGGGGCAAATGGAACAGTTGACGGGCGACCTGAATCTTTTGGCAGGCTTTTTCCTGGAGTCCGTGGGCGGTCTGCTTGGCGGAGCGTTCCTGTTGCCCGCTATTGCCGCGCTGGTGGTCGGCCTTGTGGTCCTTACAGTTATGATTATTCGGGAACTTAAAAAATAACAAATTGAAAGGGAGATGCCGTATGAACGAGAAATTCAAGAACCTGGGCTTTTACCCCGCTGACATCCTGCTTCCCAAGGAAGCGGACATGACCAAGTGGGCCGTGGTGGCCTGCGACCAGTTCACCTCTCAGCCGGAATACTGGCAGGCGGTGGAGGAGACGGTCCAGGATGCGCCCTCCACGCTGCGGCTGATCCTGCCGGAAGCCAAGCTCAACGGCCCCGATGTGGACAAGGACATTGCCGCCATCAATGCTTCCATGGAGAAGTATTTGGGGGCGGACGTGTTCAAGACCCTGACGGATTCCCTGATTTATATCGAGCGCACCCAGTCCGATGGAAAGGTCCGTCACGGACTCATCGGCATGGTGGACCTGGACCAGTATGATTTCACCCCCGGCTCCGGCGCCCTTATCCGGGCCACTGAGGGCACGGTCCTCTCCCGCATCCCGCCCCGGGTGAAGGTGCGGCAGGACGCGCCCATCGAGCTGCCCCATGTTATGCTGCTGATCGACGACCCGGACAAGACTGTCATCGAGCCCCTGACTGCCGCCAGCGGCGATATGGAGAAGCTGTACGACTTCGACCTGCAGCAGGGCGGCGGCCACCTGACGGGCTGGAAGCTGACAGACGGCCAGATGGACGGCGTGGCGGACGCTTTGACGGGCCTGTGCGCCGATTCCGAGATGCAGAAAAAGTACGGTATGAGCGGCGTGGCGCCTTTGCTGTTCGCCGTGGGAGACGGCAACCACTCCCTGGCCACCGCCAAGCAGTGCTATGAAAATCTGAAGAAGGTCACGCCGGAGAGCGAGTGGGCCGGCCTGCCTGCCCGATACGCACTGGTGGAAGTGGTGAACAACCACGACGATGCCCTGGGCTTCGAGCCCATCCATCGGGTCCTGTTCGATGTGGACCATGAGGACTTCATGGCTGCTTTTAAGGCGGCTTATCCCAATGCCCACGCGGGCAAGGGCGAGGGCCACGTCATCGAAGTGGTGTGGGACGGCTTCGACGACTTCATCACCGTTCCCGACCCCAAGGTGCAGCTTGCCGTTGGCACCCTCCAGGGTGTCATCGACGAGTACCTGAAATCCCACGGCGGCGAGGTGGACTACATCCACGGCGACGAAGTGACGAAGGAATTGGGCAGCAAGCCGGGCAACATGGGCTTCCTGCTGCCTGCCATGGGCAAGGAGCAGCTCTTTAAAACCGTCATGGCCGACGGTGTGTTGCCGAGAAAAACCTTCTCCATGGGCCACGCCCAGGATAAGCGGTATTACGTGGAGGCCCGGAAGATCAAGTAAAGAACACGGTAAAACGTCCCGGCGGTCTTAACCGCCGGGACGTTTCTGTGCTTATTCCAATCCCTCCGCCACATGGAAGGTCTTCATAATAATCTGGCCGCCGCTGCATTCCAGTACCACATCCAGGTGACCCATCAGGCCATCGGGGATCTGCCAGGAAAACAGGGTAAACGCATTTTCGTCGGGAACGGCCTTTACCGCCGGCTGTTCCTACCCTTGTGAGTTCCGGTTCTTTCGGCGGCCAGCCGTTTTTATTCATGAAGGTCCACAGCAGAGCCAAACCGACGATGGAGTCCAGAAGCAACCCAAGGCTGATATATGAGGCAATCTTCCAGCTCGTTTTGATGGCCCCATTATAGCGAAACCGCCCGGTTGCGTCCACCAACTTTCCGCAACCGGACGGTTGCGGCTTCTCTTTTTGGGCTTCCTGTGCTATACTGAGGGCACGAATGGGGGGAATGGGCATGAAAAAAAGGACAGCTCCGGCTAAGGTCAATCTGGCGTTGGACATTCTGGGCACCCGGCCTGACGGCTACCACGATATGCGGATGGTCATGCAGACCATCTCGCTTTGCGATACCGTTGCCGTTGAAGAAACGGCGGCGGGCTTTGAACTGCGCACGGATGGAGATTTCATTCCGGCGGGGAAGAGGACTCTGGAACAGCGGGCGGCGGAAGCATTTTTCGAGGCTGCCGGACGGCCCATGCCGGGCCTTCGGGTGACGCTGGAAAAGGTGACGCCCGCCTACGCGGGCCTTGGCGGCGGCAGCGCCGATGTGGCGGCTTTGCTGCGCATCCTGCGGGATGCTTATGCCCCTGAAATGTCCACAGAGAAATTGGAGCGCATCGGCTTCACCGTGGGCAGCGATATGCCCTTCTGCGTCCGGGGCGGCACCGCCCTGGCGGAAGGCCGGGGCGAGGTGCTGACGGACTTGCAGCCCTTGCCGGACTGCTGGTCCGTCCTCTGCAAGCCGGACTTTGGCATCCCCACGCCGTCCCTGTTCGCCCGGGTAGATGGCGGCGAGTTGACCCGCCGCCCGGACATCAGCGGTATGCAGCTGGCGCTGGAGGCCGGAGACCTTGCGGGTGTGGCTGCCCGGCTCGGCAATGTGTTCGAGGAGGTCCTGCCGGAGGAATATCAGGAGGTATTTACCATTAAAAACCGCCTTTTGGAGTTGGGCGCACTGAACGCCGCCATGAGCGGCTCCGGTCCCACGGTATTTGGTATCTTTGCGGAACAGGCGGCTGCACGGAGGGCGGCAGCGGTGCTGAAAGAGACGTACCGGCAGACGTATTTGGCGGCTCCGGTGAAAAAATTCTGAAAATTTGTATAAATCACAGCGGTTTTGTCTATGATTCCATCAAAGGCTCCTGGGCCTACATACGAAAAGGATGGAAATCATATGAAAACCGCTGAGAAAAGTTATGGATATCAATTTAAAGCTTTTGAGATTGCCTTGCTCATCGGGATGGCGGTGTTCCTGACCTCCGGGGCTTTGGCCCTGCGGACGCAGGATGATTTGGCAGACAAGGTGGTGCGGCTTCACGTCCTGGCAAATTCGGATTCCGAGGAGGACCAGGCGCTGAAGCTCCGGGTACGGGATGTGGTGCTGGAACGGGCCACCGCCATCCTGGAGCAGTCCGCCGACCGCCGGGAGGCGGAAAGCCGCCTCCGGGGCCAGCTTCTGGAGCTGGAACGTGTCGCAGCTGCGGAGATCAGCGCTGCCGGATACAGATATCCCGTGACGGTGGAACTGGAGAACACGGATTTCCCCACCAAGGAGTACGACGGCTTCACCCTGCCCGCGGGGGAGTATCTGGCCCTGCGGGTCATCATCGGGGAAGGACAGGGACAAAACTGGTGGTGCGTGGTGTTTCCACCGCTTTGCACCGCCGCGTCCGCGGATGTGCCCGCCTCCGCACTGGCAGCCGGTTTTTCTGAGGAGGAAGTGAGCCTCATCACGGAGGAAAACCAGGGCTATGTGCTGAAATTCAAGGCCGTGGAGTGGTGGGAGACACTGAAAGAGAAATGGGATTGAGAGAGGGTTGGATATGGGATTGAAAGCGGGCGGCCCGTTGTTCGCGGTGCGGGATATGGAGCGCTCCCTGGCGTTTTACCGGGATATGCTGGGTCTGGAAGTGGTCAATGATTTCGGCGCCAATGTGGTGCTGACGGGTGGTTTGTCCCTCCAGACGCTGGAGACCTGGGCGGAATTTCTGGACAAGTCGTTGGACGGTATCCGCTTCGGCGGGAACGACGCCGAGATGTACTATGTGGCGGAGGACTTCGACGCTTTTCTGGGCGTCCTGAAAGATCATCCGGAGGCAAAGCTGGTGCGCTCACCTGTGGAGCATCGCTGGGGCCAGCAGGCCGTGCGGCTGTACGACCCGGACGGCCATATCATCGAGGTGGGGGAGAGTCTGAACAAAGTGGCGAAACGGTTCCGTGACAGCGGTCTGAACGAGGAGGGCGTTGCCCGTAGAATGGACATCAGCCTGGAATTCGCCAGGGAATTGCTGAAATAAATGCGAAACCGCCGTTGGAGCATCTCCAACGGCGGTTTTTCAGCGTTTCAAATAGGCGGTGATGTCAAAATCCAACAGCTTGGTATCCTTTTTTAGGTACAGGGGATGATGGGGATGGCCGGATTTTAGCAGAGGGCCGGCAGTGTACCACCGGGCGCCCACGGCCTGACTGTCGGCGGCGAAATCCCGCATACAGTCCATGAGATAGTCCCGCTTTTCGATGATATTTCCCCAGGCGGCCCACACCGCCGGATGCTCCGACAGGGAGAGCAGATAACGGAAAGCTTTCCGGTTTTCCGCATGGAGCAGGGGGTTGAGGGACGGCTCCATATCGTTGGGCCGGGTGGCCCGCTGAGCGTAGACGTTGAACATCAAAAAGCTGTCGTAGCCGTTAGCTAAGGCAATGCGCTGGGCGGACTGCAGAGTGGGGTCCAGAGCGTCCGGCGCGGCGGTGGAGGGGTTGATGCCCACGCAGATAAGAGGCTTTTCACCCCGGGTACCCAGGATGTAACGGTATTCGGAGTAGATATTGGGAACATACAGCCAGCGGCTGACATCGTAGTCCGGCGAGGGCCGGAGAGCGGCTTCCAGAGCTGGGTCAAACAGTTCCAGTGTCAGTGTATCGGTTGTTCCCTGTGGGATATGGGGCATGACGGTGCCTCCTCTTTCGACGTTTTTTTCAGAATAGCACACCGAATGAAAAAAGGCAACCGGGGCTGTTATTGGGACTGGAATTGTGGTATCATGTCAGTCAGGAAAACAAAAAGGAGAACGCCTATGCTGACGATTCTGATGGGCCGGGCCAAAACGGGAAAATCGGATATGGTGCTGCGCCGCATTTCGGAGCTGGGGGATTCCAGCCAGCAGATCTTGCTGGTACCCGAGCACGCCTCCCACCAGGCGGAGGTGGACCTGTGTCGGGCCTGCGGCCCTACCGCCAGCCGCCATGCGGAGGTCTTAAGCTTCCGGCGGCTCAGCGACCGGGTGCTGACCATCACCGGCGGCATTGCCCAGGTGACGCTGGACGCAGGAGGCAAGCTGCTGACGCTGCAAAAGGCGCTGATGGAGGTCATGCCCTCCCTGACGGTTTACCGCCGTCCTTCCCAGAAGTCCGCCTTTTTGCAGCAGTTATTGGACTTATTTGACGAGCTGCGGTGTTATGAGGTCTCGCCGGAGAATTTGTATACCCAGGCCCAGGAAATCACGGGAGCGACTCACGACAAGCTCTGTGACCTGAGCCTGCTGTACGGCGCTTATGAGGCCCGTCTGCGGCGGCCCGGTATCGATGCCCGGGACCGGATGACCAAGCTGTGCGACAGTTTGGAGGACTCCGGCTATGTGGCGGGGAAGGATATTTTTATCGACGGTTTTACCTACTTCAATGCCCAGGAGCGGCGGGCGCTGTCCATCCTCCTGCGGCAGGCCCGGTCTGTCACCGTGACGCTGCTGGGAGAGCCGGACAGCCGGGAGGAAATTTTTGAGGCGAGTCTCAAAACACTGGGCCAGCTGCGCCGCGTGGCGGAGCAGGAGCGGTGTCCGGTGGAAATTGAGGTGCTGAAGCGCCGGGACGACACCGCCTTGGGCCATGTGGAGCGGTATTTCTTCGGTGATAATTTGCCCTTTGAAGGGGACAGCAGCGCTGTCCGCCTCCGGGAGGCGGATAACGTGTTCTCCGAGGTGGAGCAGACCGCGGCGGATATCCTGCGGCTGGTGTCGGCGGGGAAGTGCCGCTACCGGGACATCACCGTGGCGGCCCGGAACATGGGAGACTATGAGGGCGTTATCGAGACGGTGTTCGAGCGGTACGGTATCCCGGCTTACTTGAGCCGCCGCAGCGATATTCTGGAAAAGCCGGTACTGAGCCTGTTAACGGGTGTATTGGCAGCTATCGGCAATGGATACGAATATGAGGATATGTTCCGCTGGCTGAAAACCGGGCTGGCTGGATTGACGGCGGCGGAGTGCGACGAGTTGGAAAACTATGTCCTGAAATGGGAAGTTCACGGGAAAATGTGGCTCCGGGACGTGGACTGGACGGAAAACCCGGAGGGCTACGGCGCTCCCTGGAACGAGGAGCGGCAGGCCCGGCTGGAGCGGGTCAACGAGCTGCGCCGCCGGGTGCGGAAGCCGCTGCTGACGCTGGCGGAAGGGCTGAAATCCGAAGAAACTGCGGGGGAGAAGGTGGATTCCCTTTACAGCTTTATGGAGACGCTGGGGCTTCAGGACGCCCTGAAGAGCCAGATGAAGGCCCAGGCCGAGGCGGGAAGGCTCCAGGACGCGGAGGAGACGGCCCAGCTTTGGGAAATCCTCTGCGGCGTGCTGGACCAGTTCGTGGAGATATTAGGCGACGAACCCATGAGCCTGGACGAGTTCACCCGGCTGTTCCGCCAGGTGGTGACCCAGTACAGCGTGGGCACCATTCCGGTGTCCCTGGATCAGGTATCCGTCAGCGAGATCACCCGCAACGACCGCCATACGGACAAGTACCTGTTTCTGCTGGGGGCCAACGACCATGTGCTGCCGGCCCCGGGACAGAGCGGAGGCATCCTGAACGACGATGACCGGGACGAGCTGGCCCAGCGGGGCATCGAACTGGCGCCCACGGGTATGGACCGCATGAGCATCGAACTGCAGAACCTCTACGCGGCTCTGGCCCAGCCTACCGATGGGTTGACGCTTAGCTACCCGGTATCGGATGTGTCCGGAGCGGAGCTGAGGCCCGCTTTCGTCATCGACCGTTTGCTGAACTTATTCCCGGCGGCGAAAGTTGAAAAAGAAAGCAATGACAAGGTGTATCGCTTAACAGCAACCATCCCCGCACTGGAGGCGGCAGGACAGCGGCCCCAGGGGGCGCTGTGGCGGTATTTTGCGGAAAATCCGCAGTTTTCGGACCGTTTGACGGCTATGGAGCGGGCAGCTTCCATCAAGCGGGGCAGTTTATCCCGGAGCGCCGTGCGGGCGCTGTACGGCGACCGGGTGTCCATGTCCGCTTCCCGGCTGGAGCGGATGCGCTCCTGCCACTTCGCCTATTTCATGGAGTACGGTTTGAAGGCGAAGCCTAGGACTCCGGCGGCGTTTGACGCACCTCAAATCGGCACCTTCCTCCACTTCCTGCTGGAAAACGTCACCCGGGATGTGCTGGGCATGGGCGGCTTTGCAAGTGTAGACGACGAGGAGCTGCACAAGCTGGTGCGAAAGTACATCGACCTGTATGTGGAGAAGGAGCTGCATAACTTCCAGGAGCGGAATGCACGGTTCAAGTACTTGTTTGCCCGGTTGCGGAACACGGCCTACGCCGTCATCGACCAGGTAGCGGAAGAACTGCGTCACTCGGACTTCATCCCTCTGGAATTTGAGCTGTCTTTCGGCGACAACGGCACCCTACCTGCCGTGGTGGTGTCTGAGCCGGATGCCGAGCTGCGGGTGGGCGGCAAGGTGGACCGGGTGGACGGCTGGGTGAAAGACGGCAAGCTGTACCTCCGTGTGGTGGACTACAAGTCCGGCAAAAAAGCCTTTGACCTGTCGGCGGTGAAGATGGGGCTGGACATCCAGATGCTGCTTTACCTCTTTACCCTGCAAAAAGAGGGGAAGGCCCACTTTGGCCATGAAATTGAACCGGCGGGGGTGCTGTATCTGCCCGCCCGGGATGAGATTTTGAGTATGGAGCGCAACATCCCGCCGGAAAAGCTGGCAAGTGAGCGGCAGAAGCAGCTGAAGCGCTCCGGGTTGCTGCTGGCGGAGCCTGCCGTGCTGGAGGCCATGGAGCACGATTCCCTGCGGGAGCCTCACTACCTGCCCCTGCGGGTGGGCCGGGACGGCAGCCTGTCCGGCAGCATAGCGTCGGCGGCCCAGTTGGGCAAGCTGGGGAAGTACGTGGAAAAGCTGCTGCATCAAATTGCAGCCGAAGTGCGGCAGGGGAACATCGACGCCGACCCCTGCTGTCACAGCGAGGACGACAGCTTCTGCAAATACTGCGACTGGGCAGACGCCTGCCACTTTCAGGACGGGCGGGACGGCGACCATTTACGCTATATCCTGCCGGTGAAGCTGCAGGAATTCTGGGGAATGCTGGACGGGGAGGAAAACTAAAATGGCAAAATTGACATTGACTCCCCAGCAGCGCTCTGTGGTGGAGAACCGGGGCGGCAGCCTGCTGGTGTCCGCCGCCGCCGGCTCCGGCAAGACGAAGGTGCTGGTGGAGCGGCTGTTCCGCTATGTGACGGAAGAACACTGCAATGTAGATGATTTCCTTATCATTACCTATACGAAAGCCGCTGCCGCGGAGCTGCGGAGCAAGATCGCCTCGGAGCTTTCCAAGCGTCTGGCGGGGACACCCAACGACACCCACCTGAAACGGCAGCTTCTGCGGGTGTATCAGGCGGACATCAAGACCGTGGACGCTTTCTGTACGACGCTGCTGCGGGAAAACACCCATCTTTTAGCTCAGGAGGGAGACCGCCATGCCCTGACGCCGGATTTCCGGGTGCTGGATGACAGCGAGGCAAAGTTGGTGCGGCAGCGGGTGCTGTTCCAGACGCTGGAGGGGTTTTACGACACCCTGGATGCGGGCAAGGAGCAGCTGGCGGACACCCTGGGCGCGGGCCGGGATGACCGGGCGCTGGAGGAATTGGTGCTGGAGCTGTACGACAAGCTGCAAAGCCATGCCTATCCCGCCAAATGGCTGTCGGAAAACCGGAAAACCTGGGAGGAACTGGACGGGGAGTTTGATGGCACGCCCTATGCCCGGGAGCTGCTGGGCATGGTGCGGCGGCAGGCGGCCCACTGGGCGGCTCTGCTGCGGCAGGGCGCCGGACGGACAGACGGCGACGCGGCGCTGTCCGCCGGATACGGCAGTAAATTTCTGGTGGCCGCCCAGGGTTTCCTGGAGTTGAGCGAAAGCGCCGACTGGGAGATGGCCCGGCAGCGGGAAACGATGATCGAATTTCCCAAGCTGACCACGCCAAAGGGGCGAAAGGACGACCCGGCAGTAACGGCACTGAAGCAGATCTGGGACGGCGCCAAGGCGGCCCTGAAAAAGCTGGACGGCCTGCTGGACGTCAGCGGGGAGGAGGCCATGGAGGATCTGCGGGCGGTGGCCCCGGCCATGGTGGCCCTGCTGGACCTGACGGCGGACTTTGGCGAGGCTTACCGGGCGGAAAAACTGCGGCTGAACGCCGCCGATTTCTCCGACCAGGAGCACCTGGCCCTGCGGCTGCTGGTGGCAGAAGACGGTTCCCCTACGGAGCTGGGTACTCAGGTAGCGGCCCGGTATCAGGAAATTCTGGTGGACGAGTATCAGGACACCAACGAGGTGCAGAACGCTATCTTCCGGGCGGTGAGCAAGCAGGGGCAGAACATCTTTACTGTGGGCGACGTGAAGCAGAGCATCTACCGCTTCCGTCTGGCGGACCCCACGATTTTCCTGGGAAAATACAACCGGTTTAAGTCCTGGGAGGACGCGGAGGACGGCGAGGAGCGAAAAATTCTGCTCTCCAAAAACTTCCGCTCCCGGAAAGAGATTCTTGACGCCACCAACTTTGTTTTTGAGAATATCCTGTCTGTTGAGATGGGAGAGATGGCCTACGGAGATGACGAGGCCCTCCATTTCGGCGCGGAGTATTACCCGGAGCGCCATGACTGTGACACGGAATTCCACCTGATCTCCGCCCAACGGAAGTCAGCGGACAACGACCACCCGGTGAAAAAGCTGACGGCGGAGGCCCGGTTTGTGGCCCAGCGTATCCGGCAGCTTTTGGACGAGGGCTATCCTGTTACCGACAGCGACGGCTCTCTACGCCCCTGCCGGCCGGAGGATATTGTCATTCTGATGCGGTCTCCCGGCAGCCGGACGGCGGCCTTTTCCGAGGCCCTGGCGGAACGGGACATCCCCTGCTCTTTTGAGGAGAGCGGAGACTTCTTCCGCACCATGGAGATCTCCGTCATGCTGGCATTGCTGGAGCTGGTGGACAATCCCCGGCAGGATGTGCCGCTGATCTCTGTGCTGCGGTCCCCGGTGTTTGGCTTTACGCCAGACAGGCTGGCGGAAATGCGGGGAAAGACCCCGGCTGGTGATTTTTACGACGCGGTGGAGGCCGACGGCGGGGAGGACTGCCTCCACTTCTTGGAGACGCTGGAGGAATTGCGTCTGGCGGCCAGGGACATGAGCGTGCACCGCCTGGTGTGGCATATCTACAACAAGCTGAATATCCTGGGCATTTTCGGCGCTATGGACAGCGGCGGGGAACGGAAGGAGAATCTCATCACCCTCAGCAGTTACGCCGAGAAATTTGAGAGCAACGGCTACAAAGGCCTGTTCGCCTTTGTTACCCAACTCCGGCGGCTGCTGGACGCGGGGCAGGAGCCTGCCATCAAGGGCGGCGCTGCGGTGAACGGTGTGCGGCTCATGAGCATCCACAAGTCCAAGGGCCTGGAATTTCCCATCGTCATCCTGGCGGACCTGGATCACGCCTTCTCCCGGCAGGACTTCGACACGGCGGTGCTGGTGCATCCCAACATGGGTCTGGGGCCCCGGCGGGTAGATTTGAAGCGGAAGATCAAATATCCCACCCTGGCCCGGCTGGCGATCGAAGAAAAGCTCCGCCGGGAGAATCTGGCGGAGGAGCAGCGCATTCTGTATGTGGCCATGACACGGCCCAAGGAGAAGCTGATTCTGGTGGATACCATGTACAGTACGGCGGGACGGCTGCAAAAGTTGGCTGCGATGGCTTCCTGCCCGGTGCTGCCGGAGACGGTGGCGGAGTGCAAGACCTTCGGCGACTGGCTGTTGCTGCCTCTGCTGTGCCGCAGCGAGGCGGCGCCCCTGTGGGCTTATGGCGAAGCGGAAGTGGAGCGGCTGTATGGGGGGGATACCAGCCCTTGGAAAGTATTTCTCCATGACAGCAAGGATTACCGGGAGCGGCCCGGCAGAACTGCTTTGATGGCGGAGACGGCGGGGGAGGAGCAGCCTTTCGACCCGGCGCTGCTGGAATTTCAATATCCCTACCGTCTGGAAACGGGCCTGCCCGCCAAGGTAACGGCTACCCAGCTCAAGGGCCGGGCGCTGGATGAGGAGATCGCGGAACATGCGGCCCATACGCCGTATATCCGGACTCTGTCCCAGCCGAAATTCCGGCAGGAGCGCCACGGCCTGACCCCGGCGGAGCGGGGCACCGCCACCCACCTGGTGCTGCAATACCTGGACTTTTCTGATCGGGATGTGGCGGGCCAGGTGGAGCGGTTGCGCCTTGCCGACAAGCTGACGGGGGAGCAGGCCGGGACTGTGGACGTTCGGGCACTGGAGCGTTTTTTGGCATCGCCGTTGGCGGAGGAAATTCGCCGGGGTAAAAACGTCCGCAGGGAGTACCGATTTACCCTGCTGATGGACGCCCGGGACTACGACCGGGAAGCCAGTGGGGGAGATGCAATGTTGCTTCAGGGTGTGGTGGACTGCTGCTTTGAGACGGAAGCAGGCATCACCGTGGTGGATTTCAAGACGGACCATGTCCGCACGACGGAAGAAGTAGCGGAACGGGCTGCTCATTACCGTTCCCAGTTGGAGGCGTACAGTTTGGCATTGGAACGGGTATTGGAGAAAAAAGTAACTCGGCGGACGCTGTACTTTCTCAATGCCGGTGAAACAGTGGATATGTGAGAAGAATGTGTATCCGGGTGTTTTGCACCTGAGAAGCGAACATCTGCAGATCAATATTGTGCGAAAAAATCTCTCCGGTCCCTTGTGAACTGGAGAGATTTTTGTTATACTAACACGTTAGATTCCCTAATTATGCGTTTAGGGGAGGCGTCCTCTGGTGAAGAGTGGGCGTCAACAAGCAGGCGGATATGAATATCGACTCTGATGCGGCCCCGACCTGGGAGTCACGTTGGGATTATGAATGGATCTGAGGAGACAGAGATATGCAGGAGAAGAAACCGGAAGCAAAAGAAGAGCAGAAGATCCCTGGGCGGGAAATGTATGAGTGGGTACAGGCGCTGGTCTGCTCTGTGCTGGCTGTGGTGGTGCTGTTTACCTTCGTTATCCGGATGATTGGCGTAGACGGTCATTCCATGGTGCCGACGCTCCAGGACAGAGACCGTTTGCTGGTGTTGAACTCCATGATTTATGACGATTACAAGTACGGCGATATCGTGGTACTGCGGAAATCTTCCTTTTTGACGGAGCCCATCGTGAAGCGGGTCATCGCTACAGAGGGCCAGACGGTGGACATCGACTTTTCCACCGGCAGCGTCTATGTGGACGGTATGCTGCTGAAAGAGGACTACATTAATGAGCTGACCTTTACCGAGGAGGGCACGGCGTTTCCTCTGACAGTGCCGGAGGGCAGCATCTTCGTCATGGGTGACAACCGCAACCACAGCAACGACAGCCGGGATTCCCGGCTGGGTACGGTGGATGCCCGCTATGTCATTGGCAAGGCGGTGTTTCTGGCCTTTCCGGGGCCGGACATCGTGACCGAAAAATGTGATTATAGCCGAATTGGAGTGATCGAATGAATATCCAGTGGTATCCCGGCCACATGACAAAGACCCGGCGGATGATCGCCGAGCAGATCAAGAACGTGGACGCCGTGTGTGAAATTCTGGACGCCCGCATCCCCATTTCCAGCCGGAACCCGGACGTGGATGAGCTGACGGCGGGAAAGCCCCGGCTGGTGGTGCTGAACCGGGTGGACCAGGCGGACCCGGAGGCCACGAAGCAGTGGTCGGTGTATTTCCGAGCAAAGGGCTATGCCGTTCTGGAATCCGACGCCAAGGGCGGTCAGGGGACGGCGAAGTTTGCCGGAGCCGTCCGGGAGCTGCTGGCGGACAAGCTGCGTGCCTACGCTGAAAAAGGCATGGCAGGCCGGGTGGTCCGGGTGATGATTTTGGGTATTCCCAACGTGGGCAAGTCTACCTTTATCAATAAGGTGGCGGGCCGCAAGACCGCCAAGACTGAGGACCGGCCCGGCGTCACCCGCTCCAAGCAGTGGGTGCCTATCGACAAGGGGCTGGAGCTGCTGGACACGCCGGGTATTCTATGGCCGAAATTCGAGGACCAGAGCGTGGGACTGAATCTGGCCTACACCGGAGCGGTGAAGGACGACATTCTGGACACCGAGACCCTGGGCTGCCACCTGATGGCCTATCTGGGGGACAAATACCCAGAGGCCCTGAAAACGGGTTACAAGCTGCCCGCTCTGCCGGAGAGGGAGGAAGAGGAGAACGATGTCGCCTACGGCTACCGCCTGCTGGCAGCGGCGGGCCGGAAGCGGGGCTTCCTGATCTCCGGCGGTGACGTGGACACGGAGCGTATGGCGAAGATTTTGCTGGACGAGTTCCGGGCCGGCAAGCTGGGACGCTTTACGCTGGAGCTGCCGGAGTGACGAAAGAACAGCGGCAGGACCGAATGTTGGGAAGATGTATCCTGACTGGTGTTCTCTGGTTGGGACTGCATCTTTATGTGGCGTGTCGAAATATTGGAGACAGCCTGTATGTGACCTTTAACGGCTGGACGTTCTTTTGGATTGCAGTGTATACGCTCACGCTGCTTGCTCTGGATGTGCTGGTGTATTTTCTGAATAGCCCCAATGCGGCAAAGAGCTGGGCGAGGTACTGGACATTTTGCATGGTGATTTGCGCACTGACGCTTCTGTGCTCATATTTTAAGGTGCGGATTGGACTGTGGGCAGTGTTCCCGATGGCAGCCACACCACTGGTACACTGGATTCCACTGTGGGATGTGATGTTTTCGCGGAACAGCATTTTGGGCATCGGATGCACACTATTACTGTGCGCTGCGCATTTGATCTACTTCCTCTGGCTGATGCGCCGGGGGAATAAGGAGGAAATCCATGGACCTGTGGACCTATGAGCAGGAACAATGGAATCAGGGCTTTGACGCCATTTGCGGCGTGGACGAGGCTGGCGCGGGCCCCCTGGCGGGGCCGGTGTATGCCGCCGCTGTCATCCTGCCCCGGGAGCTGGACATCCCCGGTCTGAACGACTCCAAGAAGCTGACGGAGAAGAAGCGGGAAGCCTTGTTTGACGTTATCACCGCTCAGGCGGTATCGTATATCATTCAGCGCGTAGAGGCGGCGGAGATCGACGAGATCGACATTCTGAACGCCCGGATGAAGGCTATGCAGCTTGCCATCGACGGGTTGAACGTCCGGCCGGATATGGCCCTCATCGACGGCAACCGGGACCACGGCAGTCGCTTCGCCGTCACCGCACCCCACATCACCATTGTGGGAGGCGACGGGAAAAGCGCCTCCATCGCGGCGGCGTCCATTCTGGCGAAGGTCAGCAGGGACCGCTATATGTCCACGGAGCTGGACGCCCAGTACCCCCAGTACCAGTTTGCCAGGCACAAGGGATACGGTACCAAATTGCATTATCAGATGTTAGACCAATACGGCCCCTGTCCGGCCCACCGGGTCACCTTTTTGAAAAAGTGGGAGGCGCGGAAGCCATGAGCGGACGGAAATCTGCCGGAGACCGGGGTGAAGCGGAGGTGGCCCGCTATCTGCGAAAGAAGGGATACATCCTCCTTGCCAGCCAGTGGCGCTGCCGGTTCGGAGAGCTGGACTTAGTGGCAAGGGACAAACGCGGCACCGTCTGTTTTGTGGAGGTCAAGCTGCGGAGCGCCGGGGCCATCGCCCTGCCCCGGGAGTTCGTGGACGCCCGGAAGCAGGAACGGCTGCGGACTGCCGCCGCGGCTTATCTCAGTACACATGATATGGACGCCCCCGCCCGGTTCGACGTGGCGGAGGTCTACGCGGAAAACGATGGCGCCCTCCGGGTGGAATACCTGGAGAACGCCTTTGAATAGAGAATCTTCCCTTGAAAGTGAGGAAATAACAATGAAGTATTACAGCACACGGGACAAGGCCGTCCGCATGGAGTCCGCCGAGGCTATCAAGATGGGCCTGAGCCGGGACGGCGGCCTGCTGACGCCGGAGTCCATCCCCCAGATCGACGAGGCTTTTCTGACAGGGCTGGTGAACGCCAGGTATCAGGAGCGGGCCGCCAAGGTCATGGGCCTGTACCTGACTGACTACACCTATGAGGAGCTGATGAGCTTCGCGGAGAACGCCTATGGCCCCGACAAGTTTGATACCGACGCCGTGGCCCCCGTCCGCAAGGTGGACGGCGCCACTCACTGCCTGGAGCTGTGGCACGGCCCCACCAGCGCCTTTAAGGACATGGCGCTGCAGATGCTGCCCCAGCTGCTCTTCGCCGCTCTCCGCAAGACCGGCGAGGACAAGACCGTCTGCATCCTGGTGGCGACCTCCGGCGACACCGGCAAGGCCGCCATGGAGGGCTTTGCCGACGTGCCTCAGACCAAGATCATGGTGTTCTACCCCAAGGACGGCGTGTCCAAGGTCCAGGAGACCCAGATGGTCACCCAGGACGGCGCCAACGTGGGCGTCTGCGCCGTGGTGGGCAACTTTGACGATGCCCAGGCCGGCGTGAAGCGCATTTTCTCCGACGAAAAGATGCGGGCCACCCTGGCGGACCGGGGCTACTTCCTGTCCTCCGCCAACTCCATCAACTGGGGCCGCATTCTGCCCCAGGTGGTGTACTACATCTCCTCCTACTGCGATCTGGTCCGGGACGGCGAGATCCAGATGGGCGACAAGGTGAATTTCTGCGTCCCCACCGGAAACTTCGGTGACATTCTGGCGGCTTATTATGCCAAGCGCATGGGCCTGCCCGTGGGCAAGCTCATCTGCGCCAGCAACCGCAACGATGTGCTGACGGACTTCCTCCGCACCGGCGTGTATGACCGCAACCGGCCTTTCCACACCACCATGAGCCCCTCCATGGACATTCTGGTGTCCAGCAACCTGGAGCGGCTGCTGTTCGACCTCTCCGGCGAAAACGACGAAGAGGTAAAGGGCTACATGACCGCCCTCAGCAAGGACGGCAAGTACGAGGTCTCCGACGATATCAAGGCGGCCTTGGAGGAGCAGTATTGGGGTGGCTTCTGCGACGAGGACGGCACCGCCGCCACCATCGCGGATTACTACAAGAACAAGGGTTACCTCATTGATACCCACACCGCTGTGGCAGCTAACGTCATGGAGCAGTACCGCAAGGCCACTGGCGACGAGACGGTGACGGTGCTTGTCTCCACCGCCTCTCCCTACAAGTTCTGCAACCACGTGCTCACCGCCATCGGGGAGACTCCGGCCGACGACGGCGTGGAGCTGCTGGACCAGCTGAACAGCGTGTCCGGCGTCACCGTGCCCCGGCGGCTGGCGGCTTTGAAGGGCAAGCAGCGGCGGTTTGACCTGACCGCCGAGAAGCAGGAAATGGACAATGTGGTGCTGGACTTCCTGAAATAATCGAGTAGGGGGAGAGACGGAATGAAGCTGAAACGGAAATACGCCCGGCTTATCATTGTGCTGTTGGCTGTGGATGTTCTGCTTGTGCTTCTGGTGCCGTTGCTGTTTCGCTGGGACGCACCCATGTTTTTGGTGACTGCGGACTTCTGCGCTGTTGTCACACTGAGCTTGTTGATACCATACCTGCGGATGCGGTTGCTGTTGTGTCCCCATTGTGGGCGGGGCGTTGCGCAGCCTTACTGGAATGCTGGTACGGGCCATGAGCAATTCTGCGTCAAGTGCGGCCAGCCTTTCGTATTCGACGACGACCCCGACGAGAACAAAAATTAAACAGAAGGGAGGGGTATTATGGCCCTCTATGCCATCGGGGATCTGCACCTCTCCCTGACAGCCAACAAATCCATGGAGGTGTTTGGCCCCGCCTGGGAGAACTACCACGCCCGCATTGAGGACGGGCTGTCCGTCCTGACGGAGGACGATACCCTCATCCTGGCGGGGGACACCTCCTGGGGCATTGACCTTAACGAGGCGGAGGCGGACTTCCGCTTTCTGGAGAGGTTCCCCGGGAAAAAATATCTCATTAAGGGAAACCACGACTACTGGTGGACCACCGCTGCCAAATTCCGTGCCTTCTGCGCCGAAAAAGGTTTTACCACACTGGAGCTGCTCCACAACAACTGCGCTTTTTACGGGGACTACGCCCTTTGCGGCACCCGGGGCTGGTTCATGGAGGAGGATGCCCACAACGTCAAGGTCCTGAACCGGGAGGTCATGCGGCTGGAGACCAGCCTGAAGGCGGCGGGGGAGAAGCCCATTTTGTGCTTCCTCCACTATCCGCCCATTTATCAGGGCTACCAGTGCCCCGAGATTTTAGCGGTGCTGGAAAAGTACCATGTGGAGCAGTGCTGCTATGGCCACCTCCACGGGCCAACCATCCGGCGGCGGCTGGAAGGGAAGTGGGGAGAAACGGAGTTTTCCCTCATATCCGCGGACTATTTGGGATTTCAGCTAAAAAAATTTTGCGAATAATCGAAAAAAGACTAGCATTTTCAAGATTTTTCTGTTAAAATACCTATTTGCACCGGCATTTGACTGGTGATGAACGGAGGAGTTAACGTAATGAGTGTCAAAAGCTGTGAAAAAGTTGAAAAAAGCCAGGTTGCGCTGACCATTGAGGTCGGCTCTGCCGAGTTCGAGGCTGCCATCGAAAAAGCATATCAGAAGATGCGCAAGAAGATCAACGTGCCGGGCTTCCGCCCTGGCAAGGCCCCCCGCAAGATCATTGAGGGCATGTACGGCGCAGAGGTGTTTTTCGAGGAGGCCATCAATATCGCGTTCCCCGAGGCCTATGAGGCCGCTGTGAAGGAGCAGGAGCTGCAGGTCGTCGGCTATCCCAGCGTTGAGATGGTGGGCGAGGTCACCAAGGAAGGCTTCACCTTCAAGGCTACCACTCCCGTGTATCCCGAGGTCACTCTGGGCGAGTACAAGGGCCTGTCCGCTCCCAAGGACGAGGTCAAGGTCACGGCTAGCGATGTGGACGAGCGCCTCAAGCAGCTCTCTGACCGCAATACCCGTCTGGTGAGCGTGGAGCGCGAGGCCAAGGAGGGTGACACCGCTGTCATCGACTTCGAGGGCTTCCTGAACGGCGAGCCTTTCGACGGCGGCAAGGGCGAGAATCACAGCCTGGAGCTGGGCTCTCACAGCTTCGTTCCCGGCTTTGAGGAGCAGGTCATCGGCATGAAGGCCGGCGACGAGAAGGACATCGACATCACCTTCCCCGAGGACTATCACGCTGACCTGGCCGGCAAGGCTGTGGTCTTCAAGGTGAAGGTCCACGAGGTCAAGGAGAAGGAAGTCCCCGTCATGGATGACGAGTTTGCCAAGGACGTCAGCGAGTTCGACACCCTGAAGGACCTGAAGGCTGACCTGAAGAAGAAGATCACCGAGGAGCGCCAGAAGGAGGCCGACCGTGCCTTTGAGGATGCCTTGATGGAGCAGGTGGCCGCCAATATCACCGCTGATGTGCCCGACGCCATGATCGAGACCCAGGCCCGTCAGTTCCTGGACAACTTTAAGATGCAGATCGCCCAGAGCGGCATTCCCTATGACCAGTACATGCAGATGACCGGTATGGACGAGGGTAAGCTGCTGGAGGACGCCAAGGAGCCCGCCACCCGTCAGGTGCGGATGGACCTGGCTGTTGCCGCCATCATCAAGGCTGAGAACCTGGACGCCACCGATGAGGAGGTCGAGGCCGAGTTCAAGCGTCTGGCTGAGCAGTACGGTATGGATGTGGAGATGGTCAAGAAGTATCTCCAGGCTGAGCAGGTGAAGGATCAGCTCATCAGCCAGAAGGCTGTGGCCGTGGTAGTGGACAGCGCCACTGCTACCAAGCCCGAGAAGAAGACCGCCAAGAAGGCCGCTAAGAAGGCCGAGGATGAGGCTGAGGCTGCTGAGGGCGAGGAGAAGCCCGCCAAGAAGCCTGCCGCCAAGAAGAAGACCACCAAGAAGGCTGAGACTGAGGAAGCCCCCGCTGAGAAGGACGCCGAATAAGCACGAATCTTTTCCCAACGATTTTTTACAGATTCGACACATTCTCTCATGGTGCCTGTGGTATCATGAGAGAATGGTTTATAGGCACAAATGATTGGAGGTTTTTCTCATGAGTTTAGTCCCTTACGTCGTCGAGCAGACCAGCCGGGGCGAGCGTTCCTACGACATTTTCTCCCGCCTTCTGAACGACCGCATCATTTTCCTGGGCGAGGAGGTCAATGCCACCACCGCCAGTCTGGTGGTGGCCCAAATGCTGTATCTGGAGGCTCAGGACCCGGACAAGGACATCCAGTTCTATATCAACAGCCCCGGCGGCTCTGTCACCGACGGCATGGCCATCTATGATACCATGCAGTATGTCAAGTGCGACGTGTCCACCATCTGCGTGGGTATGGCCGCCAGCATGGGTGCGTTCCTGCTGTCCTCCGGCGCCAAGGGTAAGCGTTTTGCCCTGCCCAACGCGGAGATCATGATCCATCAGCCCTCTGCCGGCACCCAGGGCAAGGTGACGGACATGGAGATCGACGTGGAGCATTTCCTGCGGATCAAGAAGAAGCTGAACCAGATCCTGGCGGAGAACACCGGCAAGACCGCCGAGGAGATCAAGGTCGCCTCCGAGCGGGACCACTGGATGACTGCCGACGAGGCCAAGGAATTCGGCCTGGTGGATAAGATCATCATCAAAAAGTAACTAAGCGAGAACTGAGGTAACGACCATGAGCGACGACGGCAAAAAGTCCCTGCGGTGCTCGTTCTGCGGCAAGCACGAGAACCAGGTCCACCGCATGATCCAGGGTCCTGGCGTGCGCATCTGCGACGAGTGTGTGCAGCTTTGCATGAGCATCCTGAGCGACGGGTTTGACAGTCCTTCCGACCCTATGGAGGACATTCCTGACCAGCTCCCCACGCCGCGGGAGATCAAGGACGTTCTGGACCAGTACGTCATCGGGCAGGAGGAGGCCAAGGTGGCCCTGTCTGTTGCAGTATATAACCACTATAAGCGCATTTTCTTCGGCGGCGACGAGGATGTGGAGCTCCAGAAGAGCAATATCCTGATGCTGGGCCCCACCGGCTCCGGCAAGACGCTGTTCGCCCAGACCCTGGCCCGCATTCTGAAGGTGCCTTTCGCCATTGCCGACGCCACCACTCTCACCGAGGCCGGCTATGTGGGCGATGATGTGGAGAACATCCTCCTGCGTCTGCTCCAGGCCGCTGATTTCGATGTGGAGCGGGCTGAGCACGGCATCATCTATGTGGATGAGATCGACAAGATCGCCCGGAAGAGCGAGAACACCTCCATCACCCGGGACGTGTCTGGCGAAGGTGTGCAGCAGGCGCTGCTGAAGATCGTGGAGGGTACCGTCGCCAACGTGCCGCCGCAGGGCGGCCGGAAGCACCCCCATCAGGAGTTCATCCAGGTGAACACGAAGAACATTTTGTTCATCTGCGGCGGCGCTTTCGACGGGTTGGAGAAAATCATCGAGCGCCGTCTGGACCAGAAGAGCATCGGCTTCGGCGCCAATGTCCAGGGCAAGAAGGACAAGGACATGGATAAGATCCTCCATGAGGTCCAGCCTCACGACATTCTGAAGTTCGGCATTATCCCCGAGCTGGTGGGCCGTCTGCCGGTCATCGCGCCGCTGAATGCGTTGAAGCGGGAAGACCTGGTACGCATCCTCCAGGAGCCGAAAAACGCCCTGGTGAAGCAGTACAAGAAGCTGCTGGAATATGACGACGTGGACCTGGAGTTCACGACGGAGGCGCTGGACGCCATCGCAGACAAGGCCATTGAGCGCAATATTGGCGCCCGGGGCCTGCGGGCTGTGATGGAGGGTATCCTGACCCAGGTCATGTATGACATCCCCTCTGACCCCACCATCGTCAAGGTCGTCATCACGAAGGACTGCGTGGAGGGCAAGGGGACCCCGGAGCTGACCCGGGACCCTGAGAAAATCAGCTATTCCGTGAAACTGAACACCGGCAAGGGCGAGAAGTCCGCCAAGGGCGGCTCCGCTCCTAAGTCGGCGTCTTAAATCAGGAGGGAGGGACGTCGAAACGCCTCTCCCTCTTTTCCATTTCCAAGAAAGGAAATCGATCCTATGGAACCCATGACGATGAATATTCCCGTTCTGGCTCTCCGAGGCCTGACGGTTTTCCCCCATATGACTCTGACCTTCGATGTGGAGCGCCCCATCTCCATTACCGCCCTGCAGCGGGCTATGGAGGCGGACCAGGAAATTTTCCTGGTTACGCAGCGGGAGATCGGCGTCAACGCTCCTGTTGAGAAGGACCTGTATGAGATCGGAACGGTCTCCCACATCAGCCAGATCCTGCGGCTGTCTGCCACCTCCATGCGGGTGATGGTAGAGGGCCGCTATCGGGCGCGGCTGCGCCGCCTGTGGCAGACGGAGCCCTTCCTGCAGGCCAACGTGGAGACGCTGGCGGAGGAGGAAGACTCTGAGGCGTTCCGCCGCAGTCCCCGGACCGAGGCGCTGCTCCGCCAGACCTGGAATTTGTTCAGCGAATACGCGGAGCTGGCTGGAAGTGTGCCGGATGAGATTATCACCACGGTGATGGACTGCCGGGATGTGGGATATCTGGCGGACTTCATTACCCAGAATATCGCCCTGCGCCATACCGACAAGCAGGAGATTTTGGAGGAGATGGCGCCTTTTATCCGCCTGCGGAAACTGAACGGCTTCCTGGCCCGGGAGTGCAACGTCCTGGGCTTTGAGCATGAGATGGAGGGCAAGGTACGGGATCAGCTGGCCCGTTCCCAGCGGGACCAGATCCTGCGGACACAAATTCGTGTCCTCCAGAACGAGCTGGGGGAGGAAGATGGCGACGATGAGATCGACACCTACCGCCAGAAGATCATGGCCCTCGAATTGGACGAGGATACCCAGAAGCATTTGATGAAGGAGGTCAACAAGCTCTCCAAGCAGCCCTTCGGCAGCGCCGAGGGCGCCGTCATCCGCAACTACTTGGATGTGTGCCTGGAGATGCCCTGGAAGACCTATACGAAGGAACGGGTCAGCGTGGACGCTGCCCGCAAGGTTCTGGACAAGGACCATTTTGGCCTGGAAAAGGTGAAGGAGCGCATTCTGGAGACCATTGCGGTCCGCCAGATGAACCCGGAGGGGAAGGGGCAGATCATCTGCTTGGTGGGCCCTCCCGGTGTGGGTAAGACCTCTATTGCTATTTCCGTCGCCAAAGCGCTGAACCGGAAGCTGGCCCGCATTTCTCTGGGCGGCGTCCGGGATGAGGCGGACATCCGGGGCCACCGCAAGACGTACATAGGCTCCATGCCCGGCCGCATCATTGAGGCCATCAGCCGTAGCGGGTCTATGAATCCCCTTTTGTTGCTGGACGAGATCGACAAGTTGGGCAATGACTACCGGGGCGACCCGGCGTCCGCCCTGCTGGAGGTGCTGGACAGCGAGCAGAACTACGCGTTCCGGGACCACTTCCTGGAAATTCCCGTGGATTTGAGCAAGGTCATGTTTATCACCACTGCCAATACCAGCGATACCATTCCAAGACCTCTGATGGACCGTATGGAGGTCATCCAGCTCTCCAGCTACACCGACGAGGAAAAGGTGCAGATCGCCAAGCGGCATCTGCTGCCCAAGCAGATGGAGGAGCATGGACTGAAGAAGGGCACCATTCGTATGAGCGACGATGTGCTGCGGGCCATCATCCGGGACTACACCCGGGAGTCCGGCGTGCGTCTTCTGGAGCGGCGGCTGGCTGCTGTCTGCCGGAAGACAGATATGCGCCTGATTGCAGGGGATGTAAAGCGAGTCACTGTTACAGAAAAAGACTTGCCCAAGCTGCTGGACTGCCAGCCCTATCCCCCTGCCCTCCACACGGAGAAAGAGGAGACCGGCGTGGTGAACGGCCTGGCCTGGACCGAGGCCGGCGGTGAGATTTTGGAAGTTGAGGTCAATGTGATGGAGGGCTCCGGCAAGCTGGAGATGACCGGAAACCTGGGCGACGTAATGAAAGAATCTGCTCAGGCGGCCCTGAGCTGCCTGCGGAGCCGGGCGGCGGTGCTGGGCATCGAGGCCGATTTCTACAAGACCAAGGACATCCACGTCCACTTCCCGGAAGGCGCTGTGCCCAAGGACGGGCCCTCTGCCGGTATCGCCGTTACCACCGCCATGCTGTCCGCTCTGACAGGCCGGAAAGTCAAGGCAGGCGTTGCGATGACAGGTGAAGTCACTTTACGGGGACGGGTGCTGCCCATCGGCGGCTTGAAGGAAAAAAGCATGGCCGCTCTGCGGAATCACATCGGTACGGTGCTGATCCCGAAGGACAATGTCCGGGACCTGGAGGAGATCGACCAGACCGTCCGGGCCGCTTTGCGGTTCGTGCCTGTGGAGACGGTGGACCAGGTGTTTGTTGAGGCCCTGTGCCCGGAATCTGACCCAGTGCGGGAGGAGATCGCCGGGCGGGTAGCCGCTTTCGCCCCCATCAACCGGGAGACGGTGAGTGACGCAGGACTGCGTCAGTAAGAAAAGGAGGGCACTGATGCCTTTGAATTTTGGAAAAGCCGCATTCAGCCGTTCCGCCGGGGCGCCCAAGGACTTTTTGAAAGACGGTCTGCCTCAGTTTGCTTTCGCGGGCCGGTCCAATGTGGGAAAGTCCTCCGTCATCAACCGCTTGCTGAACCGGAAAAATCTGGCCTATGTGGGTGCCTCTCCCGGAAAGACCACCCAGATCAACTATTTTTTGGTGGATGACCGGGCTTATCTGGTGGACCTGCCGGGCTACGGCTACGCCAAGGTCAGTCAGGCGGAGAAGGAACGCTGGGCAAAGCTGATGGAGACCTATTTCCAGGAGGGCGCCGACGCCATCACCGCTGGCGTGCTGATCGTGGATATTCGCCACAAGCCCACAGAAAACGACAAGGTCATGCACGGCTGGTTCCGGGAGAGCGGCTGCCCGGAGATCATCGTGGCGAACAAGCTGGATAAGCTGAAAAAGAGCCAGGTGGAGCCTGCATTGGCACTGATTCGGGAGACGCTGGAGCTGACAGACGAGGACATTCTGATTCCTTTTTCCGCGGAAAAAGGAATGGGTAAGGATGAGCTGATCGGCTTGCTGAACAAAGCCTGTGAATCATAACCACCGGCCGTGCCGGTGGTATGCACAAGCCCCCTTGGGGCATGTCCCGGGCAGAGCCTATAGGCTCGTCGAACGGTCTGCCAATCGCGCAGATTTTCCGGGCACGCCCCTAAAGGGGAGACCGCAGAAAATTCTGTGTAATCGACGAACCTCGACAGTATGAAAATCTTCGACTGAGTCAAGAATGAGATCAAACATTCAAGACGAGGAGACGAAGATTATGCAGTCGGTACCACAGGATTTGTTGAAGGAATACGTTCAGAGCCAGCACTTTACCAGCACGACGGAGATCATGGAGGCCATGATGGAAATGTTCCGGGACGTCATCCAGACCGTCATGGAAGTGGAGATGGACGAGGAGCTTGGTCGAGAGCGTTGCGAGCGCTCGGACGCGCTGGAGGGAACCCCCAGAAACTACCGCAACGGCTACACGAAGAAGACCGTCAAGACCCAGCTGGGCGAGGTGGACATCAAGGTGCCCCGGGACCGGAACGGCTCCTTCGAGCCCAAGATCATCGGCAAGTATGACCGG
>JAGBDS010000100.1 GCA_017937405.1 Oscillibacter sp.
CTGCCCTTTGAAAAGGTGGTGCGGAATATCCTCCGGGCCAAGTTCACCCGCCCCGGCGTGAGGCCCTATCAGACGCAGAACATTTACGCCCCATTTGCGGGAAAGGAGGATGCTTTTGACCAGAAGCCCCAAGAAAAGAAAAAGCCTGATTCGGGCCGGTAATCGCCCGGCCACCATATCAGCCCAGCAGACCGTCCCCTATGTGCGGATGCTCCCGGACGGCATTTGTCAGCTCCCCAACGGTCTGTTCACAAAAACCGTGGAATACGAGGACATCAATTACTCCGTGGCTTCGGCGGAGGATCAGACGGCCATCTTCGGGGGCTGGAGTTCGTTCCTCAACTACTTTGACAGCTCCTTGCCGTTCCAGCTCTCCTTTATCAATCGCCGCTCCCGCTCCGGGGGCCGCTATAAGGTGAATATCCAGCCCGCCGAGGACGAGTACAACAGCGTCCGGGCCGAGTTCACCGGGATGCTGAAAAACCAGATTGCCAAGAGCAACAACGGTATTGAGCGATCCAAGTACATCACTTTCGGTATCCCCGCTGAGAACGTGGCTGCCGCACGCCCCCGGCTGGAGCGTGTGGAGGCCGATGTCACGGGCAACTTTAAGCGGCTGGGGGTGCAGTCCCAACCCCTCGACGGGCGGGAACGTTTGGCCCTGCTCCACGGCCAGCTCCACCCCGGCAGCCGGGAGCCGTTCCGCTTCAAGTGGGCTGACATCGCCCATACCGGGCTGGGGACGAAAGATTTTATCGTCCCGGACAGCTTCGACTTCCGACAGTCCCGGCTGTTCCGTGTGGGCCAGACGTGGGGCGCGGCGTCCTATTTACAGATCATGGCGTCGGAAATGTCGGACAAGCTCTTGCTGGAGATTTTGGAATTGGACGCGGAGCTGACCGTCACCATGCACATTCAGACGGTAGATCAGGTCAAAGCCATTAAGACGGTCAAGGGTAAAATCTCCGACATCGACAAAATGAAGGTGGAGGAACAGCGCAAGGCCACCCGCGCTGGGTACGATCCCGATATTCTCCCGCCAGACCTCGTTACCTTTTCCAAGGACGCGGCAGACCTGCTGGCCGAGCTCCAGTCCCGCAATGAGCGAATGTTCCTCCTGACGTTCCTGATCGTCAACACCGCCCCCACGCGGGAGCGGTTGGAAAACGATATTTTCACGGTGGGCGGCATCGCGCAGAAGTATAACTGTGCTTTGAAGCGGCTGGACTGGCAGCAGGAGCAGGGCTATATGTCCTCGCTGGCGCTGGGCTATAACGGCGTTGAAATCCAGCGGGGCATGACAACCAGCTCCACGGCCATCTTTATTCCCTTTATGACGCGGGAGCTTCGCATGGATGGGCCGTCCCTCTATTACGGCATGAACGCCCTTTCCCATAACGTCATCATGGCTGACCGCAAAAAGCTGAAATCCGCCAACGGATTGTATCTCGGCTCGACGGGTAGTGGTAAAAGCTTCGCCGCCAAGCGGGAGCTGCTCAATGTTTTTCTGACCATTCCCCAGGATCGAATTTTGGTAGTAGATCCGATGGGGGAATATGCGCCGCTGGTGCGGCGGCTGGGCGGTCAGGTGATCGAGATTGCCCCGGACAGCCCGAACCACATTTCCCCGATGGATCTGCAAATGAGCGTCAACGACGAGGACAGCCCCCTTTCCATGAAAGCGGATTTTCTGCTGTCCCTGTGCGAGCTGATCGTGGGCGGCAAGGAGGGCTTGCAGCCCATTGAGAAAACCGTGATTGACCGCTGTGTGCGTCAGGTGTACCGGGAGATCGCGCTGGGGCTGGAAACGGCCAAGCCGCCCCTGCTCCAAGATTTGTACGAGGAGCTGCTGAAACAGCCCGAACCCGAGGCCAAGCGGATCGCCACGGCATTGGAGCTTTACTGCACAGGCTCCCTCAACCTGTTCAATCACCCCACCAACGTCAACCTCAATTCCCGCGTGGTGTGCTTCGTGCTGAAAGGCATGGGTGAAAACCTCCGCAAGATCGCCATGCACATCACCAACGATTTTGTCACTTCGGCGGTCAATGCCAACTACAAAAACGGCGTTTCGACGTGGTGCTACTTCGACGAGTTCCATATTCTTCTGCGCGATCCGCTGACCGCCAGCTACTTCGTGGCCGTCTGGAAGATGCTTCGCAAAAAGGGCTGTGTGCCGTCGGCCCTGACGCAGAACGTCAAAGACCTGCTGGCCAGCCGGGAGATCGAGAACATTCTGGACAACACGGATTTCATGGTGCTTCTGTCACAGGCCCAAAGTGACCGGGCGATCATCGCAAAACAGCTCGGCATATCGGAGCACCAGCTTTCCTATATCACGCAGTCCAATTCTGGTGAGGGCCTGCTGTTCTATGGGAGCGTGACGATTCCGTTTGCAGACCGTTTCCCTCGAGGAGAGATTTACAATCTGCTGACCACCAAGCCGGAGGACGCCGCCAATGGAAAACAGACAGAGTAGACCGGGCGGTGCTTCTGGTCACGGTGGCCAGAAGTTTCATCAGGACAGCGAACAGGCCAAGCTCCACAAATCCAAGCTCC
>JAGBDS010000038.1 GCA_017937405.1 Oscillibacter sp.
CGTAATCATTCAGCTTGTAAGCAACATTACGGAAAACGTCAGGATCGTAAACCGTATTTTCAATACAATTTCCCTTAATCTAAACGGTTATACCCTCAAGGGTTATATAGAAATCGAATCGGCTAAAGGCCGTGTGTACGTACAAAACGGAAAAATCGTAGACACGCGCAAACCCTACGACGAAGGCCAATATACGTTGGCGATCGATAGCTGCAAATTTAACTTTACCGATCTTACGATTAACACGAATGGCGCAACAAGCCGCGCTATATATATCCGCAATAGTTCCGGCTGGGTTCAAAGCTGCGACATTAACGCCAACTACGGCAACGATAGCCTGGGATGCTCAGTGATGTGCGTACAAGAATCGCAAGTATACCTATCGAAAACAAAGGGAACAGCCCGCAACGGCGTCGTCGCTTACTCCGGTTCCATCATTATGCTGGCGGGCGCCGCCCCCTACGGCACCGCCGCGGCCTATGTGGAACAATCGGGCAAGGTCTTTGACTTCAGCTCCACGCCCACCCAGACGGCCCAGGGCGGCGCGGTGGCTGTGCCGGTGACGGCAAGCTTTACCTCCACCGGCGGGGGCAGCGTGCGGGCCGGGGATCTGTACCAGGAGAGCGACGTATTCCAGGGCGCCTACACCAGCGGCAAATACAAACGCGGGATGTGGTTCTTTGATTACAGCGCCATCAAGACTGCGCTTTCGGGCAAAACCATCCAGAAGGTGACCTTTACCTGCCGGCGGTACGCCACAGCCAACGGCAGCGCATCGCCCCAGCAGCCCACCTTCTACCTGCACAACTATACCGCCCTGCCCAACGCAGTACCTTCCTTTTCCGGGACGGCGGCCAGCGGGGTGGCCTGGGACCGGGGCGACACCAAGACGATCACACTACCCAATAGCTTTGGGGAGGCGCTGAAGGCGGGGACGGCCAAGGGGATCGCCATTGCCGCGCCCAACAACAGCTCGCCCTACCTGAAATTCTACCCCACGGGGGCGGTACTGACGATTACCTATGTATAGGAGAAGAAGATGATCTACTACGACAACCACCCGGTGGCGGAGATGGGCGAGGACTGGGTGAGGCTTACGGATGGGACGAGGATCAGCGGCATCCGGGACAGGGCGCTCTTGACCGATGACACAGAAGGCGCGGAGGTATATGAAGCCAGGATGGCGCTGCTGCGGGCGCGGCGGAACCGGCTGCTGGATGAGAGCGACTGGACGCAGATGATCGACAACGACCTTTCCGACGAGGCCATCTGGCGCTGGCGCGAATACCGCCAGGCCCTCCGCGACCTGCCCCAGGCCGTAACGCACGACGACATTGACGCGGTAGCGTGGCCCGCCCCGCCGGCGTAAGAAAGGAGGAGTCATGGCATCCTATTCCACGGTAAAAAACGGCTCCCGTGGCGCTTCGGTATCGGAGCTGCAAAAGCTGCTGAACCAGAACGGATACGGCCTTTCAGTGGACGGTATCTTCGGCAGCAAAACCCAGGCCGCTGTGCGCGACTACCAGGCCAAGAACAACCTCGCGGTAGACGGCATTGCGGGGCAAAACACCTGGAGCGCGCTCTACGGCGCGGGCGCTTCAGCCGGCAGCGCGGCTGGGGAAAGCAGGAAAACCACAGCGGACTGGCTGAGCGAATACGAGGGGAAGGAGCCCGGGGACTACGCCCCCTCCCAGGATGTAAGCGACGCGCTGGCGGCTCTGAAGGAATACGAGGGCAAAAAGCCCGGAGAATACCGGAGCAAATACGAAGAACAGATCGACGCGCTGCTGAACGGCGCGCTGAACCGGGAGGAGTTCACCTATGACTTTAACGCCGACCCGCTCTACCAGCAATACGCCAACCAATATCAGCAAAAGGGCAAGCTGGCGATGAACGACGCCATGGGGGCGGCGGCGGCGCTTTCGGGCGGATACGGCAACTCTTACGCGCAGACGGTGGGCCAGCAGACATACCAGGGCTACCTGCAGGGGCTGAACGACGTGATCCCCGAGCTGCGGGACGCAGCCTACCAGATGTATCAGGACGGGATCAACCGGGATATGGCCGATATCAGCCTGCTGCAGGGGATGGACGAGCGCGACTATAACCGCTACCGGAGCGACGTATCCGACTACTACAACGACCTGAACTACTACTATAACCGGTACAACGATATGTCGGCCCAGGACTATAACCGCTACCTGAACGACCGCACGGCCTGGGAGGCGGATCGGGGCTACTGGTACCAGAAGCTGATGGACGAGCAGGCCCAGGCCAACTGGCAGGCGGAATACGACCTGGCGCTGCAATCGGCCAAGCGCGGCGGCAGCTCCGGCGGCAGCAGCGCCAAGCGCAAGGTGGATCCGAACGACGATAAGCCCGAACCCATCCCCCTGACGCCGGCGCGCTCCTACCTGGACTACGCTAAGGACCGGAACGCGTTGGCCAAATCCGTGACCAGCGGGAACCCGTCATCGGATCTATACAGCGCCATGGCCCAGATGGGCGCGGATCCCTATAACCAGGAGATCGCCCGGATCAACGCATGGAAAAAGGCTCAGAACGCCAAAAATAAGGAGAAAAAATAATGGCATACGGGAGCAGGGACGAGCGCAGGGCCCGAATGAAGGCGGCCGTGGAGCGGCAGATGCAGGAGCACCCCGAATGGTACGACGGGAGCTACAACGACTCGCCCACCGGCGGATATACCCAAAAGCGCGTGAAGGCCGAGGCGGAGACGGCGGTTAAGGCCGCCCAACAATCCGAATACCGGCTCCAGCGGCTGGCCGCACAGCGGGCGGCCATGGAGCAGCGCAACGCCGCGGCCCGCACCGCGGCCGCTGGAGCGGCAGCAGGCATAGCAGGGCGGTATGCCTACGAGAACCCGGGCGCGGCCCCTGCCTTGAGGCCCGAAACGCCTTACAGCGTATCGGACAAGCTCCCCTACAGCTATCACGCCGCAAAGCAGGCCCAAGCCAACGGGCTGACGGGGAGGCAGCTGGAAGGGCGCATGAAGATCGCCCAAGGGCTGCTTCAGCAGGCCGACGCCCAGGAACGCGCACAGCAGGAACGGGAGCGGTTGCTGGCGCTGGACGTGGCGGACACCGAAAAAAAGATCGCCGCCGCCCAGGGGCTGCTGGAAAGGGTGGATTCGGACCAAAACGCCATGCCCGCAGCAGAATATGAAAAGCTGGAGCAGACGGTGGCGGAGACGGAGGCCCGGCTGCGGCGCGACATCCGCCTGCACAAGCTATACATGGCCGAGGAGGGCGTCCTGACGGCCCCGGACTTTGACGCCTACAGCCGAAGGGGCGCGGAGATGGAAAACCCCACCTGGGAGGAGGCCAGCCGAGGCCTTTCTATTGGGGACTGGCGGCCCTTTGCCAAGGAGATCGCCAATCCCGTCACCTTTTCCCAGAACAAAGAAAACCTGGATAAAGCGGCGCTTCAGCAGATCACCGCAAACGGGGGAGGGGGCCTGGTAAACCGCAGCTACCAGCACATGAGCGATGAGGAAACGTCCATCTACAACTACCTCTTGGCCAAAGAGGGCAAAGAAAAAGCCCAGGAGTACCTGGACATGCTGGAGGAAGGGCTGAACGCCCGCAGCGGGTTGGCGATGGCCGGCCGAATGAACGACAACCGCCCGATGCAGCTGGCCTTCGGCGCCATGGCGGGGTTGGATCAATTCGCAACCGGCATGAGGCAGAACCTATCGAAAGAAGCGCTGCCCAGCACGGAGATCCAATACGCATCGGGAGCGGTGCGGGAGGACCTGGGGGAGTGGGGGCTGAAGCTGCCGGAATGGCTGGGGGGATCAACGCTGGGGCAGGCGGCCTATGACGCTGTGACAACCAGCGCCAACATGGCCCCGTCCATCCTGCTTTCGACGGTAACGGCCCACCTGGGCGCGCCGAAGTGGCTGGCGGAGGGGGTGGGCAGCCTGACGCTGGGGACCAGCGCCGGGGGCAACGCCTACAACGAGATGGTGAAGCAGGGCTACGACCCGAAACAGGCGCGGAACTATGCCGCCTTAGTAGGGGCGTCGGAAGCGGGGCTCAGCTACCTGTTGGGCGGCATATCGAAGCTGGGCGGCAAGGCCACCGGGCACGCGGCGCGGACAGCGGTCCGGAACATCGACAGCGCGCTGGGGCGGATAGCGGTGGAAGGGATCATCGACGCGACAGGCGAGGGCGTGGAGGAATACCTGCAGGAAATCCTGGAGCCGGCATTCCGGAACCTATGCTTCGGGGAGGACAACGAGCTGCGCCTGTTTACCCCGGATGCGGCCTATTCCTTCCTGATGGGCGCGCTGACGGCGGGGATCATGGAGGGCCCCAGCACGGTGAAAAACGGGCTATCCGCCAGCCAGCGCGGGAAGAACGTGGTAACGGCGGGCAAGGACGCCGAGCTCATGGAGCGGGCGGCCCAATCCCCGGACGGGAAAACGGCGTCCATGGCCCGGGAAATGCAGGAGGGACGTATCCGGCGGAACAACAGCAACCTGGGCGAGCTGCTGACGGCCTACGCCGAAGCCGGCGGCGACCTGTCCTTTATGATGGAGCCCAAGGAGACGGCGGCCGACGGGGCGGAGGGCGCAAGCCCCGCTGCGACGGAAGCCGACCCGCTGCGGGCGGCTGCCTACCAGGCGGCGGGCGAAGCGCAGACCCGGACGGAACGCGCCCGGGCGGCCCTGGAAACCGAAGGAAACCAGACGGGCCAGGGGGCGGAGGCCACCTTCAACGAGAGCGGGGCGCGGGCGCGGGTTATGGGAATCGCCTCCGTGGAGGATGGAACGGTTTACGTGCGCCTGGAGGACGGCGGCACGGCGGCGGCGGACGACCTTTCCTTTGACGACCCGGCGCTGGATCGGCTATACGGCGAGGCGGGGATGCTGGACGCCCAGGGGGCGAGAAGTTTCATCGCGGGATACGACGGCACGACGCCGGCGCCGGCCTATGCCAGCGGGTTCATGGCCGCCTATGGCGCGGCGCGCACCGGGAAAAGCCAGGAGCAGGCCCGGGCGGCCAGCCCCTATGCCGCCGAGCTTCCGGCGGCATCCTTCCAATACGCCTATGCGGCGGGGGAGAACGCCAGAAGCGGGGCAAAGCAGGACGGAGGCCCCAAATATTCGATCCGATATGACAGCGAGAATCGACCCTATGTGGAGGTGGACGAGGATATCCTGGCGGGCGTACCCAGGAAGGATTGGGTCAAGACCGTAAGAGACAATCTGGCAAAAAAATTCCCCAACGGCGTGACCATTGGGAATAATGTGATTCATATAAACGGCAAAAGCCGTAAGGAGATAACCTATTCCAAATATATGCAATGGGCGCTGCAAAACGATCAAGCCGCCTATGCCGATAAGTTACGGGCCACCGATAACGCGGACGAAATGCTTCGCGCGTCGAGAGAATACGTTAACGAGGCATTGATGCATCCGCGTAAGGATGATATTCAGGAATTCGCACGGGGAGAAGTGCAATTGCGTGTGGGGAGCAACGACTATACGGCATCAGTTATCGTGGCAACCAAGAAAAATGGAGAACTGATTCTATATGACATCATAAATATGCAGCCTACGACCATTGCTTCTAAACAAAAAAATGGGCACAGCAACCGGTTATACGCCGAAGCGCGCTCCGGAGAAAGCGCTGTGCCCACTGACACCATACCACCAAAGGCAGGCGGTGTCAACACCAGTATACGCAGGGAAGGGCAAAAGAATGCGCGGCCGGGGCTGACGCGGGCCTACCAAGCGGAAGACCTGACGCAAGCGGCGAAGACGGCGCTGAAGAAGAACCGGGCGCAGCTTGATCTGATCGACCGGATGGCGCGTCGCTATGGCGTGGAGGTCGTGCTGGTCGATACGCTGCAGGGCAAGACCATTGGCGGGACGGTGATCGAGGCGGACGTCAACGGCCTGTACGACCCGGAAAGCGGGAAGATTTACCTCTCGGCCACAGCGCAGGAGGGAGCCTTCGCCTATGTGGCCATGCACGAGATGACCCACTATATCCGGGAGTGGAACGCGGAGGGCTATGGGGAGCTGCAGCGGGCGGTGCAGGCGGCGCTGGAGGCCAACGGGCAGGACCTGGAGGCGCTGATCCGCTACCAGATGGAGCAGTTCGGGTATGATCGGGAAGCGGCCCTGGAGGAGGTGGTGGCCAACAGCCTGCCTTCGGTGCTGGCGGACGAGGGCTTTGTGCGGGAGCTGGCCCTGGCGAACCGGCCGCTGGCGGTGAAGGTGCGGGCCTTCCTCCAGGAGCTTGTGAAGAACCTACAGGACGCCCTGGACAGGCTGGCCCAGTCCCAGTCCTGGCGGCAGGCTGCGGCCCTGAAGCGGGATCTGGACAGCCTGCGGGACATGGAGCAGGCCTTTGCCGCCGCCATGGAGGGGGCGCAGGAAAATTCATCCAAACAGAAAATGGAGTACAGCCTAAAACTTTCTGCGGAAGATATGGGAATGTCGCAAGAGCGAAAGGCAAATTATGATGAATACGTTCAAAACGCCTTATCTGGCCCTAATCATAATGCGCATCCAAGTTTTATTATAGGGAAAATTGCACCACAATTGCGACAGGAGCTGCTGAAAAACGGAGTGCATATTGCTTCAAATGCCGTGCATACGATTTCAGACAATAATATCCGGCATATCAGAAACCGTCATGGTATCCTTTCGGACAAACAATATGGTATTACAATCGGCGATATTCAAGCGATCCCCTTTATTATCCGCCACGCAAATCGTATCTATTATAACGAAGAAAGAAATGGAATCCTCTATGTGGCGGATCATGTGGACACCACCTATTATGTAGAAGAAGTGGTAAACGAAAGAGTATTAACCGGTAGGCAGATGATAAAAGCTCCATTGGGACAGGTGCCGGCTGCCTACAAAAAGATTATTGAAACGAAGAAAGCGCTTGCTGTTTCTCCCGATGCCACTTTAGACCCCGGGGCGTACGTCCAAGACGTTACACAGCCTAGCGCTTCCGCAGACAGTATACCATCCGATCCATCCCAAGGCAAGGAAAAACCGAAATTCTCTCTAAAGGAAGGAATGACGGAGGAGGAACGGTATGAGGCGCTGAAGGACGCGGAGATCCAGGTTCCACGGTACGATGGGGAAGCGTCAAAGCTGACGGAGGTCGAAGCGGAAAGACTGGCGCGCTCGACCCGGCGGGACGCCCGGCGCTATGTGAAGACCCTGTATGAGAAATTCGGCCTGGGCAAGCGGTATGTGAACCGCGCCGCCGAGGTGGAGTTCGAGTTTTCCTGGCGTGGATTTGAAGAAAGCGTAAACAAGCAGACGGCCAGGAACGCCGACTACGCTTCCTTTGGCAGGATGCTGGCCAGCCTGGATCGGATTATCGAAAACGCCATTCCCCTGGAAATACACGGGGACAAATACCAGGGCACGCGCCGGGAGGATCCGGATTTACAACGGGTGTATGTTCTGGTATCGGCTTATCAAGATGGTGGGATTGTCCCCGTCCAGCTAGAGATCAAGGAGTTCGTAGAAAAAGACAATGAACTGTATGTAGCCGTTACGCTCAACAAAATAGAAGCCGGGGTCTTTACCACGGCCCAACATTTCCAGCATGAGGCTGGCGTTCTTTCCGCGGCTGTTCCCGGCTTCAACTTAAAGGATGCGGTCTTCACCACTGAAAACCCATCCGAAGATAGGCCCGCAATGGCTGTTCGCATCCCTGACGCCGGAAATGAATCCGGCTTCACCCTTAGTTTACGCGAATTATTGGCAAATATCAACCCGGAGGACGGGGAATTTCTGAAATATGTGCCGGACGGCTTCCTGGACGGGGCGCAAAGGGCGGCCAAGGCCCGGGCGCTGGAGCGGGAACGAGCGAAGCTGGAGGGGCTGAAGAAGCTGCGCTTCTCGCTGAAGGATACGGCGGAGGTGGATACGCGGGCGCTGCTGGCTGAAAACGAGCGGCTGAAGGCGGCGCTGGAGAGCCTGAAGGCGCAATTCAAGCTGACCGGCGGGCACCGGGTGAAGCCGGAGAGCGTGAACAGGCTGGCGGGGCGGCTGCTGCGGCAGGCACACTCCAGCTACGACCGGGCGACGCTGGCGGAGAACCTGACCCGGATGTTCGACTACCTGGGGAACGCGGAAAACCCGGCCTGGGAGGAGCTGGCCCAGATGGGGACGGGGATGATCCGGCGGGTGCTGGAAGCGTCCAGCGAGATCGACCGGGAGGCCTACGAGCTATACGCAGAACCGCGGGCCTACCTGAAGGAAACGGCCATTCGGCTATCGGAAAGCCAGCGGGAGGAAGCGGCGGCGGTGGCTGGGAGCTACCGGGATTACCGGGCGCTGGTGGGGCGCGGCGTGAAGCTGGGGAACCGGGGCGCAAGCCTGGACGCGGCCTGGCAGGAGCTTTCGGGCATGGCGCCCTGGCTCTTCGACCCGGAGGCCACGGAGGGAGAGCAGGTCGCCCAGCTGGCGGATATTGTGGAGATGATGCAGCCCCAATACGTGAACCCCTACGGTTATGACATCGACGAGGCGGCCTATGACCTGTTCCTTTGGGTCTACAACCAATATTTTGACCTGCCGGAGATGAAAACCTACGCCGACCGGCAGGCGCAGAAAATGACGCGGCTGAAGGGCGAATTCGCCCGGCGGCTGCAGGAGAGCCGGGAAGAAGCCAAGACCCGGCTGGAGCAGGCCAAGGCGGCCCACCGGGCTGAACGGGCAAAGGACGACCTGCTGCGCCGGTGGCTGGAAGCGAAGGACGCCAACGAGCAGAAGCGCAGGAGGGACGCCGACGCCCAGCGCTTCCGGGAACGGCTGGAGCGGAAGGAGGAGCAGCTGCTGGAGGCGCGGGCCAAGGCCCGGGCGCGGCGGCAGGCTATGGCGGACACGGAGGTAAAGCAGAAGCTGCGCAAGCGGATTGAACGGACAAGCCGGGAGCTATCGGGCTGGCTGCTGAAGCCGGGGGAGAAGAAGTACGTGCCCGAGCACCTGCGCCGGGCGGTGGCGGGTTTCCTGGAAACCATCGACCTGACGGGCAAGGGGGGTGTGGACACCAAGAAAGCGCAGAAATGGCGGGAGCGGATGATGGACGTGACCCAGGCCATGCGGAACATCGACGCGATCAGCGACGATGCGGAGCAATCGGCCGGCTATGCCACAGCCTTCTTTGACTTCGACGAGGGGGACGTGGCCCGGATGGAGGCCTTCACCACGGCCAACCAGGGGACGAACACACTGATGGAGATGGACGCGGCGCAGCTTAAGGAGCTGGACTTCCTGATGCGCAACATACGCAGAACCATCACCGAGGCCAACCGGAACCACGCGAACCGGCGGTATGCCACGGTGGAGGCGGCGGCCCAGGCCACGATGGAGCAGCTGGACGCCAAGGAGGAGAAAGGGGCCAGACGGGGCGCGGCAGGAGTGGCGGACAAGCTGCTGAACCTGGATCAGCTGGACAGCTTCTCCTTCTTCCGGCAGCTGGGCCCGGCAGGGGAGAGCGTGCTGGAAGGGCTGCGCCGGGGCTTTGATCAGAAGGTGCTGCGGACACGGGAAGCCATGGAATACATGGAGAAGGCGACGGAAGGCGCCGACCTGAGGAAGCTTAGCGGCCTGGGGGCGCAAACCCATACCTTCCAGGTGACGGGCGGCGAACTGACGCTGACCACGGCGCAGATCATGGAGCTATACCTGCTGAACAAGCGGGAGCAGGCGAGAGGGCATCTATACGGCGGGGGGATTCGACCGGCGGAGACAACGATCCGGGCGGGCCGGAGAACCATCACCCTGCGGAAGACGGCCCCCGTGCAGGTAACGGAGGCCGACGTGGAGCGGATTACGGCGGCGCTGACGCCGGAACAGACGCGACTGGCGGAAGAGATGCAGCAGTTCCTCTCCCATCAGGCGTCAGCCTGGGGCAACGAGGCCTCCATGGAGCTGAAGGGGTATAAGCGGTTCACGGAAAAGGACTATTACCCGATCCGCAGCGACGATCACTACCTGAAAACCCAGGATCCCCAGAAAAAGGAAGGGCTGAACGCAATCCGCAATTACGGCTGGACAAAATCGACCGCGCAGCATGCCGACAACGCCGTAATTCTGGGCGATATCTTCGATACCTTTACCCGGCACGTGGACGAGATGGCCACCTACAGCGCCTTCGCCGCGCCGCTATCGGACGCGATGAAATGGCTGAACTACCGAGGACTGGACGAGGACGGCCGCCCGGTGAGCGTAAAGCGGAGCATCGCGCGGGCCTACGGACAGGACGCGGTGCGGTATATCGTGAAATTCCTGCAGGATCTCAACGGCATATCCAAGGCGGAGGACGGGCCCGGCCTGGCCAGCCTGCTGCTGCGCAACGCCAAGGTGGCGGCGGTGGCGGCTAACCTGCGGGTGGCGCTTCAGCAGCCGACGGCCTACCTGCGGGCTGCGGCCGAGATCGATGCCAAGTATCTGTTGAAGGCGGCGGCGCGCAGGCCGGCCATAGCCAAGGCGCAGCAATACGCCCCCATCGCGCTATGGAAATCCTGGGGCTTCTTCGAACTGGATACCGGCAAGAGTATGCGGGACATCATCGTGGGCGACCAGAGTGCGAAAAGCCGGGCGCAGGAAAAGGCGCTATGGCTGGCTGGCAAGGCCGACGACATCACCTGGGGCGCGCTATGGAATGCCTGCGAACTGGAGACGCGGGACAGGCGCCCGGAGCTTACGCCCGGCAGCGAATCATTCAATCAGGCGGTAGGCTTGCGGCTCTCCCGGATCGTGGACGCGACTCAGGTGGTGGACAGCGTATTTCACCGCTCCCAGATCATGCGGAGCAAAAACGGCCTGACGGGGCTCTATACCTCCTTTATGGCCGAGCCCACCAAGAGCTATAACATGCTGCGTAACGCCGTGATGGAGTACCGGGAGAAGCCCGGCAAGGACAGCGCCCTTCACCTGGCACGGGTGGGCGTTACCTTTGCCGCCACGGCTATGGCGACAGCGGCGGCCGCCGCGCTGGCCGACGCTTTCCGGGACGATGAGGATGAGGACGAGGACGGCAAAGTGCGGGGCTTCGGCCGAAAGTGGCTGGACGCTTTTGCCGCCAATGCGATCGACGGCTTAAATCCGCTGAACCTGATTCCCGGCGCCAAGGACGTGATGAGTATGCTGGACGGCTACGATCCTTCGCGGATGGATCTACAGGCCATATCCAAGCTCCTGAGCGCAGGAGAGGGCCTGATCCGTTACCTGCGGGGCGAAAGCCAATACAACGCCTACAAAATAGCCTACGACATGGCTCAGGCGCTTTCCAGCCTGACGGGCCTGCCGGCGGGCAATCTGATGCGAACCTTCAACAGCATCTATGGCACGGTATCGCCGAAGGGGATCGACTGGTACAACGAGACGGCCACGGCCGCCATCGCCTACGAAAACCTGTACAAGGCCATCCTGGAGAAGGATGAAGCCAAGGCAGCCCGCATCCGCAAGAAGCTGGCCGAAGACAAGGACGCGCCAAAGGCCCCGGCGGACATCGATGCAGGAATCGCCAAGGTAATGGCGGAATACGATGACCGCGTGATCCGCGCCTATGAAGCCCGGGAGGCCACCGACACCGAGACCCTGCGGCGGCTGAAGCGGGAGATGATGGACGATGGCTTTACCGGAGAGATGGTGGACAAGGCCGTAGGCCTATACGCGGCCGGCCAGAAAGAGCCCGGGGAGAAGGAGATGGATAAAGCGCTGGACGCCAAGCTCTACGGCTATGAACACCTTTACAGGGCCATACGAGCGGCGGCGGACAGCGGGCAATACGACGATGTGGCGGATATCCGAAGGGAGCTGGAAGCGGATTCAGAAGCAGATGATCCCGCCGCTGTCGTGAAAAACAAGGTGTCCTCCGAGATGCGCAAGGACTACGTGGCGTATGTCAACGCCGGTAAGGATCAGCAGGCAGACGCGCTGGCCACGGTGCTCCAGAACCAATTTGGCTTTGAGGACGACGACATGCGCCGCTGGGTGTTGGACGACCGGCGGAATAGCACGGTCAAAGCAATCGACGCCGGCGACATAGACGCCGCAAACCGCTACATCGATGAGCAGAAAGAGCTGGGCCGGGAAGACAAGGATACCGCCCAGTCGCTGCGCGGCCTGTACAGGGATCAAATTGTGGAGCTATATAACGAGGGTAAGACCAAGGAGATGAACGACCTTGTCGCCAAGCTCTCCAGGCTGAAGCTGTACAATAAAGACGGCAGCCGCTGCTTCACATCTGAAAAAGCTAAAGAATGGATCAACGCAGCCAAGAAAAAGTCCAGAGAGCAGGAGAAAACCAAATAGTGGGGGAGAAACCCAGCGCGCCTGCCGTTATCGTAATGGTAACGGCAGGCGCTTTTATAGAGAGGGAGGGAAACCATGGACATGAGGACGCAATATATGACCCAAAACGACTGCTACAAGCAGGGAAGGAAGCTTACGCCCAGGGGGATCATGGTGCATTCCACAGCCAGCCCCGGCGTGATGGCGGGGCAATGGTATGACCGATGGAACAAGGCCGGCGTGAAGAAATGCGTGCATGCCTTTGTGGACAACCGGGAGGCGGTGCAATGCCTGCCCTGGGACATGCGGGGCTGGCACGCGGGCGGCGCGGCCAATAATACCCATATCGGCTTTGAGATCTGCGAGGACAAGGGCTGGGGCGAGGCCTATTTCCTGGCAGCGTGGGAGCGGGCGGTGGAGCTGGCCGCCCATCTGTGCGGGCTCTATGGCCTGACGGAGCGGCAGATCATCAGCCACCGGGAGGGACATGCCCAGGGCGTTGCCTCCAACCACGGCGACCCGGATCACTGGTGGGGAAGGTTCGGTCGGACGATGGATGATTTCCGGTCGGATGTGGCCCGGGCCTTGAGCGGCGGCCCGGCTCAGCCTACCCTGCCCCTGGCTACCCGGCAGGTCAACACGCCGGGCGACATGCTGAACGTCCGGGATGCGGCCAACGCCAAGGGCAAGAAGCTGGGCGAGCTGGCCCACGGCAGCGCTGTGGAGGTGTACGGCCTGGCGGATAACGGATGGGCGCTGATCCAGCAGGGCGGCCTGCGGGGCTGGGTGAACGGGAAGTATCTGACGGACTGCGCCGCCAAGCCGGAGCTGGCCCGCATCCTGAAGCTTACCACGCCCCACCTGCGGGGCGAGGACGTGCGCTGGGCGCAGGGACGGCTCAACGCTCTGGGCTATGACTGCGGCAAGGCGGACGGTATTTTCGGGCCGAATACCGACAAGGCGGTAAAAGCATTTCAGCGGGCGAATGGGCTGTCCCAGGACGGAGACATTGGGCCCAAGACCTGGGCGAAGCTATAGGAGGGATACGATGAGAGATCAAACGATCATGATGACGCTAAAAAGCGGATGTGCGCTGCTTGCGGCCGGCGTAACGGCGCTCTTTGGAGGCTGGGACATGCTGATGACAGCGCTGGTGGCGATGGCGGTGGCGGACTATGTGACGGGCCTGGTGGCGGCGGGCATCAACGGAAGCCTGGACAGCCGTGTGGGCTGGAAGGGGATCCTGAAAAAGCTGCTGATCTTCGTGGCGGTGGCGGTAGCGGCCACGGTGGACATGGCGACGGGGCTGGAGGGCCACCCGCTGCGGGCGGCGGCCTGCCTGTTTTATATTGGCAACGAAGGGATCTCCATCGTGGAGAACCTGGGCCGCGCGGGCGTGCCGATCCCCGCCCGGCTGGCCGCGCTCTTTCAGCGGCTGAAGGAGGAGAACGATAAAAATTAGATTTCATAGCCCCTCAGATGGAGGGGCTTGTTTTTTGCAAAAAGATCATATGGCGACACTAAAGGGCTGACCGCACTTTGACCGCACTTTTAAGATTTAGCATATAGTTTTCGGTATATAATTGTATTTTGTATTGCATGAAATTACCCTAAACTTCGGGTAAAATTCTGAACAGAATTTTGATAAATATTGTGGTCATGAGTTCGAATCCCCTTACCTCCACCACGTAATAACGCCGGGTTTTTAGTGAAAACCTGGCGTTTTTGATATTTCATGACCGCACTTTTGACCGCGCTTTTTGGACTATAGTGGTATTTCATCACATGCATTTGTATCTTTTCGCGGGTCGCTCGACCCATCATAGCCCAGTATTCTTGATAGCGCCACGGTCATTTCTTCTGCCACGATGTCCAAATCACCTTCCATTTCCCGTCCATATACGCCCCACGTATCAAAGTTTTCGCTATGACCGACTACGGGATCAAGCCGGGGTTTCGGGATGTCCTTGTAAACGGATAGGGCAGTATTGCGCAGACTATATGGGGTCGATCCGGGTTTTAGTCCGTGAGTATCCCGGTAGCGGTACCAGTGCTTGCGATATGTAGTCTGGTGGATGTGCCCGCCCGATGCACTCGGGAAAATATAGTCTGAGTCGATTCCATATTCCTCCAGAAGCTGCTTTTGCCGATCCAGTACCATTATGGCAAGCGGGGGCAGCTTCGCGGGCCGTATAGCATTTTCATTCTTTCCTAGCGTTTCCTCGTTTTGCGTATTTATGGCTCGCTCGATGCGGATATAGTCACCATTACGATCAGAGTTTTTTAGACCCACGATCTCGCCGGGCCTGCTGCCAAGTATCATTTCGAGCCTAAAGGCATTTACATACAGCTCCTTGATCTGTTTACCTTTGCTGATCGTATAGTCGTTATCCATCAGCACGATAATATCGCTTATGCTAAGCGCCGGCCGGCCCTTGGTTGGGGCGTACCGCGATACGGCAAGCCCCTCAGGCATAAATTTTGACGCTTTTTTGATACGTGCGTACTTGAAAATATCCACGATGGTGGTCCTGATATTGGCAATAGAGCGCCGACATAGTCCAGCGTCAAAGGCATCATAAAGAATGGCTTGCAAAGGTTCAATATCCTCTATGGAATCCATTTTACGATCCCCAATCCGCGGAATGATCCACACCCGGCAAATGCTCTCATGCTTTTTCCAGTGAGCGCTTGAAGGCGAGCGCTCCTGTTTCAGGCTTTCGATGAAAGCGTCGCATATATGCCGGACAAGCGAATCACCGTTAATCAGAAAGTGGGATTTCCACTCGTGAGCTTGTCGGCTGCAATCCTCGGCGCCCTTCCGGCCCGGCAGCTTGGAATAAAACGATTTGCGTTTTCCTTTTACTTGGGCATCCAGTTTCCACCGCTTGCGCTGTTCGTCCCATACGGCCGTCCAGGTTGTTCCTTTTTTTGAAATTCTAGGCATTATCATTGCTCCTTCCATTGCACAGCAGGGGCAATTATGCTAAAATTGATATAGCAATGCCCGGTACTGTGGTAGGTGTCGGTTTTGCTGCTCTCCCGCTTCCAGGTTGCCGCCTGGGGCGGGAATTTTTATTTTTGATTGTGGAGATTTCTTGATATATCTGCTTTGTGAACCGTATCCTCCAACCAAGTCAGCTTTTCATCAAGAGCGGCGAAGTCTTGGGCTATGGATCGGGCCTCGGCCAACAGTGCTTGAAGCTTGGCTTCTCGGTCGGAAGGTGAGGGCATGGGGAAACTCCTTTCATGAATTGTATATCTTGTGTTTCCACAACTGGAATAGCAGGGAAAAAGTTCCTCCCATACTTAACGTTACCAGTAAACGAGAGAAAAATCATCTGATTCGGGATGAAATGACAACGTTATACAAAGAATAACAACTATCGAATCATGCTTGTAAAGGCAACCGCTTTACCCATGACTTGAATCTCCTCCAGCTGCGTCCCTTCATATTCCAGATCATCATATAAGGGATTGCAGGCCCGAAGGATGACACGCGCCCCATTGTAGTACACCCGCTTCAAGGTAGCCTCATCTCCGATCCTGACAGCGGCGATCTCACCATTTTCAACCTGCTCCTGCGCCCGGATGTATACGGTGTCCCCATCGTATATCCGGGCGTTTATCATACTGTCCCCCTTGCAGCGCAGCGTAAAATCGCATTCGATGTTTTCTGGAACATCGTCATACTCTTCGGCTTCCTCCACCGCAAGGATGGGCTTGCCGCAGGCGATTGTGCCAAGTCGGGGTTTTTTTATCATACGGGGAGGACGGGAAACTCCAGGGAGGGAGAAAATGTCGTATGCGGGTTTGGTAGATGACAGCGCATCCTCCCATCCCATGAGGTAGGCCGATGTAACACCAAAAGCTTTTGCTAATAGTTCAATACGATCAAGCGGGATTTTTCCTGTTTCTCCAGTTGCATATCGTTGTATCGCAGATTTTGGTATTCCCGTTTTTTCAGAGAGCTCTCGAAAAGATACATGCTGATCTCGAATTAAAGCCATTATTCGGCTTGGTATATCCATTTGATACCTCCACTGTTATTGGCATCAGTATACCCTTTGTGTCCCAAAAAAGCAATCACTAATCACAAAAAAAATAAAAATATGTCCCTATAATGGGTTGACAGGTAAGACGCATTATGCTACCATGAAAGCGTCCCATTAATGGGACTAATAAAGGAGGTGAGAATATGCAGTCAAACCTTTTGCGCGGAGCAATTATAGCGCAAGGTCTAACGATGCAATCTGCAGCGCAAAAAATTGGAATTTCAAGGAATTCCATGAGCGCGCGCATGAATGGGAAGGTTCCTTTCAATGCTGATGAGATCGAAAAGCTTTGTGCTCTCCTTGATATTTCTGATCCTGTGAAAAAGGTAGAAATTTTTTTAACCTAAATGTCCCAATAATGGGATGATCACACGAAAGGAGCAAAACATGAGAACCACACAACACGGCCTGAAAATCACCCTATCGGAACTTCGGGAGTTGCTGGCTAAGGCGGAGAACGAAGTGATGTATGCCAATGGCGTAGGCTATCTTTACTTCCGGAATGATGAGGTCGAGCAGCCGTGCGCTTATCAAGATTGCGCAAGCCGGTACTACCGGACGGATAGGTAATCGTCAAGCTATCCCACAAAGTAACCCACGAAAGGAACGGAAAAATGAAAACACCGATACAGTCATTGCTTTTTCGGACAGGGATTAGCCAGGCAAAGGTTGCCGCGCAACTCGGTATCGACGCAAAAACCGCATCGCAAAAGCTAACCGGACAGAAGGATTTCTGGTGGCGGGAAGTTGTGGTCCTTTGTGACCTGCTGGGGATTGAGAATCCCCGGGAGGTCTTCCCAAATGGAAAGAGCGGGGCATAGGGCCTCGCTCAATCGGTAGATATTCAATTGTTATTTTTTCCGGGATGGCGTCTGAGAGAGCGCACTACCGGCGGCGGTTTTGCTGGCCTTGCTGGTACGACCATCACGCAAAACCTTTGAGGCAGCAGAGGCAGCTCGAGAGCTGGTCTGCTTAGGATTGTGAGCCATGGCTATCCCCCTTTCTTATCTATTCAGGGGGAATAATACCATATATGGTGTTTAATGTCAATAATACATGCTACATATGGATGATTTGGAAAAGTGAGAGACTTAAAGCACGTCAAGGCAGCCCAGGCCTGAACAGACGGCGACCAAGAGTAACCCACGAAAGGAGGCTAGCATGAAAAGCAACCCAGTGATTAGCGCCCATGTAATGCCCGTCATCTGTATCAAGGTCGTTACGGGGGACGGAACGCAGGAAAATCCAACGGGGATTCAGGCGCAGTATTGGAGCCTCGATGGGATGCTACTTGCGCAAAGGAATGCAGATATCACGGCGAACAAATGAACGGATCCAAGGAGGCAGCTATGGCCAAAGATAAACGGCTCCTTGTAGGCTTTGCAGTATGCTGTTGCGTGGGATACATCCTGACCCGGTTACTGATTATGCTACTCATCCGCAGAGGATAAAAAGCCGTAAGGCTTCAACAAGGGAAAAGCATGGCAAGAGAAAGAAAACCACGACGCGGGGCGGCAATAAATCCAAACGAAAGGAGCAAAACATGAGAACCACAGAATACGGCCTAAAAATCACCCTATCAGAACTTCGGGAGTTGCTGGCTAAGGCGGAGAACGAAGTGATGTATGCCAATGGCGTAGGCTACCTTTACTTCCGGAATGATGAGGTCGAGCAGCCCTGCGCTTATCAAGATTGCGCAAGCCGGTACTACCGGGCGGATAGGTAATCGTCAAGCTATCCCACAAAGTAACCCAAGAAAAGAGGCCCTATGAAACAAACTGCAACAGTTATTGCCCTTATTTGCTTCTTCCTCGGCGGACTGGAAATTGGGGGCGTCCTTGGTTTCTTGATTGCCAATAGGATTATGTCCAAGCAGCTCAATCTTTTATTGTACAAAATGAAGCGAAATGATCGAAACGGCAAAGGAACCCAAGGCAATAAGCGTTGAGATGATAGAGCATACAATAGGGGCCCATAGTTTCCAAGATTTTAGTTCCCATGAATCAAGATATGCTTGCCCATGCTCCGTAATTTTGTAAGTTTGAGCAAGAACGTTTTCCTCGTCGGTATCCTCTAAGTCAAATTCGATATATCCGGCCTCGGATAGAACGTTTATCAAATTAGGGTTTACGGTACGCCATTCACCCTTTCGAATCAGCTTCAACGCCTTGCGGGCCAACTTCGATAGTTCTGTCAAAATAACCCCCCCTTTTCCCTGATTATACCATCCCATATTCCAACACGAAAGGAGGCCCTATGAAGATTCTACACGACCTGCTAATCCGGGTAAAAGACTTCGATGGCAAACATCCGATAATAACGGGATTCATTGCCGGATTATTGGTAGGCGTGATGGGAACGGCGCTCATCCGATTAGTGTTTCCCAAATGACATAGAAAGGAGGTGGTTCCCATGATTGTTTCATGATTTATCGGGAGAGCAGCAATCACAAATCGACACCTACCACACTACAAATTGAAAGAGGCGCTAATCCAATGAAAGATACCCCCACTCTCAGAAGCGGACAAGCCGCATACAGAGCACTAAAAATGCACCTTACGCGGACGATGATGGGCTACTCTGATATAGCTGTTTCTTTGGGACGCTCCCTCCCCTATGTCCGAGTACGGATGTCTGGCAAAAGCTCATTTACCGTATCGGAAGCCTATACGATCCTTGATAAGCTAGGATTGGATAAAAGCTGGTTCTTGACAATTTTTCCTCGTGATCCGTATGAATTCCCTAATATTGAACAAGGAGGACAACAACATGAGAGCGCTTGAACTGATCGCCTCAGCCCTGCTGGCTGTCTTTCTGCTGGGATTGGGTATGGTGACTGCCCCCTATTGGGGACTTATCATTCTACTGACCGCCTGCGGGATTGCCGGAGGGGGGCTTATGGGGCTGGTGGCCCGCAGGGGCCGCCACGAAAGGGGATAAGGCATGATAGCGGCGCAAAAAAAGGCCGCCCGGCTGTTGGCGCAGCGCGAGACGGCAAAAATCAGATTCCAATTTTATCATACCACCGGTGCAGAAAATAGGCAAGCGCACATTTACACGCCGGCTCCGGGGGAAATCGCCTATGTGGCCTATGACGGAGGCCGGGGAAGGAAGGGCTATGGGATCGTGGTATCCCCTTACCGGTTCAGCTCGCGGGGGATCTGGTATGCCGATGAGCTTCCGGGGCGCTGGGACACCGAGGAAGAAGCCCAAAGGGCGCTGGATGATTTGGCGGATCAGGAGGGCTGGCGGTATATCAGCCTGGGACGGGAAGGAGCGTGGGCATGATGCCGCCGATTGAAAACCCCATGGTAAGCTACCGGGAACCCAGGGAGCGCGCATACGCGGTCTGCCGGCTATGCCTGCGGGACATCCTGGAAGGCGATGAGATCTATGACATGCCGGACGGCGCAATCATCTGCGAGGGCTGCCTGGAGGACTGGGCGGCGGACTACCGAAAGACTGCCGGCTGGGAATGGCAGGAGCAGGAGAGAGAGGAGGCGCATCATGGCGGCGCTCTATGAGATCGGCGAACGCTACCGGAACCTGGAAGCACTGCTGGAGGATGAGACGGTCCCCTGGGAGGCGGTGCGGGAAGCGGCCGCCGCAGTGGAGGATGAGTTCAGGGCAAAGGTGGAAGCCATGGGCCGGATGATGCTGAACATGGCGGCCCAGATCAAGGCCTACCAGGAGGAAGAGAGCCGCCTGTCCAAGCGGAGGGGCGCGCTGGAGCGGCGGCTGGCAGGCATGAAGGGCTATGTGATGCAGGAAATGGAGCGGGCAGGCCTGACCCGGGTGCAGGGGACTGTGCCGGTGCGGGTGCAGGCCAGCGCGCCTCATCTGGTGGTGGACAACCCGGCGCTTTTGCCCCGCGAATGCTTCGTGCCGCTGGAGCCCCTGCTGGATAAGGCGGCGGTACGGGCGCGCCTCAAGGCCGGGGAATCGTTGCCCGGAGCGCGCCTGGAGGCCGGCAAGCACCTTCGGGTGGGATAAGGAGGATATCATGGCATTTACATTCAGCCGCGCACGGCGGCAAAAGCTGAAGCTGCGCATCGCGCTGACCGGGCCCTCGGGCTCCGGCAAAACCTATTCTGCGCTGCGACTGGCCACCGGCCTGACCGGAGGCGGGCCCGGGAAGATCGCCATGATCGACACGGAGAACCGCCGCGGCGACTACTACGCCGATGAGTTCGAGTATGACACGCTGAACCTGGAGCCGCCCTACACCCCGGAGCGGTATGTGGAGGCGATCCACGCGGCCGAGGCAGCGGGATATGAGGCGGTCATTGTCGACAGCGCCAGCCACGAATGGATGGGGCCCGGTGGGATCCTGGACATTAAGGACAAGATGCCCGGCGCCAACGATTATACGAAATGGGCGACGCTGACGCCCCGGCACGACGCCTTTATCCAGGCGCTGATCGGCAGCACGGCCCATATCATCGTCTGCCTGCGGGGCAAGGATCAATATGTGCTGGAGACCAATGAGAAGGGCAAGCAGGCGCCCCGAAAGGTAGGGATGGGCGCGCAACAGCGGGAGGGCCTGGAGTATGAATGCACGGTAGCTTTCCTGCTGGATCAGAGCCACATTGCCAACGCCACCAAGGACAACACCCGGCTCTTCGACGGTCGCTGGGAGCAGCTGACCGAGGAGGACGGCCGCCGCCTGGCCGCCTGGGCGGATCAGGGGGACGCCCCGCAGCCCGCGCCCCAGGCGGCGGAAGCGACCGCCCCTGCCGCCGGCGAGGCGTGGCGCGGCGCGCTGCCCCAGGCGGATTATCTGCAGTTCAAGACGCTCATGGCCGGCGTCTACAAGGATACGGGCATGAAGAAGGCCGAATACCAAAGCCTGATCGCAGGCGCGCTGCAGGACGGACGGCTCCACACCGCCGACACCGAGCAGTGGACGGCGGCGGAGTGGGAGACCATCATCACAGCCATAGGAGGAGAGCATGGACGAGCTGCTGCCCAAGCGAAAGCTTAAGCCCGGTAACCCACAGAAGCGCCGGCAGCAGCGGGGCGTGGAGTGGGAGAGTGCGGTGCGGCGCAGCTTCAGAAGCCTGCGCCCCCATCCCAGGCTGATCCAGAAGCTGGTCAGCTCGGGAGAGGGCACGCCCTTTGACTACCTGGTGATCCTGCCCGGCCTCCATCACGGTGTGGAGTGCAAACGGGTACAGCATGGGGCCCGGCTGCCCTATAGCGCGCTGACGGCGCCGGAGCGCAAGGGCTTATCGGCCTGGGACGGCTACTGGACGCCCTCCAGCCTGCTGGTGAGGCTGGACGAGTTGGACGAGGTGTGGACGGTCCGCTGGCGGGACGTCCGCGAGCGGGTGCTGTCTGGAGAGCGGGGCAGTATCCCGGTGCGCGGGATGGGCGAGAGGATCCCCAACGACGGCCTGAAGCTGGATCTATCGCTGTATGCGGATCGCGCGTTCTGGCGGGAGGGGGTGGAGCCATGCGGGCCGTGATCGGCGGCGAGATCCGCCTAAGCCACGTCCCCCCGGACGCCAGCGCGGCCATCCGCGCGGCCATGAGCGTGCCCAACCCGGCCATCGCAAAGAAGCGCAAGCTGGGCCTGCCCACCTGGTACGACCCGCCCATGCTGCCCGTCTACCGATGGGAGGGCGGCGCCCTGGTCATCCCCCGCGGGGTGGCCGGTTGGCTGTGCCGGCGGTATCCGGACATGACGGTGGATCCTCAGCGGCTGACCGTGGATCCCGTGGCGTTCCATTCCCAGATCACGCCGCGCCCCTATCAGGCGGCAGCCGTGGAGGCCATCGTCAAGCGCACCCAGGGCGTGGTGGTCATGCCCTGCGGCAGCGGCAAGACGGAGACGGCCCTGGCTGCGGTGGCGCAGATCGGGCAGCCCACCCTGTGGCTGACCCACACCCAGGATCTTCTCCGGCAGTCCCTCGACCGGGCGAGAACACGCCTGGGGCTGACCGCGGGCCAGTACGGCGAGATCGGCGGCGGGAAGGCCGCCCTGGGCAGCCACATCACCTTTGCCACGGTGCAAACCCTGGCGCGGCGGGAGCTGGATGAAATCGTCCACCGGTTCGGCATGGTTGTGGTGGACGAGTGCCACCACTGCTTTGCCAATCCGCAGGCCTCGGCACAGTTCGAGCGCGTGATCCGGCAGTTCCCCGCCCGGTGGCGGATCGGTTTAACGGCTACCGCATACCGCCAGGACGGGTTGCTTCCCACCATGCACATGGTGCTTGGCCCCTGTATCTATCGGATGGAGCAGGCGGAGCTGTCCTGCCTGGGCATGACCGTGACGCCGGTGGTGCACATGCAGGATACGGCCTTTGCCGCCAGCCTCCCGGACGCGCCGCGGATCGACTTTGGGGAGCTGCTGGCCGCGCTTACGGCCGACGGGGAACGGAACCGGCGAATCGTGGACGACCTGCGGGCCCTGCTGGAGGCGGGGCGTCAGGCCATCGTACTGAGCGCCCGGATCGCCCACCTGGAGCGGCTGATGGAGCTGCTGGGCGATGACGGCGCCAGGATGATCACCGGCGCCACCCGGCCCAGGGAGCGGAAGGCGGCGCTGGAGGATATGGCTGCCGGGCGGGCCCGGGTACTGTTCGCCAGCTATAACTTGGCCAAGGAGGGCCTGGATCTGCCGGGGGTGAGCCTGCTGGTACTGGCCACGCCGCAGCGGGATCAGGCGGTCATCCGCCAGGCCGTGGGCCGGATCATGCGCCCGGCGCCGGGCAAGGCGGGCGCGCTGGTATTGGACTATGTGGACGCCGCCGAGCCGGTCTGCGTAAGCCAGGCCAAGGCGAGGCGGGCGATCTACCAAGACCTGGGCTGCACCGTGACGGGATGGCAGCCCAAACAGAGAAGGAGAGCAACATGAATCAAGCGATCATCATCGGCAACCTAACCCAGGATCCCGAGCTGAAATATACCTCCGGCAATACGGCCGTGTGCAAATTCACGGTGGCGGTGCGCCGGAACTTCAAGAACCAAAGCGGCGAGTATGATTCGGACTTCCTGCCGGTCACCGCATGGCGGGAGCTGGCCGAGCTATGCGCCAGGTACCTGGCCAAGGGGAAGAAGGCCGCCGTAAGCGGCAGCATCCAGACACGAAGCTATGAGGGCAGCGACGGGAAGCGGCGGTATGTGACCGAGCTGGTGGCCAGCCAGGTGGAGTTCCTGAGCCCGCGGGGGCAGACGGCGCAGCCGGCGCAGCAGCGCGCGCAGCCGAACGCCGAAGGGCCGGATTTTGAGATGTACGACGAGAGCCTGCCGTTTTAGAGGAGGTGCATGATGGAAAGCACAATGCTGCGGGCGGCATTGGCCTATGCCAAGATGGGCCTGGCCGTGATCCCGCTGCACACGCCGCAAGGGGACGGCGGCTGCAGCTGCGGTAAGGCGAACTGCGGCAGCTGCGGCAAGCACCCGCGCACCGGTAAGGGCAGCCGCGAGGCCACCCGCGACCCGGAGCAGATCCGGGCATGGTGGCAGCAATGGCCCGATGCCAACATCGGCATCGCGACCGGCCGGGTCACGGGCCTGATGGTGATCGATATCGACACGCGGCACCAGGGCGACGAGTACTTCCCGGAGCTACCGGAGCGGTATGGGGAGCTGCCGGAGACCTGGGAGGTGCAGACCGGCGGCGGAAGGCACATGTACTTTCGCACTCCGGAGACGGCGCTGATCCGGAACCGGGCCAACTGGGTACAGGGCGTGGACGTGCGGGGCGAAGGCGGGTATGTCGTCGCCCCGCCTTCGCTGCATCCCTCGGGGCGGCGGTATGAATGGGAGCTGTCCTCCCGGCCCGACGAGATCGGCCTGGCCGAGCTGCCGCCGCTGTGGCTGGGGGCGCTGGCGTCCAGGCCCCATGAAAGCGAAACACCGGCGAAGGGCGAGGTGCAGCTGTACAAGGAGGGCGGGCGCAATGAGGCGCTGTTCCGCCTGGCCTCATCCGATCGGGCGAAGGGCAAGCATGAAGCGGCCATCCTGGCTGGGATCATGGAGGTCAACCGGCATCAATGCATCCCGCCGCTGGAGCCGGAGGAGGTCGAGACGATTGTGCGGTCGGCCTGCCGGTACGCGCCGGGAAAGCTGAAGATCGGGACGGAGGAGGGCGCGGAAGATCTATCGGACATCGGCAACGCCCGGAGACTGGCGAGCATGTTCAAGGGCGCGATGGTTCACGTCCCCGCCTGGGGATGGACGGTGTGGGACGGCGGCAAGTGGCAGGTCAATGCCGGGTGGATGGTGACCTTAAAGGCCGTCCAGATGGCCGACGCCCTGCTGCAGGCGGCCTGCGACAGGCTGGACGAGGCGAACCGGTCCGAGAACGACAAGGCCAGGGCCTGGGCTGAAAAGGTCTATGCCCACGCCCGCCGGTCACGGCAGGAGGCGCGGATCAAGGCGGCGGTCAACCTGGCGGCGCCGGAGCTGCACGCCGAGGCCGACGAGTTCGACCGGGAACCCTATGACCTCAACACCCCCGGCGGGATTATCGACCTTAAGACCGGCAAGCTCCGCCCCCATGATCCGGGCGCGCGGTGCACCATGATGACGGCTGTCACGCCCAGGCCCGGGGCCATGCCCCTGTTTGGCCGGTTCCTGGAGCGGATTACCTGCGGCGACAAGGCGCTTGCGCGCTACCTCCAGCAGGTGGCCGGCATGGCGGCGGTGGGCAAGGTTTACGAGGAGGGCATCGTGATCTGCTATGGCGAGGGCAGCAACGGGAAATCCACCCTGCTGAACCTGCTGGCCCGGGTGCTGGGCGAATATGCCTGGAGCATATCGCCGGAGATCCTCATGGCGCAGCGCAATGGGCAGCAGGTTCAGGGCGTGGCCGATATCCGGGGCCGCCGGCTGGTGATCTCGCAGGAGACCGAGGAGGGCCGGCGGCTGTCCATATCCACCGTCAAGCAGCTCTCCTCCACCGATAAGATCGTGGCCAAGCGGCTGTATAAGGATCCTGAGCAGTTTGTCCCCACCCATACCCTGGTGATGGCGACCAACTTCCTCCCCAAGGTGGGCAGCCTGGACCAGGGCACCTGGCGGCGGCTGGTGGTGGCGCCCTTCGAGCATCGGATACCGGAGGACGAAAAGGTGCCGGACTTTCTCGACAAGCTGTTCCTCCAGGAGGGCGCCGCGGTGCTGGCCTGGATGGTGGAGGGGGCGCGGCAGTTCATCGCCAACGGGCACCGGCTGGACAAGCCCCAGGCCGTGCTGGAAGCCTCCCGCGCCTATGCCGCGGCCGAGAACTGGGTGGCCAACTTCATCGGCGAGTGCTGCGAGACCGGGCCCGGGTTGAAGGAGCGCGGGGGAAGGCTCTACGAGGCCTATAAGCTATGGGCGAGAGATCAGGGGGAGTATGTGCGCCGGAACCGGGACTTTGCCGCAGGGATGGAGGCAAACGGTTTTATGAAAAAGAGAACAAAAAACAATATCGAATGGTATGGCGTCAGATTGACCGGCGACACCCTTCAAATGGTGGCTGCGGCCGGATCAATGGCATCTCGACCCCCATTTTAGCCATGGTGTAGGATGGTGTATGATAAATCACTATCTTTACATATGGAAAAAGAGAGAATAAGAGAAAAGTTAGTAAAACAGCCATCACCATCCTACACCCAGAAAGGACAGGACATAAAATGACCAAGCAACAGGAGGCGGAACTGCGCCGGGAGCTCCGGGGGCTGATGGAGCGCCGGAAAAGGGCGCTGGCGCTGCCCGACGGGGAGCTGGAGCGCTGGCTGCTGGAATACCGCCAGATCGTGGTGCGGATTCAGGCGATTCTGGACGAGCTGAAGCCGCCTCCAATCCCCGGCAACACCCTGCTGGGCCTATGCGGCGCCGTCAGAAGGATGATGGCCAAGGCCCTGGGCCCGGCGGGCAAATGGGGCGGCCTGGATGCGTATCTTGCCTGCGCGCCAGCGGTGGAGGCCGCGCTATCCTCCGCAGAGGACAGTATCGCGGCAGCCGGGGCGGAAGGCGAGGCAGGGACGGCCCAGGAGGCCCTGAGGGCCTATGAGGCGGCCTGGATGGATCTCATCGATGACTGGCGGTCGCCGGTAGTCAGGGCCGGGGGCAAGCGGATCCTGCGAGGCGAGCAGGAGGAACTGTTTTGAAGGGAGGACAAGGGGCCGCCTCGCGCGGCGCGGGAAGGGGTAGAAGGATGAGCGGGAATACGACATTTGGGGCGAAAACCGTATGTCCCTATTACCTGCGGGAGACAGGGCAAGCCGTCTGCTGCGAAGGGCATGTGGAAGGAAGCTGTATCGTGATACGATTTGACAGCCCCAAGCGTAAGCTTGCCTACCAGCGGACGGTTTGCGCCCGGCATGGGTATGAGAAACGCTGCCCCATCGCGGCGGCGGCAGAGAAAAAATGGATATAAGGCAGAGGGCCTGGGGATTCGGGCCCTTTCCTTATTTTGGGGGAGCAATATACAGGGCGATACGGTAACCTTGTAACAGGATGCGGGAGGTGTAACAAGCGTGACGCCAAGCTGGGACAAAATCAAAGCCGAATATATTACCACCCAGGCCGGCTATCGGAAATTGGCCGAAAAATGGGGTGTATCCTGGCGTACGCTGGCGGAACGGTCCAAGCGCGAGGGATGGCGGGAAGAACGGAAGAAGTATGAGGCGCGGGTGGTGAAAACCACCGTAAAAAAAGTGGCCGATACGGTGGCGAGGGAGCAGGCGGATAAGCTGCTGCAGCTGAAGGCGGCGGCGGACAGCATGGGGGAGGCAATCGCGGCCATATTCGACGACGCCAACCAATTCCACCGGCATATTATCACAAGGGGCCTGGGGAAGGGGGAGACGGCCGTGGAATGCAAGGAGATGGAGAAGGTGGACACGCGGGCGATCAAAGACCTGACCGGGGCGCTGAAAGACCTGTCCTATGTGATGCGTAACCTGTATGATCTGCCCACGGTAAAGGAGCGGGCGGCCATGGAGGCGGCGGCCCAAAGGCTGGAGCTGGAGAAATCCAAAGCGGGCGCAGCCGAGGAGGGGCAGCGGGAGACGGGCGTGGTCGAGCTCGCCGCAGTGGGGGAGGATGCGGATGCCTGACGTAGTATGGACGCCGCAGCCCAGGCAGCGGGCTTTCCAGAGCCGGCCGGAATATGAGGCGCTTTACGGCGGGGCCGCGGGCGGGGGAAAGAGCGACGCTCTGCTGGCCGAGGCGCTCCGGCAGGTCCATATCCCCCATTACCGGGCAATCCTCTTCCGCAAGACCTTCCCGCAGCTGTCGGAGCTTATTGACCGCAGCCGGGATCTATACCGGAGGGCGTTCCCCCGGGCCCGGTACAATGCTTCGGGGCACTTTTGGACCTTCCCCAGCGGGGCCAAGATTTACTTTGGCAACATGCAGCGCAGCGCCGACCGCACCAACTACCAGGGCAAGCGGTATGATTTTATCGGCTTTGATGAGCTGACCCACTTCACCTGGCAGGAGTACAGCTACATGATGAGCCGCAACCGTCCGGGCGGCCCGGGCACGCGGGTCTATATCCGGGCGACGACCAACCCGGGCGGCGTGGGGCATGGATGGGTGAAGGAGCGGTTTATTACGGCTGCTCCCCCTATGACGCCCATCGTAGGCCGGTATGAGGTTGTCACGCCGGAAGGCGTTGCGGCATTTACGCGCAAGCGGATCTTCGTGCCGGCAACCGTGTTTGACAACCGGCGGCTGCTTGAGAACGACCCCAACTATCTGGCCAACCTGGCCATGCTGCCGGAAGCCGAACGGGCGGCCCTGATGTACGGCTCCTGGGACAGCTTTGACGGCCAGGTATTCGTCGAGTGGCGCAATGACCCGGCCCATTATGGGGACGGCGTCCATACCCATGTGATCCGGCCTTTCCGCATCCCGGGGCATTGGCCTATCTGGCGGGGTTTCGACTTCGGGTATGCGCGCCCCTTTTCCGTGGGCTGGTATACCGTGGACGAGGATGGACGGCTTTACCGGATACGGGAATATTACGGCTGCACCGGCACGCCCAACGAGGGGATCAAGATCAACCCTGACGAGATCGCGGCCAACATCGCCCGGATCGAGGTGGAAGACCCAATATTCCGCGGCAGGCACATTCAGGGCATTGCCGACCCTTCCATCTGGGATCGCTCCCGGGGGGAGAGCGTGGCCGACCTGATGGCGCGGCGCGGCGTGTACTGGACGCCGGGGGACAACACGCGCATGGCCGGGAAGATGCAATTCCACTACCGGCTGGCTTTTGATGGGGACGGGCGGCCGATGTTCTACTGCTGGGAGAACTGCAAACACTTTATCCGGACGATTCCCACGCTGGTATACGATGAAAAGCGCGTGGAGGACGTGGACACAGGGCAGGAGGATCATATTTACGACGAATGCCGCTATGTGATGATGGCGCACCCTATCGCGCCGAGACAGAACACGCCCGAGCCTGCTCCAGCCTTTGATCCGCTGGAGCTGCACAAGCAGGACAGGGACGTTTACGCCTTCTATCGGATATAGCGGGCAGGCAGCCGGCCGGGCACGCGGATGGACGGCGGGCGAAAAGCACGATGCGGACGAAAGAGACAAAGGAGGCTGCGGATGCAAAGCAAGAAGGAAAGGCCTTCCAAAAGGGAGGAAAAGCGGCGCAGGCGCGCGGATGGAGCGCAAGAGCATGGGATGGGGCCGGGGGCTGGGCAACGGAAGCGGGCGGCGCCCCTGGGGATGGGGCTGATTATGCCGGCCGGGAGGGCGCGGCGAACGGGCCTGGAGGCTGCGGCGGCAAAGGAAGCGGAGCTGCGGGCAGCCGCTCCGGGACGCAGCCAGCCCGCTATAGCAGGCGCAAAAGACCGGGATAACGGGCTATGGCCGGACGGGGAACCATCTTCAGGCCGGGACGCGGCGCAGGCGCAGCAGAATGCCATTGCGCTGACGGGGACGCTACAGGCGCCAGAGACCGGACGCGCGGGCCCCATCGGGCGGGATCAGGTGGCCAAGGCGGAGCAGACGCTGAAGGAATACAAGCGGGGGAAGGCAACGCTGGAAGCCCGGATTGTAGAGAACGAGCAATGGTATAAACTGCGGCACTGGGATCAGATACGGCAAGGCGGTAAGGCGGAGGAGCCGGAACCCACCTCGGCCTGGCTGCTGAACAGCCTGGCCAACAAGCACGCCGACGCCATGGATAATTTCCCGGAGCCCAATGTGCTTCCCCGAGAGGCCAACGACGAGCAGGACGCGAAGCTGCTTTCTTCCATCCTGCCTGTCCTGCTGGAGCAGAACGATTACGAGCAGGCCTATTCGGACATGTGGTGGTACAAGCTGAAAACCGGTACCGGCGTGATGGGCGTATTCTGGGATACGCGCGCAAACGGTGGGCTGGGGGACATTGCCGTGCGCAATCTGGACATGCTCAACCTCTACTGGGAACCGGGCGTGACGGATATCCAGGCATCACGCAATCTGTTTCACACGGAGCTGATGGATCGGGATCTGCTGGAGGAGGAATATCCTTTCCTGAAGGGCCGGCTGGCATCGCCCACCATCGACGCCAAGCAATATGTATATGACGATACGGTGGACGTCAGCAAAAAGGTTATGGTGGTGGACTGGTATTACAAGGCCGTCCAGCATGGCGCAAGCCGGCTGCATTATTGCAAATTCGCCGGGGGAGAGGTGCTTTATGCCTCGGAAAACGATCCGGTCTATGCTGAACGCGGCTTCTATGACCACGGGAAATACCCTTTTATCCTGGACACGCTCTTCCCCGTAGCGGGATCGCCGGCGGGCTTCGGCTACCTGGATATCTGCAAATCGCCGCAGCTCTATATCGACAAGCTGGATCAAGCCATCCTGAAGCGCACGATGATGGAGGCCAGGCCGCGCTTTTTCGTGCGGGGGGACGGTTCGGTCAACGAGGAGGAATACGCCGATTGGTCCAGGCCCTTCGTACACTGGCAGGGCAGCGGCGATCCCCGGGAGAGCGTCATGCCGCTGGAGCTGCCCGGCCTATCCCAAGCGGCGGTAACGGTGCGCTCCCTGAAGGTAGAGGAACTGAAGGAAACCTCCGGCAACCGGGACTTCTCCCAAGGGGGGACGGTATCGGGCGTGACGGCGGCCAGCGCCATCGCGGCCCTGCAGGAGGCCGGCAGCAAGCTGTCCCGCGATATGCTTAAATCAAGCTATCGGGCATTTGCCCAAGTCAACTACCTATGCGTGGAGCTGATCCGGCAATTCTACCAGGAGGACCGCTGGTTCCGGGTGGTGGGGGAGACGGGCCGCTATGAATACCTGAGATTCAGCGGGCGGCGTATCGCCCAAAAGCCGCAGGGATCGGATTTTGGCCTGGACATGGGATACCGCGTCCCGGTGTTCGATATTCAGGTGACAAGCCAGAAAAGCAGCCCATTCTCTACGGCGGTGCAGAACGAGCGGGCCAAGGAGCTTTACGGCATGGGATTCTTTAAGCCTGATCTGGCCGACCAGGCGCTGGCAGCGCTGGATATGATGCAATTTGAGGGCGTGGAGAAGGTACGCGAACGGATTTCCCAGAACCAAACCCTTTATCAGCAGGTGCTTCAGCTGCAGCAGCAGATGCTGAAGATGGCGGCTATCATCGACCGGATGGGCGGCACGAACCTGACGCAGAGCATGGCTCCGGAGATGGTTCGGCAGGCGCGGCAGCCCTCGCCCGGGGAGACAGACGGCGGCCCGGCGCAGGCCAATCCGCTGGGGGACGCCATGGACGCCTCCGGAGCGGGCGCCCGGGTGAAGGCGGCCCGCAACGCGACGCCGGAATGACGGGAGGGAGCAGAATGACGACGGCAGAATTCCGCCAGGTTGGCGAACGGTTTGAGGCGAAGGTGACAGGGCACGCGGGATATAACCGCAACGGGCCGGACATCGTGTGTTCGGCCTGCTCGATGCTCTCCTGCACGCTGCTGCAATGCATGATGGAGGAAGAGGCGGCCGGCGGGCTAAGCGAATTCCACCAATCGGCGCGCGACGCGTCGGTATACCTTTTGGCTGCGGCGCAGCCCAGCGCGCAGGCGCGGGTGGAAGCGACCTTCCATACCATCATCTCAGGCTTTGCGCTGCTGGCCCGGGACTACCCGGAGCATGTGCGGCTTCATCTCCTTTTTTGAAGAAACGGAAAAAGTGGGGGAGAAACAGCCGGCGGGGTGCGATAGGCTGGAGACAGACGCGGGGGAGAGGCCCCGGCGACGGCGGGACAGACCGCGGACACACCGGAGAGACGGCAGAGACACTTCGGAAAGACGATGGAGGGATACTATGGAAATGGATGCAACGTTGGATCTGCGGCTGTTTAACGGCGAGGCCGGCACGGCGGATCCTGCCGCAGAAGACGCTATGCCTACGGAAACAGCCGGGCGGACGGCCAGGAACCCCCTGGCGGAGGTAGCCTATGGCAAACAGGCGGAGCCAGCCGCAGCGCCTAATGCGGAACTGCCCGGTAAACCGGCGGAGGCCACGGTGACCGCGGACACCGAAGAGGCCCGCCGGGCGGAATTCGAACGGCTGATCAAAGGCAAATACAAGGA
>JAGBDS010000101.1 GCA_017937405.1 Oscillibacter sp.
ACAACCGCATATGCGTCCGGTAGGTAAGGCTACCGCAGGGATATGGATCGCTGCCGCAAAGTGATGGAGACATCACGCGATGGTTTGAACAGGGCTTGTCGAAAGCAAGGCATGACCTAATGCGATTTCACCGCCCGGCGGAGCTAAAGCTCGAACGGTGGCAGCAGATGAGTCGTTATGTAAAGCACGCGTCCACCGTTCGTGGGACGCGTGCTTTTTGCGGCTGATTTCAGAAAAAAGCGAGGTGAACAGGATGGACGCAGGCAGTCGAAGGCCAGACAGACCAGAAAACCCTGACCGGAACAGCCGTCAGGACAGGCGACGCGGCGTCTGTCCCGGTTAGGCGCGCTTTGTCCGGCCTCCCTGTCTATTTGGAGAACCCAAAGAAAACAAGGAGGTAAAAATCATGAAGAAGAATTTGAACGAGATCCGCAAGAACCTCCCCGTCACCGGGGATACCGTGTCCGCCATTATGCGGCAGCCGGTGGTGCTGCCGCCGGACTTCCAGGTGAACGAGGCCATCGAGCGTATCCGGCAGGTGGGGCTGCCGGACGCCAACATGAACCACTGCTATGTGGTGGGAGAGGACTATACCCTGCTGGGCATGGTGAGCCTGCGGGCGCTGCTGGTGACCCGTGGCGGCGTACACCTGAAGGAGGTCATGGCCCACCCCTTCGTGACGCTCCAGCCGGAGGATGACCAGGAGCTGGCGGCCCAGCTCATGCAGGAGTACGACCTGCTGGAGCTGCCGGTGGTGGACGGTGACAACTGCCTGACAGGCGTTGTCACCGCCGACGATGCCATGGCGGTTTTGCAGGAGGAGGCCACGGAGGACATGGAGCGGATGGCGGCCATGATGCCCTCGGAAAAACCCTATCTGGAAAGCTCCGTGGTCCGGATGTTCGGCAGCCGCATCCCTTGGCTGCTGCTGTTGATGCTCTCCGCCGCCTTCACCGGCGGCATCATCGCCCATTTTGAGGACGCCCTGGCGGCCCAGGTGGCTCTGACGGCCTTTATCCCCATGCTGATGGACACCGGCGGCAACTGCGGCAGCCAGTCCTCGGTGACGGTCATCCGGGGCCTGTCTCTGGGGGAGGTGGCCTTTTCCGACTGGTTCCGTGTCCTGTGGAAGGAGACCCGGGTCAGCACCCTCTGCGCCCTGGTGCTGGCGGTCGTGAACTTCCTGCGGCTGCTGTTGATGACCGGCGTAGGCTCCGCCGTGGCGCTGACGGTCAGCCTGACTCTGGCAGTGACGGTGGTGCTGTCCGACCTGGTGGGCGGCCTGCTGCCCATTTTGGCCAAGCGTCTGGGCTTTGACCCGGCGGTGATGGCCAGCCCCCTCATCACAACGGTGGTGGACGCCCTGTCCCTCATCGTCTACTTTCGGCTGGCCTCCTGCCTGCTGGGGATTTGAAAGACCATACCGCTGAAAAATTGACACAATCAGATATAGAATCCGCCTATCTGGAATATGCCCCGTTTTGTACAATGAGAATGAACAAGGGAACGCACAGTTACCGTGCGTCAAAAAAAGAAACGGGGAATAGAAAATGAATAAGAGACTGTACAAATCCAATACGAATAAGATGGTGGACGGCGTCTGCGGCGGTATCGCGGAATATTTTGAGCTGGACCCCACGCTGGTCCGGCTGGCCTGGGTCCTGCTCTGCGCCGCAGGCGGCAGCGGCCTCCTGGCCTATATCATCGCGGCGGTGGTGATCCCCCGGGCGCCGGAGGGCTGACCGGGACCGCTGCATATGCTGCATGGGAGGAACGGCATGAAATGCGAACTGCGAAAATGGCGGCTGTCCGACGCGAAGGAATTGGCCGCCGCCCTGAATAACAAGCGTATTCTGAACAACCTGCGGGACGGCCTGCCGTTCCCCTATACGGAGCAGGACGCAACGGAATACATCACCGCCATGCGCTCCGCCGATGAAAATGATACCTTCGCTTTGCCATCACCGCGGAGAACCATGTCATCGGCAGCATCGGCGCGTTCCGCCAGATCAATATCCACCGCCAGACGGCGGAGCTGGGCTACTACCTGGTGGAGGAATACTGGGGCCAGGGCGTTATGTCCGGCGCCATCCGGCAACTCTGCGGCACCATCTTTCAGACCACCGATATCCTGCGCATCTACGCCGAGCCGTTCTCGTACAACGCCGGCTCCCGCCGGGCGCTGGAGAAGGCGGGCTTCCGGTATGAGGGCCTTATGAAAAACAATGCCGTGAAGAACGGCAAGGTGGTGGACATGGCCCTGTACAGCCTGACCCGCAGTCTGGAGCCGTACCCTGTCCGCAGGCTGGCCCCAGAGGAGATCCCGGCGGCGCTGGAGCTCTGCTGGCGGGTGTTTCAGGAATTTGAAGCCCCGGAATACTCCCCTGAGGGCGTGGCTGCCTTCCGGGCCAGCCTGGACGACAGGGAGCGCACCCGGCGTCTGGATTTCTACGGCGCCTTTGACGCAGAAAAGCTGGTGGGCGTTCTCTGTATGCGCGCTCCCCGGCAAATCGGCGGTTTCTTCGTGGACGCCGCCTATCACCGCCGGGGCATCGGCCGGCGGCTGTTCGAGGCCATGCGGCAGGACTACGAGACCCAGGTATTCACCGTCAACTCCTCCCCCTACGCGGTGGAAGCCTACCGCCGCCTGGGCTTTGTCCCCACGGACACGGAGCAGCTTACCGGCGGCCTGCGCTACACACCTATGCGATTTGAGGAAAGGGAGAAAGTATGAGCTTACTGATCGTGAACCTGCTGCCGGAGGATGCCCCGGAGGCCCTGGCCGCCATCGAAACGCTGAGCGCGGCGGATTCTGACCACCGTGTCATTCACGCATACGAGAAAAACCTCCGGCCCTGCGTGGGCTGCAACGCCTGCTGGATGGTGACGCCGGGAGTCTGCTCCCTCCGGGACGGCTACGAGGAGCTGCTGAAAGCCTATCTGGAGTATGACGCCACGGTGTTCCTGGCGGGAACGGCGCTGAACTTCGTGGACCACCGGATGAAGAATGTGATCGACCGCATCCTCCCCCTGGCCACCATGTAGATCCATATCGTGGACGGCCAGTGCCGTCATGTGCCCCGCTATGAGAAGAAGCTCCGCCTGGGCTTGTTGTACAGCGGCACGGCGGATGGGGCGTACCTGAGTCACTGGATGGAGCGGGTCGCGCTGAATCTGGGCGGTGAGAGCCTGGGTTCCTATCCCATTGCGGAGGCGAAGGAGGTGCTCTTATGCATCTAGTCATTATCAGCGGCGCCGCGAGGCACCAGGGAAAAAGCAATA
>JAGBDS010000039.1 GCA_017937405.1 Oscillibacter sp.
ACCTGACGGTGGACAGGGACGGCCGCACCATCACCGTGTCCGATAACGGCATCGGCATGGACAAGGAGGATCTGGAGAACAATCTGGGCGTCATCGCCTCCTCCGGCTCCTTCAAGTTCAAGCAGGAGCTGGGTGACGACGCCAAGGACACCGACGTCATCGGCCAGTTCGGCGTGGGCTTCTACTCCGCCTTCATGGTGGCGGACCACATCACCGTGGTGACGAAGAAGTACGGCAGCGATACCGCCTATATGTGGCAGTCCGCCGGCGCCGACGGCTACACCATCACCGAGTGTGAAAAGGATGCCGTTGGCACGGACATCATCATGCACGTCAAGCCTGACACCGACGACGAGAAATACAGCGAGTTCCTGGAGTCCTGGCGGCTGCAGGAGCTGGTGCGGAAGTACTCCGACTATATTCGCTTCCCCATCCGCATGGAGGTCAGCAAGACCCGGAAGAAGGAGGGCTGCCCCGACGACAAGCCGGAGTATGAGACCTACACCGAGGTCGAGACCTTGAACTCCATGGTGCCCATCTGGCAGCGCCGGAAGTCCAGCGTGAAGCCCGAGGAATACAACAAGTTCTACCGGGACAAGTTCCATGACTACACCGACCCCCAGCGCGTCATCGCCGTGTCCGCTGAGGGCGCCGTCACCTACAAGGCGCTGCTGTTCATCCCCGGCGCCACCCCCTATGACTACTACACCAAGGAATACGAAAAGGGCCTGCAGCTCTATTCCAACGGCGTGCTCATCATGGACAAGTGCGCCGACCTGCTGCCGGAGCACTTCCGCTTCGTCCGCGGCGTGGTGGACTCTCCCGACCTGAGCCTGAACATCTCCCGGGAGCTGCTGCAGCATGACCGCCAGCTGAAGGTCATCGCCACCAACCTGGAAAAGAAGATCAAGAACGAGCTTCTTAAGATGATGAAGGACGACCGGGAGGGCTACGAGAAATTCTGGAAGAACTTCGGCCGCCAGCTGAAATTCGGCGTGGTCAGCGAGTACGGCGCCCACAAGGACCTGCTGGGCGACCTGCTGATGTTCTACTCCTCCACGGAGAAGAAGCCCGTCACCCTGAGCGAGTACGTCAGCCGGATGAAGGAGGATCAGAAGTATATCTACTACGCCTCCGGCGAGACGCTGGACAAGGTGGACAAGCTGCCCCAGACGGAGATGCTGAAGGACAAGGGCATTGAGATCCTGTATTTCACCGAGGACATCGATGAGTTCTGCGCCCAGACCATCCGCAGCCAGGACGACAAGGAGCTGCGCTCCATCCTGGACCAGGAGATCGAGGAAGGCGCCGAGAAGAAGGCCGAGGAGGCCGCCGACAGCCACAAGGCCACCTTCGATTTCGTCAAGGAAGCCCTGGGCGAAAAGGTGAAGGAGGTCAAGGCCTCCGCCCGCCTGAAGTCCCATCCCGTCTGCCTCACCGCCGGCGAGGGCCTGAGCTTCGAGATGGAGAAGTACTTCCTGTCCGTCCAGCCGGACAGCACCATCAAGGCTGACCGTATCCTGGAACTGAACGTGGAGCATCCCGCCTTTGCCGCTCTGGAGACCGCCGTCACCGCCGACCCGGAGAAGGCGAAAAAGTACGCCGAGCTGCTGTACGACCAGGCGCTGCTCATCGCGGGCCTGCCCCTGGAGGACCCCTCCGGCTACACCGACCTGGTGTGCGAGCTGATGAAGTAATCGCAAATAAAAATGCTGTGCCGAACCCCGGCACAGCATTTTTTATGTTCTTCTTACAGGTGATGGTCCCGCAGGAGCCGCTTCGCCTGCTCCCACAGCTCGTCGCTGACGGTCTGGATGACCGCCACCTTTTTCACCAGCTCCGGCAGGGCCTTCACCAGCTCCGCCTCCACCAGCGTCTCGTTGGTCAGGTCGGCGGAGGGGCACCCCGCGCACTGGCCCAGCAGCTTCACGTACAGCACGCCGTCCTCCAGACGGTCCACCTGAATCTCCCCGCCGTGGGCCCGCAGGGCCGGGCGGACCTTTTCGTCCAGCACTTCCTCAATGCGCTTCAAATCCTCATTCATGGGCGTTTTCCTCCTTGATTGCCGCTCTGGCGGCGGCAATTTCCTCCCGGATACGGCGCCGGGTGTCATCAAACAGCAGTTCCTTGTTGTGCCGGAAGTAGGCGTCACAGCCGAAGTTCTCCACGAACCAGCTGGTGTCGTACCCCGCCGTGACCTCCGTCACGAACAGCACCAGCTCCTGGTCCTGGCCGAAGGTCTGCTCCAGGAAGCGGAAGGTGTTGTCGAACATGGCGCCGGTGTCCGCGCCCAGGGTCTTCCGCTTCTCCACCTCTCCGCCGAACCAGCTCCGGACGGCCTCCATGGCCTCCGCCGGGGCGGCGATGTCCTCTTTTGCCAGCCGCTGGCGGTAGTCCTCCAGCGTGTTGACTTCCCACATTCCCAGGTCCCGGGCCTCCTTTTCCAGGCTCCCGGCCTCCTTCGCCTGCCGCAGCTTCTCCTGCCGCCGCCAGATGAGCTGGCCCAGCACCGCCTGGGGCTCCGCCCCATCCGCGGTCTTGGACTTAAAGTCCAGCAGGGCACCGTGGAGAGCGGTGGTCAATTCGTCCTGCCGCCGGACAGCCCTCGCCGCCTCGGATAGGCGGGAGAGCAGCAGGCCCATGACGGACAGCTTCTCGTCAAAAGGCGCCTCCCGCAGCTCCAGCATGGTGATGTTCTGCCACTGGCCCCGCACGATGTCGTCCACATGGTAGGTCCGCTGGTACTTGTAGTAGAGTTCCAGGTAGTTGGCAAAATCCTTGGCGATGCGGGGCAGCTGGATGTACTGCCCCACCACCTCCCGGTCCACCCGGAGGCCCAGCTTTTCATAGGCAATAATGAGCTCGGACAAATCCTCCCAGCCACGGGCGGTGGCAAACTGCAGGCCGTCCACGGTGGTCTCAATGCGGTAGAAGTTGTCCTTCTTGATGTCGAGGTACGAGATGACGGCGCCATGGATGCCCTTTCGCCGGGCGTATTCCTTCCAGACGGCGAAGTCCTCCGTCACATCCATCCGCTTCACCCGGTCCAGGGTCACCACATCGAAGTCCCGGACAGACTTGTTGTACTCCGGCGGATTGCCCGCCGCCACGATAAGCCAGCCCTCCGGCAGCTTCTGATTGCCGAAGGTCTTGCACTGCAAAAATTGCAGCATCATGGGGGCCAGCGTCTCACTGACGCAGTTGATCTCGTCCAGGAAGAGGATGCCCTCTTTTAAGCCCGTCCGCTCCATGAGCTGGTAAACGGAGGCCAGGATCTCGCTCATGGTGTACTCCGTGATGGAGTATTCCTGCCCGCCGTAGGTGCGCTTTTCGATGAAGGGCAGGCCGATGGCGCTCTGGCGGGTGTGGTGGGTGATGGTGTAGGCCACCAGGCCCACGCCCTCCTCCGCCGCGATCTGCTCCATGATCTGGGTCTTGCCGATGCCCGGAGGGCCCATCAGCAGCACGGGCCGCTGGCGGATGGCGGGGATGAGGTAATTCCCCAGCTCGTCCTTGGTCAGATACGCCTTCAAGGTGTTGGCGATCTCCTGTTTTGCCTGTTTGATGTTCATAGTGTCTGATTCCTCCGTTACAGCTGGGGCAGCTCGTCCCAGTCGATCATGTCAGGGTATTCCTCGGCGGCCTCGTGCTTGGCCTTTTCCAGCCCCGGCAGGTCCAGCACCAGCCGGATAGCCCAGGGCGGTATTTTCACCGTCATGGGCGGCTCCTCCAACAGCACGAAAGCCGTCTCGTAGGGCGGGCGCTTCTTGGGATAAACGCCCATGCCGTCGGTGAAGTACACCAACCCCCGGAGGCTAGTAAATGCCCCCTCCTTCTGCAGCCGGGCGACGTGCTCAAACACCGGACGGAAATCCGTGGCGCTGCCGCCGACAAGCTGGAAGTGGTCCATATACCGCTTTAAATCCTCCAAATCGTGGATGGCGGTGTCGGACCGCACCTGGTCGTCGCACTGGAGGATGCGGATATTCACCTTCCGGGTGAAGGTCTCGGTGCTGCGCAGGATGGCGTAGGTGCAGGCCAGAAACTGCCGCACCAGCTCGCCGGAGGTGGACATGGAGGTATCCACGGCGATGACGAAATCCTCGATGCGCTTTTCCTCCCGGGTCTCCGTGGGCTCCACCAGGGGCATATTGCCGTAGAGCCGCAGGCCGTAGGAGTAAAAGCCGTAGTCAAAGGCGTCGCCGTCCACGCCCAGCACCTCCCGGGGCACGGCAAACCGCCGCAGGAAGGCCCGGTAGTCCACATCGTCCCGGTTGGCGACCTGAATTTGCTCCAAGACTGCCTCACCGCCGGTGGCCTGACCCGCCAGCACCGTCTCCATGCCGGTCTGGGTCTTTTCCGACAGGTCCTTCCACTTCTCGTCCTGCTGCTGGCTCTGCTGTTGGTCGTCCTGCTTCTCCGGGTCCCAGAGGCCGTGGTCGTCCTCCAGAAACCGCCGCTGGAGCTGGGCCACCTCATACTCCGGCAAGCTCAGCCGCAGCAGGCGGCGGTAGATGCCCTCAGCGGTGAGCACCGGCATATCCTGGCGGCACTCACCGTAGAATTTCCGCTTGGCGGGCACGCTGCCGCCATCCAAGCAGGAATAGTTCAGCCCGTCCAGAATGCTCTCCACCGCCACGTCGCAGGCCAGGTCCCACAGCTCCGGCACCTTGCCCCGCTTCTTCGCCAGATGGCGGAGCATACAGTGGAGGATGACATGGAGGTACGCCCGATTGGTGTACACCCGGCTCCGGAGATACCGCTCCGCCAGATAAGCGCCGTCGTAGTACAGCGTTTCGCCGTTGGTGGCGATGGACAGCGTCATCCCCCCGCCGGGCTGGAAGTCCAGGACGCACAGCGCCACGTCCAGATAGGGCAGGTTCATATACAGTTCATTCCGGGCGGCCAGCAAAATCTCCCGCCCGATTTTTGTAAAATCCTTCTGTTCGTCCATACGCCTCACTCAAAGGTCAAAGCTCTTGTCCACCCCGGAGGGGAACCTTCTGTGCTGTTCTTCGAGCAACAACGCCAATGCCTCCGGGCAGTCTTGTTCCCGTGCCACTTCGCAGAGGACCGCCAAATCTCCCCGGCTCCAGTCCAGACGGCACAGCAGGAACCGCAGACCCGACCTGTCCCGCCGCTCCAGCAGCCACCGCCCGGCGTCCAGAGGGCGCTGCCGCAGATATGCCAGATAGGCCGCCTCTGCCTGGTCCGTCAGCTCCACGGGATACCGTAGCCGCCACCAGGCCAGCCGCAGGGCGCAGTCCCCGTCGTGCTCCATGCCCAGCATGGGCCGCCACAGGTCGTCGTAGGCCTTGAAACTCAGCTGCTTGCGGTAAAAGCAGTGGTGGTAGCCGTAGCCCGCGCCATAGATGTTGTAATCGAAGTGGTGGGCGGGGCAGTTCTCCTCGTAGACTTCCACATACTCCGGGAAGATCAGCCGGGCTGTCTGCCCGTTCGCCCAGGTCAGGGTCATGTCCAGCTCCCGGGAAAGCTCCTCCGCAAGATAGGCCATCAGCTCCCCCTCCTGCCCGGTGCAGGCAATGTGGAAGGTGTCCATCGCCCGGCAGTTCATCAGGGCCCCGCCGCCCCAATAGCGGACGGTGTCCCGCAGCCGCAGGGTCTTCAGGGTCCGGCAGTTGAAAAAGCCATAATCCCCTACCCGTTCCAGGTTGTCCGGCAAAGTCAGGTTCGTTAATGCGCCGTTGTCCCACTCCTCGCCGCTGGCGGGGCCGCAAGTCACCAGGACCTCCTCCCCCTCCGGCATGGGCCGTCCCGGCGTCAGGGCATGGTGGCCCAGGGCCGTCACCGGCAGGCCGAACAGGGTGTCCGGCAGGACCGCCTTTTCGTCGCAGGTGGCCGCCCAAAGGATGGCAACGCCCGCCGCCTCCCGGCGGATGACCAGTTTCCAGTTGTTGACGCCGCTAACATGCTCCAAGGGCCATAGCCTCCCATTTTCATCTGATTTTGTAGTATATCACAATTTCCGCCCGTTTCATAGTGGCAGGCTAGAAAAAGAAAATCTGAAATTTCCTATTGACATTCTGTGCATACTGTATATACTGTACATGTACAGTACGAACGGAGGAATTCCATGGAGCTCATTATCCGAAATACCTCAGGCCAGCCCATCTACGACCAGATCAGCTCCCAGCTCAAGGCCCAGATCATCGCCGGGACGCTGCAGCCGGGAGAGGCGCTGCCCTCCATCCGGGCGCTGGCAAAGGACCTGAAAATTTCCGTCATCACCACAAAGCGGGCCTATGACGAGCTGGAGGCCGAGGGGTTCGTCACCACCGTGGCGGGCAAGGGCTGCTTCGTGGCGGAGAAAAACCTCGACCTCATCCGGGAGCAGCAGCTCAAGACCCTGGAGGACCACCTGTCCGCCGCCGTGGAGCTGTCAAAAAGCTGCGGCGTCGGCCCTGAGGAGCTGCAAGATATGCTCCGCATCCTGTTGGAGGAGGAATCCTGATGAACGCCATTGAACTTTCCCATATCAATAAATCCTTCGGCGACTTCGCCATCCGAGACCTGAACCTGACAGTGCCCAGCGGCACCATCTGCGGCCTGGTGGGTGAAAACGGCGCCGGTAAATCCACCACCATCCGCCTCCTGATGGGCGTCCTGCGGCCTGACAGCGGCACGGCCGCCGTGCTGGGCACGGACGCCTCCTCCCCGGAGTTCCGGGAGGTAAAGGAGGACGTGGGCGTGGTACTGGACGAGGCCTATTTCCCCGAATCCCTGAACGCCATGCAGGTGGGGAAGATCATGGCGGCCACCTACCGCCGGTGGAACCAAAAGCTGTACGACAGCTATCTGAAACGCTTTGACCTGCCTCCCAGCAAGCAGTTCAAGGACTTCTCCCGCGGTATGCGAATGAAGCTGGCAATCGCCGTGGCGCTCAGCCACCAGCCGAAGCTGCTGGTGCTGGACGAGGCCACCGCCGGGCTGGACCCCATCGTCCGGGACGAGGTGCTGGACATTTTCAACGAGTTCACCCGGGAGGAGGACCACTCCATCCTCATCTCCTCCCATATTTTAAGCGACCTGGAAAAGCTCTGCGACTACATCGCCTTCATCCACAAGGGCGATCTGCTGTTCTGCGAGGAGAAGGACCGGCTGCTGGAGCAATACGGCATCTTTGAGGATTCCAGGGAAAACCTGGACTGCCTGCAGCCGGAGGCCATCGTGGCCCGGGAGGAAAACCGCTACGGCGGCGTCCGGGCGCTGGTAAAGCGGGACCTGGCCCCCGCCGGGTTCCAATTGGAGAAGCCTACCGTGGAGGACATTGTTCTGTTTCTGGTGAAAGGAGCGAAGAACAGATGAAAGCCCTCATTTTAAAGGATACCTATGTGATCTGGCGGCAGATGAAATACTTTCTGGTGATGCTCCTGCTGTTTTGCGCCCTGCCTAATGGGTTCAACAACGCTTTCGCCGTGGTCTACGCCTCCATGCTGCCCTACACCGCCCTGGCCTACGACGAGCGGAGCAAATGGGACCAGCTGGCCGCCATGATGCCCTATTCCACCCGGGACATCGTGCTGGGCAAGTACGTGTTCGGCTGGCTGTGCATCGGCGGTGCGGCGGTGCTGTCCGGCCTGCTGCAGGCGGCCCTCTCCCTGGTGATCGACCGGGCGTTTCTCCCCGGCGTCATGGCTCTGTCCGTCCTGGGCGCCGTCTGCATCGTGGCTATCTCTCTGCCCCTGATGTTCTGCCTCGGCGTGGAGAGGGGACGGCTGGGTATGTTCCTCGTCATTTTCCTCATCTGCGGCGGCGCTGGAGCCATTGCCTCCATAGCCGAGGCCATGAGCAGCGGAACACCCTTCGCTTTCCAGGGCCCCATCCTGGCTGTCCTGCTGATCACCGCCGTGGTGCTGACTGCTATATCCGTCCCCCTGTCCATGCGGTTTTACACCAAGCGGCAGGGCTGAACATCCTGAACATTTTGAAAGTCCCGCCAACATCGGCGGGACTTTTTTGCGTAAAATCTGGACGAGGCGGGCCCTTCATGGTATCATGGCCTTGAAAACTCAGAAAACACGGGAGGATACCATATGTACATGAAAGAAGCACACAAGGTCTGGCTGGCCACCAGTGACCGCCCCATCTACCTGGAGCCCGGCATGGCCAACCGCCACGGCCTCATCGCCGGCGCCACCGGCACCGGCAAGACCGTCACGCTGAAGGTGCTGGCAGAGTCCTTCAGCGACATGGGCGTCCCCGTGTTCCTGGCAGATATCAAGGGGGACCTGTCCGGCATGTGCCTGCCCGGCTGCGAGAACAAGCACATCCGCCGCTCCATCGACACCATGAACATCACCGGCTTCGACTACACCGCCTACCCCGTCCGGTTCTTCGACGTGTACGGCAAACAGGGCCACCCAGTCCGCACCACCATCTCCGAAATGGGCCCGGAGCTGCTGAGCCGCCTGCTGGGCCTGAACGACACCCAGAGCGGCATCCTGCGCATCGTGTTCCGCATCGCCGACGACAAGGGATTGCTGCTCATCGACCTGAAGGACTTGCGGAGCATGGTGCAGTATGTGGGTGACAACGCCAAGGAGTACAAGCTGACCTACGGCAACATTGCCAGCCAGTCCGTGGGCGCCATCCAGCGGGCGCTGCTGCAGTTGGAGGACGAGGGCGGCGGCATCTTCTTCGGTGAGCCCGCCCTGGACATCGCCGACTGGGTGGACTGGGCCGAGGACGGCCGGGGCGTGATGAACATTCTGGAGTGCCAGGAGCTGTTCCAGCACCCCCTGCTGTACGCCACCTTCCTGCTGTGGATGCTCTCTGAGCTATATGAGCTACTACCCGAGGCGGGCGACCTGGACAAGCCCAAGCTGGCCTTCTTCTTCGACGAGGCCCACCTCCTGTTCAACGGCGCCCCCAAGGCGCTGGTGGAGAAGGTGGAGCAGGTGGTTCGGCTCATCCGCTCCAAGGGCGTCAGCGTCTGGTTCATCACTCAGAACCCCAGCGACATTCCCGACAGCGTCCTGGGTCAGATCGGCAACCGGGTGCAGCACGCCCTGCGGGCTTACACCCCCAACGACCAGAAGGCCCTCCGAGCCGCCGCCCGGTCCTTCCGGGTGAATCCCGCCTTTGATACGGAGGAGGTCTTGCAGGCCCTGGGCGTGGGCGAGGCTCTGGTGTCCGTGCTGGACGAGAAGGGCGTGCCCTCCATCGTGGAGAAGGCCGGCATCCTGCCGCCCCGCAGCTCCATGAGCGCCGCCCCGGAGGCGGAGGTCAAAGCCGCCATCCAGAGCAGCCCTCTGGTCCGGAAATACGGTGAGGCCGTGGACCGCCGCTCCGCCTACGAGGTGCTGGAGGAGGCCCGTCAGCAAGAGACCGCCCGGGAGGAGGAAGCAGCCCGCCAAGCAGCCTGGGAAAAAGAGCAGAAGGCCCGGGAGAAAGCGCTGAAAGCCCAGCAGGCCGCTGCGCCCCGGCGCACCTCCACCTCCAGCCGCAAAAAGCAGGACCCCCTGGAAAAAGCCATCAACTCCGCCGCCAACACCGTTGGCCGGGAGCTGGGTCGCCAGATCGTCCGGGGCCTGTTCGGCACGTTCCGAAAATAAGTACCTTACAGAATTTTGCGCTGTAAGCGCAAGAAAGGCTCGCCTCAAAATAAGTGAAAGCATACATTCCCAGCCGCTCAGACGATGCGGTTGGGAATGTATGTTTTTATGGATGGTTTTGAGGCCCGGCGCTCCGTAGAGAAAGGGATCGACACCCCAGTATCCCCGGCGAATACTTGGCTCAATGGAATCAGGGTCTTCAGGGCAGGGTGTTATCCTCACCAGCGATAAAGCCCCCAGGCCGCAAGGCATGATTCGGCGAAATTCCGAGGCCGACAGTACAGTCTGGATGAAAGAAGCTTGTGTGGGCCGAATAAGATAAGCTCCCCGGCAGCTTGTATAAACATACAGAAAATATCGATTACTGGATCATCGTCCACAACCTCATGGTTTGGTCTCACACGGACTCACGCAGTCGTTTTCCCCCTGCGGGGCAGACAGGTTCTTGCCCGATTTGTTTTGAGAGCCGCAATGCGAACAGGTTTAACTGCTCAGGAAGAAGGTTGTAACTTTGATTGAAGTCCTACCGTACCACTGGCACTGACACTTCAGCATTCCGAAAAACTGTCCGCAGCGAATTCCTGGATTCCTACATCCAGGTCATTCCGGCAGGCCGAATAAATATCCATCTGAAAATCCGGTCCGGACAGCTGCGGACGCATGGGCAGGCCCAGCAGATGGTCTGCATGGGGGGTCAGCAACATCGATATACAGCGTTCTTCTCCATGAAAGGCAAACTGTTCAGCTGTCTGGTGCCCGCACGGTTTGCCCCGCCAGTCGCACCAATAGGCAGGTCGCCGTGTCTCCGCAGCGCTAAAAATCCCCGCCCGCGTTTTTTGAAATAACAAATTTTCTGGTTCCCTAAAAAAAATTGTAAAAACGTCTTGCGTTTACGCAAAAGTAACGTTATACTTGCGGTAACAAGGTTTGCAATCAGGTCGCCTTTGATGATGACCAGAAGGAGGGACAACAGAAATGAGCAGATTAGAAGTCAAGATGCCCGGCGCTGCCCAAGCCGTGGTAGAACAGTTGTACCGCAATATGGAGCGGCGGATCGCCGCCAGCCCTCCGGGCCTGTGCCCGGTGGACATGGCCCTGAATTTCCTGAACCTGTGCCAGGCCCAGACCTGCGGCAAGTGCGTGCCCTGCCGCATCGGCCTCGCCCAGCTCTCCAACATGATCCGGGAGGTGCTGGACGGAGAGCCGGAGATCAGCATCCTGCGCCGCATTGAAAATACCGCCCAGGTCATCGTGGACACGGCGGACTGCGCCATCGGTATCGACGCCGCCCAGCTGGTGTTGATGGGTTTGAAGGGCTTCCGGGACGACTACGAGGAGCACATCCTCCACCACCGTTGCCTGGGGACGCTGAAAAACCCGGTGCCCTGCGTGGCGCTGTGCCCCGCAGGCGTGGACATTCCCGGCTACATCTCTCTGGTGAACGAGGGCCGCTGTGCCGACGCCGTGCGGCTCATCCGCAAGGACAATCCCTTCCCCACCGCCTGCGCCTACATCTGCGAGCATCCCTGTGAGGCCCGCTGCCGCCGGAACATGGTGGACGACGCCCTGAACATCCGGGGGCTGAAGCGTTACGCCGTAGACCACGCCGGAGACGTGCCCCAGCCCAAGAAGGCCCCCGCCACAGGCAAGTCTGTCGCTATCGTGGGCGGCGGCCCCGGCGGTCTCTCCGCTGCTTACTATCTGGCGCTCATGGGCCACAAGGTCACCGTCTACGAGCAGCAAAGCAAGCTGGGCGGTATGATGCGCTACGGCATCCCCAGCTACCGCTTCCCCCGGGAGAAGCTGGACGCGGAGATCGACTCCATCCTGTCCCTGGGCATCGAGGTACATACCGGGGTCAAGGTAGGCCAGGACATCACCTTTGACCAGCTCAAGAAGGAACACGACTGCGTGTATATCTCCATCGGCGCCCATACCGACAAGAAGACAGGCATTGAGGGCGAGGACAGCCAGGGCGTTATGTCCGCCGTGGAGTTGCTGCGCCGCATCGGCGACGACGAGATGCCGGACTTCACGGGACAGAACGTGGTGGTCATCGGCGGCGGCAACGTGGCCATGGATGTCACCCGCAGCGCCATCCGCCTGGGCGCCGAGAAGGTCACCTGCGTCTACCGCCGCCGCCAGGAGGACATGACGGCCCAGCAGGAGGAAGTGGAGGGCGCCATCGCGGAGGGTGCCGAGGTCCTGACGCTGCAGGCGCCTCTGAAAATCGAAGCGGACGAGAACGGCAATGTGGCGGCCCTGTGGACCCAGCCCCAGATCATCGGCGAGATCGACAAGGCGGGCCGTCCCCGGCCCAACACCGCCGCTGTGGAGCCTCTGCGCATCCCCGCCGACACCATCATCGTAGCTATCGGCCAGGGCATTGAGTCCCGTGGCCTGGAGGAAAGCGGCATCAAGATCCAGCGGGGCGGCAATGTGGCGGCCAACACCAGCACCCAGATCCCCGACATGGAGGGTGTCTTCGCCGGCGGCGACTGCGTCACCGGCCCCGCCACCGTCATCCGGGCCATTGCCGCCGGCAAGGCGGCAGCCGCCAACATCGACGACTATATGGGCTTCAACCACGAGATCAAGGTAGACGTCACAGTGCCCACGCCTCGCTGCACGGACCTGCGGCCCCGGGGCCGGGTGGACGCCACGGAGCGGGACGCCAGTGAGCGGAAGTGCGACTTCCAGTGTATCGAGTGCGGCATGACGGACGAGGAGGCCGCTCAGGAATCCTCCCGCTGCCTGCGGTGCGACCACTTTGGCTATGGAATCTTCAAGGGAGGACGTGTGGAAAAATGGTAAACTTCAAGATCAACGACCGGGAACTGTCTGCCGCAAAGGGCACGACCATCCTGGAGGCCGCTGAAAAGGCCGGCATCCCCATCCCCCACCTTTGCTTTTTGAAGGACATCAACGAGATCGCCGCCTGCCGGATGTGCGTGGTGGAGATCGAGGGCACCGACCGCCTGGTGCCAGCCTGCAACACGGAGGTGCTGGAGGGCATGGTCATCCAGACCAACTCTCCCCGGGTCCGGCAGGCCCGGAAGACCAACCTGCGGCTGATCCTCAGCCAGCACAACTCCAACTGCACCACCTGCATCCGCAGCGGCTACTGTGAGCTGCAGCGGCTGTCTCACGACCTGAATATCCACTACCAGCCCTACGACGTGCAGCCGGAGCGCTCCCGGGTGGACCTGAGCGTCCCCATCGTCCGGGAGGCCAGCAAGTGCATCAAATGTATGCGCTGCGTCCAGGTCTGCGACAAGATCCAGGGGATGAACATCTGGGACGTGGCGGGCACCGGCTCCCGCACCACCGTGGACGTCAGCTATAACCGCTATCTGAAAAATACGGCCTGCACCTTCTGCGGCCAGTGCGTCACCCACTGCCCCACCGGCGCCCTGACGGTCCGGGACGACACCAACCGGGTGCTCCGGGCCCTGGCGGACCCCGAGATCACCACCGTGGTCCAGGTGGCCCCCGCCGTGCGGGTGGCTTGGGCGGAAGTCTTCGGCGTGGTGAACAAGAACAAGCAGGTGCCTGTTGGCAAGCTGGTGGCGGCCCTGAAGCGTCTGGGCTTCGACTACGTGTTTGACACCAATTTCTCCGCCGACCTGACCATCATGGAGGAGGGCAGCGAGTTCGTGGAGCGGTTCACCCACCGTGGGAAGTACCGCTGGCCCATGTTCACCTCCTGCTGCCCCGGCTGGGTGCGGTTCCTCAAGACCCAGTATCCGGACTACACGGAGAACCTCTCCACCGCCAAGTCTCCCCAGCAGATGTTCGGCGCGGTGGCCAAGAGCTACTTCGCCGAGAAGATGGGCATCGACCCCCACAAGATGTGCGTGGTCTCCATCATGCCCTGCTCCGCCAAGAAGGCGGAGAGCGAGCTGCCCACCATGAAGGACGCCTGCGGCGACCCGGATGTGGACGTGGTCCTGACCACCCGGGAGCTGGTGCGGCTGTTCCGCAGCGACTGCATCGTGCCCTCCGACCTGGAGGAGGAGCCCTTTGACAGCCCCCTGGGCTCCGGCACCGGCGCGGCAGTCATCTTCGGCGCCACCGGCGGCGTCATGGACGCGGCCCTGCGCAGCGCCTACTATCTGGTGACGGGCAAGAACCCTGATCCGGACGCCTTCGAGCAGGTGCGAGGCAGCAAACCCTGGAAGGAAGCCGCTTTTGACATTCCCGGCGCCGGAAAGGTCCGGGTGGCAGTGGTCAGCGGTCTTGCCAATACCCGCAAGCTGATGGAAGCCGTGGACAGCGGAGAGGTAGACTATGACTTCGTGGAGGTCATGGCCTGTCCCGGTGGCTGCGCCGGCGGCGGCGGACAGCCCATTCACGAGGGCGTGGAGATGGCGGCCTCCCGCGGCAGCCAGCTGTGGAAGCTGGACGCCAAGTCTGACATCCGTTTCTCCCATGAGAACCCGGATATCCAGACGCTGTACCGGGCTTATCTGAAAAAGCCCCTTGGAGAAAAGGCCCATCATTTGCTCCATACCGAACACGACGCATGGGATGCCATGCCGGAAAAAGCCTGAAAGTAAGCCAGCCGGAGCCCGCTGCAAACGCAGCGGGCTCCGGCTGTTCTGCATATGCCTTTTATTTTTCTGCCGTATATGCTATAATTTTTTATAATATTATCTTTAGGGGTGGAAAAAGAGACTATGACACAGCTTCTGTTTATTCTTGTCAGCTTTTTCGCATCGGTGATCGGCTGCATCTGCGGCATTGGCGGCGGCGTTATCATCAAGCCGGTACTGGACGCTTTCGGCCTGTATTCCGTCAGCACCATCAGCTTCATGTCTGGCTGCATCGTGCTGTCCATGACAGCGTACTCCGTTCTGAAAGCGCAGCTCTCCCATGAATCCGTCATTGAAAAGGGCGTCAGCACTTACCTGGGCATCGGCGCAGCCCTGGGCGGACTGGCGGGAAAGCAGCTGTTTGACATGGTCAAGGCCATGTTTGAAAACGCCAATACTGTGGGCGCCGTGCAGGCGGCGGCCCTGTTCGCGGTCACGCTGGGCACGGCGGTATACACCGTCAACCGCAGCAGGATCCATACCCACAGCATCAAAAACCCGGTGGGTTGTGTGGTGATCGGCCTGTGCCTAGGTCTGATGTCTTCCTTCCTAGGCATCGGCGGCGGCCCCATCAACCTGGTGGTGCTCTATTTCTTCTTCTCCATGGAGACCAAGACAGCGGCCCAGAACTCCCTGTACATCATCCTGCTGTCCCAGATCGCCAGCCTTCTGTTCACCATTGTCCGCGGCAAGGTGCCGGAGTTCCCGGTGATTCTCTTTATATGCATGGTCTGCTGCGGCATCCTGGGCGGTATGGTGGGCCGGAAGGTCAACAAGAAGATCGACAGCCAGACGGTCAGCAAGCTGTTCCTGGGTCTGCTGGTGGTCATCATGGGCATCTGCTGCTACAATTTCTTCCGCTACCGCTGATATATTTCTATCAAAAAGCTCCCGTGGACGTCGGCCACGGGAGCTTTTTATGTAGGAGAATTACTTGCCGGCCTCGATCATGTTGTCAAACATGACGTAATCGGCAACGGGGACTTCCTTCTCCACGGCGCCGGCCGCGATGAAGTTGTCCTGCTGGACCTTGTAGTAATGCTCGATGGAGCCGTCAGCGGCACCGGCGGCTACTTCCTTGCCGGTGAACCAATCGGCAACACCGCGCTCGGCGTAGACGGAATCATAGTCGGTCTTGGTCTGGTCAGCCACGTACTGGGCGACTTCCTCGTAGTTGCCGTCAGCAGCGTAGTCCATGCCCTTGTACAGGGCCTTGGTGAAGCGCAGGATCTTGTCGGCATTCTCCTCGGCATACTTGGGAGTCACGATCCAGCTGGCCAGAGAAACGGTGGTGTCGGAGAAGGTCATGTTGTCGCACAGCAGGGTGCCCTTGTCGCCCAGCTCTTCCATGATCTTCAGGCTGTTGGGGGACCAGGTGGAGCAGGCGTCGACACCGCCGGACAGCATGGCCGTCACGATGTTGGAGGCGTCCATATCCATGGCCTTGATATCGCTCATGGACAGGCCGGCCTTCTCCAGGCCGTTCTTCAGGATATCCTCACTGGAGGTGCCGGAGGAATAAGCCACGGTCTTGCCCTTCAGGTCTTCCAGGGTCTTGACGTCGGGACCGCCGATGACGGCGTCACCGTTGGAGATGTGGGACAGGGCGAAGATCTTGGCCTTGCCGTTGATGCACAGCTTGTGGGCGCCCTGGCCGATGTAGCCCATGTCGATGGAGCCGGATTCCATGGCGGCGATGATGGTCGGGCCGTCAGCGAATTCCACCAGCTTCACGGTGATGCCGGCTTCCTCGAAATAGCCCTTGTTGATGGCGGTAGTCACAGACCACAGGCTGCCGTAGTTGGGCATGTAGGCGATGTTCAGGGTGATGGGCTCCTCAGCGGGTTCAGCGGGAGCGGGCTCTGCCGGCTGCTCGGTCTTTTCCGGCTCCTTGGTCTCGGCGGGAGCGGGGGCTGCCTTGCTGCCGCAGGCGGCCAGGGACAGCACCATCGCGAGAGCCAGCAGCATTGCAATGAATTTGTTCTTCATCTTGTACCTCCAAAAAATGTTTATTTTCCACCGGGCACAGGCCCAAAATGGCTCTTATCTGCGGACCTCCAGGTACTCCTGATAGACCTCGCCCCAGATCTGGGCTTTCAGGTCCAGGAATTCCTTCTGCATTTTCAGGTCCTGGGTGCGGGGATAGGGCAGGTTGATGTCAATAATCGTCTTGATGCGGCCGGGACGGGCGCTCATGACGATGACCTTCGTGGCGAGGATGATGGCCTCTTCCACGTCATGGGTGATGAAGAAGCAGGTCTTCTTCTCCTCCTGCCAGGTTTTGGTCAGCTCCGCCTGCAGCTGGGTACGGGTCTGGGCGTCCAGGGCGCCGAAGGGCTCGTCCATCAGCAGGACCTCGGGCTGCACCGCATAGGCGCGGGCAATGGCCACGCGTTGCTTCATGCCGCCGGACAGTTCTTTGGGATAGGCGTCCACGAAGCCCTCCAGGTCCACCATCTTGATGTACTTCATGGCGATCTCTTTGGCCTGATCGTCGGGCATACCCTTCAGCTTCAGACCGAACATGACGTTTTTCAGAACGGTCAGCCAGGGGAACAGGGCGTACTGCTGGAACACCACGCCGCGCTCGGTGCCGGTGCCTTCCACCTTCTTGCCGTCCACATACACGGCGCCGCTGGAGGGCTCCAGCAGACCGGCGATGATGTTCAGCAGAGTGGACTTGCCGCAGCCGGAGGGGCCGACAACGCAGATGAACTCATTTTCATAAATATCCAGGTCCACGCCGTTCAGAGCGACCATTTTGCCCTGGCGGCCGTCGTAGATCTTCTCCACATGGTCGATCTTGACCTTCAGATTTCTCTCTTCTCCTGCCATCCCGTCAGCTTCCTTTCTAATGTTTTGATGATTTTTTCAGAGGTGATGCCGATGATGCCGATCAGAATGATGTACAGCAGCATGGGAGCCACTTCAAAGCTGTTGCTGAAAGAGCGGATACGCATACCCATACCGGCGGAGGCGCCGGTGGACTCGGCGGCGATCAGAGTGGTCAGTGCCACGGAGACGCCCAGGCGGACGGCGGTGAGGATGAAGGGGGTGGTGGCGGGGAACACGACCTTGACAAACAGGTCCTTGTCCTTGGCACCCAGCACCCGGGCCGCCTTCAGCAGCGTCTCATCCACATTGCGGACGCCCTGATAGATAGTAACGGTCATGATAAGGAAGGTAGCCAACCAGATGACGATGATCTGAGGCTTACGGCCAACGCCCACGGCAATGACCACCAGGGGCACATAGGCCAGAGGGGGAATGTTGCGGATGAACTGGATCCAGGGCTCCAGAATGTTGCGGACCGGCAGGTACCAGGCCATCAGGAAGGCCACGGGGACCGCCGTCACAAAGCCCAAAGCGAAGCCGGAGAGCACGGAGATCATACTGCTGAGGAAGTCCTCCGCCAGAATGCCTCTGGAAATGACGGTGCCCAGCGCCTCCAGAATGGCGGGCAGGAAGGGGAAGCTGCGGGCGGTCTTCTCATTGACGGACAGGAAGAACCACAGCAGCATGGCCGCCAGGAAGGAGATGATGAGCCATCCCCAGGCCGGTATTTGGATTTTGCTCTTCTTTTTGTCGTCCATTTTCATCTCTCCCGTTTAATAGAATTCCTTGATCCGGTGGAACCAAGTGCCTGCGGGGTCTTTCAGCTCCTTCATATACTTGGACATGATGTCCAGATATTTTTTCTTGACGTCGGCGTAAGCCGGGTCATAGCAGACATTATGGAGCTGGTATGGGTCCTTCTTCAAGTCATACAGCTCGCCCCGTTCGCTCTCATTAAAGGTAAGCTGATAGTCGTGGTCCCGGACCATCCGCTGGCGGCCCACATAGAAGTGGCTGTGGAACTCGCCGTAGACCTCCGAGCGGCCGTTGCTCTCCTGCTCACCCATCATCAGGGGCAGGATGCTCTCGCCGTCCACCGGCTGGGGGGGCTTGACGCCGGCCACATCCAGAATGGTGGGCATCACCTCATGGAGGTAAACGAAGCTGTCGTTGTCCTTCGTGCCCGCGCCCTTGACCACCATGGGGATGTGGTAGATCTCATCGAAGGTGAAAGCGCCCTTTTCAATGAGCTTGTGAGCGCCCAGGCAGTCGCCGTGGTCGGCGCTGTAAATAATGATGGTATCGTCGTACAGCCCCTCGGCTTTCAGCTTGTCCACGATCATGCCCACCATGTCGTCGATCATGGTGCAGTGGCCGTAGTACCGGGCCGCGATCTCCTGGAAGCCCTTCCAGCCATAGTTGCCAAGGCCCCACATCTTCTCACTGAGATAGTAGCCGTATGGCTTATCCAGCAGGTCGTCGCAGTAGCTGGGGTGCTCGGGAATGTCGTCGGGGTTGTACATGGAGTAATAGGGTTCGGGGACGATGCTGGGGCTGTGGGGGCCCCAGAAGTTGGCCCAGATGAAGAAGGGCTTGTCCTGGTCCTTGGCCTTGTCGATGAGGCGGTTGGTCTCGTGGGCCACGAAGTATTCGATGGTGCTCTCCACCGGGCCCTCATGCTTGCAGAACATCTCCTGTATCTGGAGGGCGGGGTTGTCGCCCAGGAAGCCGTGGGAGACGTCCACATTGTCGAAGCCGTTCTCTTTCAGGTATTCCTCGTAGTAGTTTGGCTCGTTATCAGGCGGCTGGTCGAAGATCAGGCTCTTGAACACCCGGCTGCCGGGGAAGCCATAGCCCATGAAGGGCTTGCCGTCGTCAAAGCCGCATTCCTCCGGCTCCTTGTTGGGGGTCACATGCCACTTTCCCGCGTAGCCGCAGTAGTAGCCCGCGTCATGCATACAATCGCCCAGCAGAGGAGTTCCCTCTTTGATGTTGGTGAAGTTATCGATGACGCCGTGCTTATGGGGATACAATCCCGTCATCACGCTGGCACGGGCCGGAGCGCAGATCGCCGAGGGTGTATAAGCGTTGGTGAACTTCATACCTTCCGCCGCCAGCTGGTCGATATGGGGCGTTTTACAGATAGAGTTCATCCCATAGGCGCTCACCGTGTCCAGCCGCTGCTGATCTGAAAGGATCAGCAGTACGTTTTTTCGTTTTGCCATGGTCTCTCTCCCTTTCTTGCCGCTTGAAAGCGCTGGGCGTCGTTCAAAACAGCAAAATATTTCTTGATTATATTAACATTTATTGAACAATATGTCAAATTCCCTTCCTGTTGCGTAATTGAGCGAAAAAACTTTCCAGAATGACGTAAACCCTGTTCTTTTCCGGGTTATTCTTCATTTTTTAAAAAGCTTCATCCTCATATTACCATTTAAAAAAAGACATTTCGCCGTGAAGAACGGCGTATTTTGTGGAAGCGCTTCCAAATTCAGCTAATTTTCTCCTGTACCGTATGCCGGGAGACATCACCCCTTCCGGCTTCTGCCGGGCAAGGGATTGTCATTCCCCTCAAAATGATTTAAAATGAGGTCATCTCAAACGGGCCGCCGGGACGCGGTTCAGACAGGAGATTCGGATGCCTCCCTTGAGCTTACTCATCAAACCTGCCTCCGGCAGCTGCAACCTGCGGTGCAGATACTGCTTTTATACGGATGAAGCGGAAAAGCGGTCATTCCCCTCTTTTGGGCGGATGACGCCCCAGACCATGCGCGTCATCGTGGACAAGGCTCTGGCGTATGCCGACAGGGAATGTACCTTCGCCTTTCAGGGAGGGGAGCCCACTCTGGTGGGCGTGGACTTTTTCCGCCAGCTGTCCGCTTACATCGCCTCCCACCCCAATCCGAAAAGGGTACGGGTGGGGTACGCCTTCCAGACCAACGGGACACTGCTGGATGAGGACTGGGCCCAGTGGTTCGCGGAAAATCATGTTCTGGTGGGCGTCTCCCTGGACGGCACCAAGGACATCCACGACCGCTACCGGGTGGACGCAGAGGGACACGGCACCTTCCAGCGGGTCATGGCGTCCATCCGCCTGCTGGAACGGTATCAGGTGGACTACAACATTCTTACCGTCGTTACATCATCAACAGCCCGCAGCGGCCAGAAGGTCTACAACTTCTTCAAAAAGAACGGTCTTTCCTACCAACAGTATATCGAATGTCTGGACCCCATCGGGGAACCTCCGGGCGGACACGAATACTCCCTGACGCCGGAGCGGTACGGCACATTTTTGAAGAGCCTGTTCGACGCCTGGTATCTGGACATGAAGGCGGGACACTATGTCTACAACCGCTACTTTGAAAACCTGATGATGGCTATTTCCGGGCAGGGAATGGAGAGCTGCAATCTGCGGGGCGTCTGCGCGCCCCAGTGGGTCATCGAGGCGGACGGCAGCGCCTATCCCTGCGACTTCTACGCCCTGGACCAGTGGCGGCTGGGCAATATTCTGACAGACAGCTTCCAGGCCATGGAGGAAAAGCGGCGGGCGCTGGGCTTTGTGGAGTGCTCGAAGCAGATCCCGGAGGATTGCAGGGCCTGCCGCTGCTATCCCCTGTGCCGCAATGGCTGCCGCCGGAACCGGGAGCCCGTCACAGCCGATTCCACCGGAAAAAATTATTTCTGCGGCGCCTATAAGGAATTTCTGGAATACGCCTATCCCCGCCTTGTGGAGGTCTACCGCCTGCTGCGGACGCGGGCGGGGCTTTGACATGCACCGTTAATTTTCCGCAGTGGATGACAAATCGGCCCCGCTGTGATATAGTGGTAATTATGAGAAACCCATCCGGCTGGCTTATTGCCGGAAAACATCAACATAGGAGGATACCAATATGGAACGTTTTGGGATTTCTGTTCAGGTGAAAAACACCCCTGTCCTGGACCCGGAGTTCATCCCCATGCTGAAATTCAACCGGGCTTTTCTGCAGGACGCGAAAAAGCCGGTCTCCATCGCCGTGGAGCGAGCGGACGGCCAAATCGCTACCACCCACACCTTTATTCACGGCACCTCCGAAATGGCTGACGCCGACCGCTACTACATCGACCGCCTTGTGAAAACCGAGCTGTGGATGAAGGGCGGCTACAAGGTCTATGTGAACGATAAAGACATCTACGACTACCTCCGCAGCGTGTACTGCGAGGGCGGAGCGCGGGCCTTTGACTGGGAATTCATGGGCGACGTCTTTGAAAACCCCTTCGAGGTGGTTTACACCGAGGACATTCCCGAGACGCTGGACAAGCCTGTCCCCATGGGCGGCCATCTGGAGGGCTGCCGCATCGGCTTTGACGCTGGCGGTTCTGACCGGAAGGTCTCCGCTGTCATCGACGGTGAAACGGTCTTCTCCGAGGAGGTCGTATGGCTGCCGAAGATCAATCCCGACCCTGAGTACCACTACGAGGGCATCGTCTCCGCTCTGAAGACCGCCGCCGCCCATATGCCCCGGGTGGACGCCGTGGGCGTTTCCTCCGCCGGCATTTACATCAACAACCGCACCATGAAGGCCTCCCTCTTCCTGAAGGTCCCCAAGGACCTGTATGAAGAGAAGGTGAAGGACATTTTCATCCGTGCCATCACCGATACCTTTGGTGATGTGCCCTATGCCGTCGCCAACGACGGCGACGTGTCCGCTCTGGCCGGTACCATGAGCCTGAATGACAACAACGTACTGGGCATCGCCATGGGCACCAGCGAGGCCGTTGGCTACGTGGATGAGAACGGCCAGATCACCGGCTGGCTCAACGAGCTGGCCTTCGTCCCCGTAGACGCTAACCCCGACGCCATGCTGGATGAATGGTCCGGTGACATTGGCTGCGGCGTGAAATACTTCTGTCAGGACGGCGTGAACAAGCTGGCCCCCCGGGCCGGTATCGAGCTGGACGAGAGCCTGTCCCCCGCCGAAAAGCTGAAGGTCACCCAGAAGCTGATGGAGGAGGGCGACGAGAGGGCCGCCAAGGTCTATGAGTCCATCGGCTGCTATCTGGGCCACACCTTGGCCTACTACTATGAGAAGTACGGCTTCCGCTACGTGCTGCTGCTGGGCCGCGTCATGAGCGGCAAGGGCGGCGACCTGCTGCTGGAGAAGTGCCAGCAGGTGCTGAACGACGAGTACCCCGAGGCTGCCGCCGGCTTCAAGCTGACGCTGCCCGACGAGAAGTTCCGCCGGGTGGGCCAGTCCATGGCCGCTGCCAGCCTGCCCGAAATGGCCTGATGGAAAAGTCAAGCCAATCATAAATGAACATTGGAACGGTGCGGGAAGAACGGTAGATTCCGTTCTTCCCGCACCGTTTTGTGTTGTTCTGGCAAAGCATAAAGGGACTCCCCCAACGTTTGTCGGGGGAGTCCCTTTATCAGTTGCTTTTATTGGAGATTCAGATCACTGGTCGTCAGCCATCTTCTTGTACTTGGCGTACCGGGCCTTGACGTCGGCGATCTCCTTCTGATAGAGGGCGTCGGCCTTCTCAGGGAAGTTGTTCTTCAGAGAGGCGAAGCGGTTCTCACCCATCAGGAAGTCCATGAGCTTGCTGGTGTCGGGCTCGGGAGAATCCAGCTGGAAGGGATTCTTGCCCTGCTCCGCCAGGCGGGGATCATAGCGGTAGCAGTGCCAGTAGCCGCACTCCACGGCCTTCTTCATCTCGTCCTGAGAGCAGCCCATGCCGGCCTTGATATGCTGCTCCAGGCAGGGGCAGTAGCAGATGACGATGGCGGGACCGGGATAGGACTCGGCCTCACGGAGGGCCTTCAAGGTCTGGGCCTGGTCATAGCCCATAGCCACCTGGGCCACATACACATAGCCGTAGTTCATCAGGATAGCGCCCAGGTCCTTCTTTGCCACCTGCTTGCCGCCGGCGGCGAACTTCGCCACGGCGGAGGTGGGGGTGGACTTGGAGGACTGTCCGCCGGTGTTGGAGTACACCTCGGTATCCAGGACCAGCAGGTTCACGTCCCGGTTCTGGGCCATGACGTGGTCGATGCCGCCGAAGCCGATGTCGTAGGCCCAGCCGTCGCCGCCGATGGCCCAGACGGACTTCTTGGCGAGATACTCTTTGTTCTCCAGGATATAGGCCACGTCCTCGGTCTGCTCAGCAGCCTCCAGAGCGGCGATCAGGGCGTCGGACACGGCACGGGACTTCTCGCCGTCGTTCCAGTTGTTCAGGTAATCGTCGATAGCTTCCACGGCGACGCCGCTGTTCTTCATGCTCTCCAGACGGATCAGCAGCTCCTTGCGGATGGCGTCCTGGGCGTGGAAGAAGCCGTAGGCGAACTCGGCGTTGTCCTCAAACAGGGAGTGCTCCCAGGCGGGGCCGCGGCCGCAGCTGTCCTTGCAGTAGGGCAGGATGGGCGCGCCGCCGGAAATGGCGGAGGAGCAGCCGGCAGCGTTGCCAGCGTACATCCGGTCGCCCACCATCTGGCTCAGCAGCTTGATGTAGGTGGTCTCGGCGCAGCCCGCGCAGGCGGCGGAGAACTGGAAGTAGGGCTTGGCGAACTGCATGTTCTTGACGGTCTTGTTGTTGATGACGTCCTTCTTCAGGTAGGCGTCGTTCATGGCCACCTTGTCGAAGTTCTCCTGCTCGGGCTTCATCTCCTCGAAGGGCGTCATGACCAGAGCGTCGGCCATCTTCTCGCTGCTGTTGGCGGGGCAGGCGGTCAGGCACACGCCGCAGCCAAGGCAGTCATAGGGAGAGACCTGCATCCGGAAGGAGTAGGCGGGGGCGTCCTTGCCCAGGCCCTTGGCGGGCACGGTGACGAAGGAAGCGGGCACCTGGGCCTTCTCCTCCTCGGTCAGCAGCACGGGACGGATGGCGGCGTGGGGGCAGCACATGGCGCAGCGGTTGCACTGGATGCAGCTTTCGGCATTCCACTTGGGCACCTTGGTGGCGACGCCGCGCTTGGAGAAGGCAGAGGTGCCGTTCTCCCAAGTGCCGTCCAGCACGCCGTGCTTCTTGAACACGGAGACGGGCAGCTTGTCGCCCTTCTGGCGGTCCATGGGGATGACGATGTCCTTGACGAACTGGGAAGCGCCCACAGGCTCCGCCACGGGGGTGTCCTCCGCGTCAGCCCAGGAGGCAGGGATGTCCACCTTGACGGCGGCGCTGATACCGGCGTCCACGGCGGCGTTATTCTTGTCCACGATGGCCTGGCCGGCTTTCTTGAAGTAGGAGTTGTAGTTGTTCTTCTTCATGTCCTCCACGGCCATGTCAAGAGGGATGACCTTGGTCAGGGCAAAGAAGGCGGCCTGCAGGATGCTGTTGGTGCGGTTGGCGCCAAGGCCCACGGAAACGGCCAGCTTGGAAGCGTCAATGATATAGAAGTTGGCGTGCTTCCGGGCCAGGTCACGCTTCATCTTGCCGGGCAGACGGGTCTCCAGCTCCTCCACGGGCCAGGGGCAGTTCAGCAGGAAGGTGCCGCCGTCCTTCAGGTCCTCGGTGGTGTCGTACTTGTTGACGTAGGTGGGGGCATGGACCGCCACGAAGTCAGCGGAGGACACCAGGTAGGTGGAGCGGATGGGCTGGTCGCCGAAGCGCAGGTGGCTCTGGGTCAGGCCGCCGGACTTCATGGAGTCATAGGAGAAGTACGCCTGGGCATACTTGTCGGCCACCAGGCCGATGGTGGAAATGGCGTTCTTGTTGGCGCCCACGGTGCCGTCGCCGCCCAGGCCCCAGATCTTGCAGGAGACCTCGCCGGGGTGGTTGAACTCCACTTCTTTGTAATCCAGGGAGGTGTGGGTCACGTCGTCATTGATGCCGATGGTGAAGCTGTTCTTGGGCTCGGCCTGCTTCAGGTTGTCATAGACGGCGATGATCTGGCCAGGAGTGGTGTCCTTGGAGGACAGGCCGTAACGGCCGCCCACCACGCGGATGTCGCCGCGTCCGGCCTGATTCAGGGCGGTGACCACGTCCAGATACACGGGCTCGCCCACGGAGCCGGTCTCCTTGGAGCGGTCCAGCACGGCGATGCGCTTGCAGGTGGCAGGGATGGCGGCGGCGAAGTGCTTCACGGAGAAAGGACGGTACAGGTGGATCTGTACCAAACCCACCTTGCGGCCCTGGGCATTCAGGTAGTCCACGGTCTCCTTCACGGCCTCGGAGGCGGAGCACATCACCACGATGACCTCCTCCGCATCGGGAGCGCCGTAGTAGTTGAACAGCTTGTAGTCCCGGCCGGTGAGCTTGTTGATCTCGTCCATGTAGTGCTGGACGGTATCGGGGATGGAGGCGGCCTTCTCGTTGGCGCCCTCCTTGCACTGGAAGTACACGTCGGGGTTCACGTTGTTGCCCCGGTTGGTGGGATGCTCGGGGTTCAGGGACTGGCGGCGGAAGTCGCTGAGGGCCTTCTGGTCGATGAGGGGCCGGAGATCCTCATAGTCCAGGGCCTCGATGCGCTGCATCTCATGAGAAGTGCGGAAGCCATCGAAGCAGTGCATGAAGGCGTACTTGCCGCTGATGGCGGACAGGTGGGCCACAGCGCCCAGGTCCATGGCCTCCTGGGGGCAGGAGGACATCAGCATGGCGTAGCCGGTGGTGCGGCAGGTCATGAAGTCGGTGTGGTCGCCGAAGATGGAGTGGTGGTTGGAAGTCACTACACGGGAGGCAATGTGCATGACGCTGGGCAGGAACTGGCCGCCCATGGCGTACATGGCGGGGATCATCAGCATCAGGCCCTGGGAGGAGGTGAAGGTGGTGGTCAGGGCACCGGCCTGCAGGGAACCGTGGCAGGTGCCAGCGGCGCCGGCCTCGGACTGCATCTGGATGACGTCCACGGTGGAGCCGAACAGGTTCTTCCGGCCCTTGGCGGACCACTCGTCCACCTTCTCCGCCATGGGGGAGGAGGGGGTGATGGGGTAGATGGCCGCGACTTCGGTGAAGGCGTAGGCCACATGGGCGGCAGCGGTGTTGCCGTCCATCACGACGTATTTCTTGTTCATATTCAGAGCACCTCTTTAGATAGATTCGTACCCGTTAGACGTAGTTGCACACCCGGGCGATGGCCATTTCGGTGAAGCCCAGGGATTCGGCCTTGGTCTGCTTGCCGCAGGCGGTCTCCACCACCATGTTCAGAAGGTCGCCGCCCAGCTCCTCCAGGGTCTTGGTGCCATAGATGAGGGGAGAGGCATCCAGGTCGATGTTGTCCTCCATCTTGGCGAAGGTCAGCTTGTTGCCGGTGATCTTAATGACGGGAGCGATGGGGTTGCCGGTGGGGGTACCCCGGCCGCTGGAGAAGACCACCACCTGGGCGCCGCCGGCCACCATGGCCGCCACGGAGGAGGGATCGTTGCCCGGGGTGTCCATGATGACCAGGCCCTGCTTGGCTTCCACCTGCTTGGCGTAGTCGTACACGGCGTTGACAGGGCTGTGGCCGCCCTTGTGGATGCAGCCCAGGGACTTCTCCTCCAGGGTGGTGATGCCGCCGGCCTTGTTGCCCGGAGAGGGGTTGCCCTCCCGGACCTCCTCGCCTACCAGCCGCAGGGCGGCCTCGTAGCGGTGGACGATCTCGAAGATGCGGTCATGGACCTCGGGGGTGGCGGCGCGGCGGGCCAGAATGTGCTCGGCACCGATGAACTCCGTGGTCTCAGACAGGATGGAGGTGCCGCCGGCGGCCACGATACGGTCGCTCATCTCGCCGATGACAGGGTTGGCGGCCAGGCCGCTGGTGGGGTCGGAGCCGCCGCACTCGGTGCCCACGATGAGCTCGGAGATGGGGAACTCCTCCTTCTGGAGCAGGGAGGCCTCAGCCACCATCTCCTTGGCGTAGCGGACAGCCATGTCCACGGCCTTCAGGGTGCCGCCGGCCTCCTGGATGATGACCTGCTTCAAAGGCTTGTTGGTCCGCTCCTGGATGGCCTTCACCACCAGGTCCATCTGGCAGTTCTCGCAGCCCAGGGACACCACCACGGTGCCGTAGACGTTGGGGTTGGCGGCGTAGCCCGCCATCACGTCCATGGTCAGCTGCTGGTCGGAGGCCACCTGAGAGCAGCCCTGCTGGTTGTTGAAGGTGACGGAGCCCACCACCTGCTGGGCGATGATGCGGGTGGTATCGGAGGCGCAGACGCTGGCGGGCAGGATCAGCACATAGTTCCGGACGCCCACACGGCCGTCGGGACGCTTATAACCGTAAAAAGTCATATCTCGTTTCCTCCTTACTCTTTCGCTTCCAGGTCTTCCCGGTGGCCCTCCACGTTGTGGACGTGGACGTGCTCACCGGCCTTGATGTCGCTGGAGGCGATGCCGATATGCTCGCCGTACTTCACCACGGGCTCGCCCTTGGCGATGTCCCGGGTGGCCAGCTTGTGGTAGATGGTGATGTCCTCCAGGGCGGGCAGGCTGACTTCCTTGCCCTCGCAGACATAGACGGCAGCGTCGCCCTTGGCGATAGGCTCGATGGCGACGGCCACATTGTCTTTCGCGTCGATGATCATTGCATTGCGCATGGTTGATTTCTCCTTTTCCAGTCCGCAGACCATTTATTGTGAAAGAAACGCCTTACTTTTACATAGGGATGACCAGAGCGCCGATCAGAGCCAGCACGAAGATGCACACAGAGGAGATGAAGGAGCCCAGGGTGTAAGTCTTCAGACCGCCGGTGACAGTCAGGCCGGACATATTGGTGGCAACCCAGAAGCCGGAGTCGTTGACGTGACCGATAGAGTTGCCGCCGGACAGGCAGGCCAGGGCCAGCCACACGGGATGGCAACCGATGGCAGGAGCCACGGTGGCCATGATGGTCATGGAGGTCATGCCGGCCACGGTGCCGGAGCCCTGAGCCACACGGAAGATCATGCCGATCAGGTAGCACAGGAACATGGCGGGCACCACGGAGCTGGCGCCGGTGCTCAGCAGGGAGACGATGGAGTTTCCAATGCCGGTGGCGGCGATGACGGAGGAGAAGCTGCCGCCCGCGCCGGTGATCAGCAGCACCACGCCGGCGCTCTTCAGGGCCTCGCCGGCGGACTTCTCAAAGTTCTCGCGGCCGATGTACTTGATGCTGACGAGATAGGCGCCCAGGGTGCCCAGCAGCATGGCGATCACTTTCTCGCCCAGGAACTTGCAGATGACGGGGGATTCGTCGAACAGGGCGTTGCCCGCAGTGCCGGCCAGGATGCAGACGATGGGGATGATGATGGGCAGCAGGCTCATGGCCAGAGAGGGACGGGGACGGTTGGAGGCGGCGTCGCGCTTGGCGGACTCCAGCAGCTCGGTGACCACGTTGGAGCTGTGGTTCACGTCCTTTTCCTCGTTCCAGATGCCCTTGTCGTGGATCTTGATGAACACGAAGTCGCTAATCAGAACGGTGATGAGGCCCACCACCAGGCCGACGCCCATCATGATGCCCAGGTCAAAGCCGAAGATGTCGGCAGCAGCCAGGGGGTTGGGGGTGGGGGGCACCACGCAGTGAGCGGTGGTGGCGCCAATGGTCAGGCAGCCGGTGACGTAGCACATCTTCTTGTTGATCTTGGCGGCGATGGTGATGCCGATGGGGATCAGGATGACGAAGGTAACATCGAAGAACACGGGGATGGACAGTACAAAGCCAGCCAGGGAGATGGCCCACATGGCACGCTTCTCAGGAAATGCGGAGACGATCTTATCGGCGATGACGCTGGCGGCGCCGCTGTCATTGAGCAGCTGGCCCAGGATCACGCCGAAGCCAATGGGCAGGCCGATGCCGGTCATCATATTGCCGAAGCCGGAGGAGATGGTGGACACCGTGTCCATCACGCCCAGGCCGCCCATAGTGCCCATGTACAGGCAGGCGATGACCATACCGATGGAGGCGTTGAGCTTCAGAACGATGATGCACACCAAAATGATGGCGATCGCGATCACCAGGTGCAGGATGAGCAGTGCGGGAGATACCATAGTTTCTTTTTCCTTTCTCTTTTGCGCATGACCAGAAATTGCTGGGCCGCTGAATTATTAAAACACCGGGGAAATTGATGGCAGAATCCCGGATGTTCTCAGAACAGGTTGCCGTTCTCGTCGAAGGGCAGGTCGTAGGGCTCGGTGAGAATTTCAAAATTGGGGTTGTCCTTCACCAGGGGCAGCATCCCCTCGGAGATTTCAATGACGCCGATATGGGCGGTGTTGGGGATGCGGATCATCTTCATGTTGTCGTGGTCCTCGGCCTCGGGGCAGCACATGAGGGCCAGCTGCAGGGCCTCCCGGTCGTTGTCCATGATCATGGGGATCTTCATCAGGTGCAGGAAGGTGTTGGTGACGCCGGTGGGATAGGTCATTTCCAGCTTCATCCGGTTCACCAGGCGGCGGGTGGTGACCTCCGCCAGACCGATGCCCTGGGCGTTACCATGGGTCTCGTCAGTGATGTCCAGGACGACGCACTTTTCCGCCTGAATACCGCCGGTGCAATACTGGGGCAGGACGAAGCGGCCGGACACGTTGGGGTCCATGCCGTCGCCGGAGATGTTCTTGCCGATCTTGTCCACCACCAGCACATCGCACTTGTCGAACAGCAGGTGGGCAATGGTCTTGTAGGAGATCTCCTTCAGCTTAGGCTCGTCGGTGATGATCTCGGCGGGGCTCAGGCCCTTGATGAGGTAGGTGTCGTCATAGGCGTTCTCGATGATGGCGATGCCGCCCAGAACGGGGGCGTTCTCCAGAATGGTCCGGCCGTATTCCTCCACCAGCTCGTGCATGATGGCGGGGCTCTGGTGGTGGATGCTCTCAGCGCCCTTCTGCTTGCCAAGGCCGATGGCCATCATCTTCATCAGGCCGCTCTCATAGGGGCCCCGGAAGGAGGTATGGGGCTTGATGCGGTTGAAGAGGATGATGCCGTCCGCCTCAGAGGCGTTCTTGTCGATGAACACCGGCTGGTGACGGACGCTGGAGATGCCGATCTGGACAGTCTCCATGGAGCTCTTGACGGGGCAGCCCATGGCCTCCTCGGTGATGCCGTAGTCCTTGAGAATTTGGGTCTGGCCCTCGGCGGTGGCGCCGCCGTGACTGCCCATGGCGGCCACGATGTAGGGCTCGGCGCCCTTGGACTTGACGAAGTCCACGATGGTACGGGCCATCAGGGCGTTGTGGTTGATGCCCCGGCTGCCGCAGGTGATGGCGATCTTCTGGCCGGGCTGGATCTTGCCGCCGATCTCAGGGCGGTCCAGCTCTTTGATGATGACGCCGGGAATGTCACTCTCGGGGATGCAGGTCTTGTCAAAGTTCTGGCGGACTTTGACCATGCGGGGAATGGGGGTGTCTTTGATGAGGTTGGTGATGGTTTCCATATCTCTTTCCTCCTGTACGGCCTCCGCCGGGGACGGCGGCCAAAATTAAAATATCGCTCAGCTAAATGGGAACCCTTTGCCTGGTAAGGGTCAGCAGTTATACAGGTTCTTGATCTGGATGCCCGTATCGTAATAGGCGGCCGCCACCGGACGGTCCTGGAAAATGGCGTCTGTCAAAAGCTGGATGGATTGATATCCCTGCAAGTAGGGTCCCTGGTCAATGAGAAACTGGACAGTTCCCTTTTTCATAAAGGCCACATTGGAGTCAGTGACGTCGAAGCCCACGATCTTGACCTTTCCGGAGAGTCCTGCGTCATCCACCGCCTGGGCCGCGCCGCTTAAGCCCGCGCCGCTGACGAAAACGCCCGTCAGCTGTGGAAGCTCCGCCAGCTTCTCCCGGGTCAGCCGGTAGACCAGGCCGTGATCACCTCCGCCGTAAATCACATGGGACACATCCATCTCTCCGTTGGCAGGAGACAGAAAATGATTGGTAAAGCCCCGTATCCGCTCCTCACTGGATCGATGGAGCCGGTCTACGCCGATGATCAGGGTGCAGCCCTGTTTCGGTGATATCTGCTGCATCAATAACGCGGCGCAGGCACCGCTCTTATAGGAATCCTGACCCACAAAACAGTTCCGCAGGTCGCTTTCGATATCCTGGTTATATGTAATGATGGGAAGCTGTTCTTTCGAGAGCTCCCGCAGGCGGTCATTGACTTCCTCTGACACGATACCGCGCAGAGCCAGTCCCTGCACGCCGCTGTCCAGCAGCCGGTCCAGCGCCGCCAGGTAGGCGTCGGGGTCGCCCGGGGGCGCAAATTCCGCCAAGGTCTCCACGCCGTGCTGCTTGGCATAGGCGATGCCGCTGCTGACGCCCTGCATGACCTGCGCCTGAAAATCCGGCTCACGGAAGGAGACCAGGACGCCGATCTTGTTCTTCTTCCGGGAGAGATAGAAGGCCCTGCCCAAAGCGTTGGGTTGGAAATCCATCTCCTCCATGACAGCCCGGACTTTTTCCGCCGTCTCCGGTTTGACCTGCCCCCGGTTGTGGAGGACCCGGTCCACCGTTCCCCGGGATACACCTGCCTTTTCGGCAATCGTCTCAATGGTCGTCATGGCTCGTCCTCCTCCCTTCGCAAGCCCGTGCAGTGCGGTGTGTGCATCCCCGTGAACGTGCACGAAACTGTTGTAAAAAGAAAAGCGAAACATTTTCGCCTTAAATCATATTTTCTTAAGTTCAGTATAATTTGTGCCATGCCCGTTTTCAACTGTCATATATGACGAAAAACACGTCGTTTTTTGTGCTGTTGTTAAAGAGGTGTCAAGTTCCGAAACGCATCTCTCCAAATACAGCAGTACACCCCGGGCTAAAGGCCCAGGGTGCGTGCATATTCACGTGAATAGGCCGCTGATCAGCAGGCAGATCTGGGGAAAAATCGCCGTGGCGATAATGAGCCGGTAGATCTGCACCAGAATCAGCCGAGGACTGCTGACGCCGATGTCCGCTGAGATCAGCGCCATGTCCGACGCACCGGCAGGAGTCAGCATCAGCATTCCCTCCCGCATGGGAACACCGAACAGCTTCTCCATCCACTTGCCGAATAGGGCCGCGTTAGCCAGCAGTACGGCGGTGGTGATGAGAACAGCCCACAGGACGGTAAGAAGGCTGCCGAAGCGGGATGGGTCCAGAAGGCAGCCGATATACGCGCCGGAGAGGACCTGGGCCACGCGGCGCAGCCAGTGGGGAAATCGAATGGTAAAGCCGCTGACGTTCAGCAGGAACGTGCTCAGCAGAGAGCAGAGCACAGGAGCTGCCGGGATGTGCAGCAGACTGCCGCCCCAGGCACAGAGGGAGGCAACGGCCAGGGCCGCCAGCAGGCGGAGGGTGTTGCGCCGGGGATCCAGCGCCTCAGCAGCATTCTCCTGTTCCACCGATGCCGTCTCCGGCATGGGCGGGGTGAAGCGTTCCACCACCAGAGGGAAGACCATCAGTCCCACAATCAGGCGGCAGAAGTGGACCAGCAGCACCTTGGAGGGGTCAGCGCCAAAATCCGCGGCGATCAGCGTCGTCTCCGCGATACCGCCGGGAATGGCGCAGACCAGGCAGGTCAGCAGGTCGGAATACCCAACCAGGCACAGCAGAAAACCAATGGCAAGATTCACCACCAGCAGGGAAAAGGTGATCATCAAAACCGGCTTCCAAAAGGTCCGCAGCTGGCGGAAATCCTCCCGCCGGGCAGAGCAGCCGATGAAGGTACCCGCGATCACCTGGGCAATATTTTTGGCCGCGCCGGGGATATGGCCTGCGTGGAACACAGCAGTCAGCACCGCTGACGCGATGACTGCGCCGATCAGCATCCCGGCGGGGATATGTTTTCGGTAAAGAACGTATCCGACAGCGGCACTCAGTGCCAGTGTCAAAACAGTTTGCAGCATAGTGATTCTCCTGATGCCATCCGGGGAGGTATTATTTCTGACCGTCCTGGCCGGATCGTCCGGCAGCTTCCTGCCGCTTGGTCATCCGCCACAGGGTCGTGCGGCTGACGCCCAGCTCCCGGGCCAGATCCTTTTTCTTTTTTGTGGCCGGCAGCACCAGCGGCGTGTCCTGATAGGCCGGAGCAGCCGGGACCGCAGGTCCAGCAGGCGCGGCAGGCTGCGCGGCGCCGCCGAAAAACACATGGAGCTCGTTGAGGGTCTCCGCGGTCACGTCCGCAGCGTCATTCAGGACCACCAGGCGTTCACAGATGTTGCGCAGCTCACGCACATTGCCGGGCCATGCATAGCGGCGCAGGATATCCTGAGCCTCGGCGGATAGCTGTGGCACCCGTTTGCCCATGGCCGACGCGATCAGGCGGAATTGCCCCTCCATCAGAGGGATCACATCGTCCGGGCGTTCCCGAAGCGGGGGAATATAGATCTCAAGGGCATTCAGCCTGTACAAGAGGTCGCTGCGGAAGCGGCCCTGGGCGATCTGCTCCTGAATATTCACGTTCGTAGCCGCAATGACACGCACATCCACGGGGATCACCGTCGTGCTGCCGATGCGGCGGATCTCTTTTTCCTGCAGCACCCGCAGCAGCTTTGCCTGCAGCGCCACAGGGATCTCGCCGATCTCGTCCAGAAAGATCGTGCCTTGGTGCGCCAGCTCAAACAGGCCCACCTTTCCCTCCCGGGAAGCACCGGAGAAGGAGCCGGGCTCATAGCCGAACAGCTCACTTTCCAGCAGAGTCTCCGGCAAGGTGGCGCAGTTGATGGCCACAAAAGGCTGGTTCATACGCCCACTGGCGGAATGGATGCTGTGGGCAAACAGCTCCTTGCCCGTACCGGTCTCGCCGGTGATCAGCACATTGGACTGCGCCTGACTGAATTTCTTTGCGATATCGACCTTCTTCCGCATCTCCGCATTGACCGCGATGATGTCACGGAAGGTGTACTTGACGGACGAGCTCTTTCTGACCAGGCTCTTGCGCAGCTGCCGCTCCTCCTGCAGAATTTTGGAGGCGGAGCTGGTGGTGATCAGCGTGCCGATACCGGACGCCTCACCGGAGATGAGCTTGTACTTGACGTAATACTTCTGCCCGCCCAGGTTGATGATGGTCTCCTCACCGTCCCGGCAGGGAACTTCCCGGCTGCCGATGAAGGTCAGTTGGGGATTGACCTCCCGGACAGGACTCCCCTGCCAGTTTTGCAGGAACGCCAGCCGATAGAGCTGATAGGCCCGTCCGTTTGCCTCCAGAATACGGCCCGCTTCATCCACGGCCAGCACCGCGTCATCGTTGCTGTCCAGGATCATGCGGATGATGTTGGTTTTGGTGCGCTCTGTATTAATGGTGCGGGCAGCATTCAGGACTTCCTCCATGGCCCGTTCCAGCGTGGCCGGCTGGATGTTGATATAGGTGCAGGGGATACCCCGCTTCCGGCAAATATCGCTGACGGTACCGCCGCTGACGACAGCGTCCATCCCATCCCGCTGGCAGGTATCCACGGCATCGTAAGCGCTCTGCTCGTCCACCACCTCGTAAAGGCGGATATCCGCCTGTGCGAATTCGCACAGCCCCGGCAGGATGGGCTTCAGCGCGTCCCGCTTCAGACAGAGGCCGATCTTCTTCGGGTGGAACTTCTCCCGGCACTGCAGCAGAGCCTCCAGAATGTCCGTGCCGTCGAAGGCCAGATGGGTGACGTGCTTGTCGGGATACTGGGCGCAGACCATGCGGTAGGTGATGCCCCGGGCCAGAACCACATCATAGCTGTCCAGATGGTCCAGGATCTCCGGGTTGCCAAAGCGGTGGACAACATCGATATGCACCTCATCCGTCTGCATATCATGGACCAAGCCCTCCACATATTTTAACTGATCCGGTGACGGCACGAATACAATGACATTGACCATGGCGATCCCTTTCCCATACGAAATATCGTTTCTTCTATGATTTGAGCATGGGGCGGGTCTGCGTCAGCAGGCCCGCCCCAATCATACTACAAATTTTCGATTAGCTCAAGCCGTTGGCAGCCATGTAGTCAGCCTCATAAGCGGTGACATACTCGGTGGCGGCAGCGGTATCCTTGTACTCGTCCAGCAGCTGGTTCTTCTCCAGATACTCGGTGTGCCAGGCGTCGGAAGCGGACACCTTGCCCAGAGCGTCAGACCAGAAGGCCACGGCGGCATCGCTCATGGCGGCGGGAGCGGCAACGCCACGCCACACGGGAACTTCCACGTTCTCGTAGTCACCGATCTCGGACAGGGTGGGAGCGTCAGCCAGGTTGCCGGAATAGCGCTCGTTGGCCAGGGCCAGGACGGGGGTCAGGTCGCCGGACTCCACATACTGGGAAGCGGCGGCGGGCTTGGAGATAACGAAGTCCACGTTGCCGCCCAGAGCAGCGGTGATGGCGTCGGAGGTGGAGTCATAGGTGATGTAGCCCATCTGCTGCTCGGTCAGGCCAACCTCAGCCAGCAGCTTGCCATAGGTGGTGATGTCATCGCCCTTGGAACCGCCGATGACCACGAAGGTGCCGTTCTTAGCAGCCTCGATGGCAGCGGCGAAGTCGGTCTGGTCGCCGCCGGCCTTGGCATAGTCGGTCTTGGACTCAGAAGTGGGGCAGGAGAACAGCAGCTGCTTATCCACAGCCATGATAGCCAGGATGCGGAAGTTGGAGGAACGGTTCTTGGTGTTCTTGACCATGGGCATCAGGTCGCCGGAGTTGAAGGTCAGCAGGGTGTAGTCGGCGTCACCGGCCTTCATGGTAGCCACCTTGTTGCGGCCGACCTCGCCGGAGCCGTCGGTCTCGTTGGAGACGACGATGGTCTGGCCGTTGACCAGGTTGTCGTTCTTCATGATGTCGGCGATCTTGCGGGAGAAGATGTCGGAGCCACCGCCGGCGGAGGAAGTGCAGATCCAGGTGATGTTCTTGCTGGGAGCGAAGGCAGCGGTCTCTGCGGGAGCGGAGGAATCGTTGCTGCCGGAGGCAGCGGGCTGCTCGGTCTTCTTGCCGCCGCAGGCAGCCAGAGACAGGGTCATGAGCAGTGCAAGAGTCAGTGCCATCAGTTTTTTCATGGTTTCTTTTCTCCTTCTTTTTTATATTTCCATTTTGCATTGGAAAACGAATGAAGTTAGGCCCGGGCCTTCTTGGCCTGCAGCTTCCGGCGGATGCTCTTGACCACGGGGGTCAGGATCAGCACCAGGAAGACGGCCAGCAAAACCAGCTTCAGGGGGGAGTCGACGAAGATCTTCAGGCTACCCTGAGAAGCGATGAAAGCCTTGCGCATATTCTTCTCCAGCATGGGAGCCAGTACGAAAGCCAGCAGCATGGGAGCGGTGGGGAAGCCGTTCTTGTCCAGCAGATAGCCGACAATACCGGAGATGAACATGATGATGACGCCGTACATGGAGTTGCTGGTGGAGTAGGCGCCCACGATGCACACGCAGGTGATGATGGGGATCATGTACTTGACGGGCACGCTGAGGATCTTGATCAGGAAGGGGATCACCAGAATGGCCACGGCCAGGGTGAAGATGTTGGCCATGTACATGGAGGAGATCAGGCCCCAGCAGAACTCGGGGTTGGTGTCAAACAGCAGGGGGCCGGGGTTCAGGCCCCACATCATCAGACCGCCCAGCAGGACGGCGCCGGTGCCGGAGCCGGGGATGCCCAGAGCCAGCAGGGGAGCGAAGGCGCCTGCGGCGGCAGCATTGTTAGCGGCCTCGGAGGCGGCAATGCCCTCGATGGCGCCGGTGCCCATGGGCTCCTCACTCTTGAACTTCTTCTGCATGGCGTAACCCACCATGGAGCCGGTGGTAGCGCCGGAGCCGGGCAGCACGCCCACGAAGGTGCCCATCACGCCGGAGCGGATGATGGGAGGCAGAATGCGCTTGAAATCATGGCCGGTGAGCATGGACTCCCGGATGGACAGCTTGGTCTTGCTGTCCTCATTGGCCCGCTTCTTCTCGTCGGCTTCCCGCTCGTTGATGAGCTTGATGACCTGGGCGAAGCCCACGCAACCGATGATGAAGGGCGTGAAGGGCACGCCGCCCAGCAGGTACATGTTGCCGAACTCGAACCGGGGAGCGCCGGACAGGGTATCCATACCGATGGAGGCCACCAGGATGCCCAGCATGGTGATGACGATGCCCTTGATGGGGTTCTCGCCGATCAGCCAGCTGATAGAGGTCATGGCGATCAGCAGGATCAGGGTCATCTCGGCGTAGCCGAACTTCAGGCCCAGAGTAGCCAGACCGGAAGCGGTCAGAGTCAGGATCAGGATGCCGATGGTGCCGCCCAGGAAGCTGGCGATGTTGGCGGCCATCAGAGCCTGGCCAGGCCGGCCCTTCTTGGCCATGGGATAGCCGTCCAGAGCGGTGGTGATCGCCGGGGAGTCACCGGGGATGTTCAGCAGGATGGCGCTGAAGGAGCCGCCGTACATATTGGAATAATACAGGGCGCCCAGCATGATGATAGCGGTGGTGGGGTTGAACTTGTAGGTCAGGGGCAGCAGCAGGGCGCAGCCAGCCAGAGAGCCGATACCGGGCATAGCGCCCACCACCAGGCCCAGGACGGCGCCCAGCAGACAGACGCCGATGTTCTCAGGGGCGAGGGCCACCTGGAAACCGTTCAGCAGGGATACGAAATTTTCCATGTCAGACCCTCCTTAGAAAATCAAATCGCCCAACAGACCCACGGGGAAGCGGATCTGCAGCCAGGCGGTGAACACACCCAGGATGATAGCGGCCATGATGATCTCGATGATGATAATGACCTTCCAGGGGGCGCGCTCCACAAGCTTGAGCCAGAGGAAGATGTAGATGAGGCAGCTGGGCACCAGGCCGATGAGGAAGGTGCACAGGATGATGCCGGCGGCGCCCAGCATCACCATCAGCTCGTTGCGGTTGTACTTGACCTCGTCGCTGTTCTTGTCACGGGCGATCTGGACAAAGCAGGCGATGCTGGAGGCCAGCAGCACCACGGCGATGATGATGGGGAAGAAGCCGGGGGTGGGCTGGGCTTTCCAGAACCCGTAGTTCTTCAGGCCCGTGACGATGAACACCAGGGACACGATGATCGTGGCCAGGGGGATGACCGTCCGCAGGTTGAAGCCTTTCTTCTTGTTCTCCAAAGTTGATCCCTCTCTTTTCAGATAAATTAGCCGTTGGCTTTTTCGCGCTTGGCCATCGCCATCTTGGCGGTGGTCCGCACGGCGCGTTCAAAGGAATCGGTGGTGACGCTGGCCTTGCCGACCTTGTCGAAGGCGGTGCCGTGGGCGCAGGTGGCGATGGGATAGGGCTGGCCGCCGGCCACGGTGATGCAGCGCTGGAAGCCCACCAGCTTCAGGGCGATCTGGCCCTGGTCGTGGTACATGGTGACCACCACGTCGAAGTCACCCTTCAGGGCGCTGATGAACAGGGTATCGGCGGAGTAGGGGCCGGTGACGTTCCAGCCGGTCTCCTTGACCACCTTTTCAATGGTGGGCTGGATGATGTCCACTTCCTCGCGGCCGCACAGGCCGAACTCGCCGCAGTGGGGGTTCAGAGCGGCCACGGCGATGCGGGGCTTGTGACCCAGGCTCTCGCCAGTGATCTCACCCAGCTCGATGGCCTCCCGCAGGGTGGTCTCATTGATGATGCTGCTGACTTCGCTGATGGGCACATGGCTGGTGGTGCGGACGGTCATCAGGTCGTCCATCATATTAACCTCGCAGAAGGGGGTAGTCAACTGGAAAGCATTGGCCAGGTAGGTATGCTCGCTCTCGTCGTGCATACCCGCCATCTTCATGGCGCCCTTGTGGAAGGGTCCGAAGACAAAGCCCTCGATCTTACCGGCCTTGCACAGGTCGATGGCGGTGTCCAGCTGGTGCAGGTCGCCGGCACCGCAGTACTGGCTGGCCTCGCCGTAGACCACCTGGGCGGGGTCCTGGTCCTTCAGGTCCAGAACGGGATAGCCCTTGGACCAGTCACACTGGCTCAGGTCGTCGATGACATAGTGGGGCACGTCGCCGCCCACGACCTTCAGGCCGTGCTCGAACATCCGCAGGTCACCGATGATAACGGGGCGGCAATAGTCTGCGTAGTAGTCCTTCAGTGCCAGCATGGCGACCAGCTCCGGGCCGACGCCGGCGGAGTTGCCCAGGAGAACGCCGAGAATGGGTCTCTCACTCATAAGTAAATACCTCCTAAACGATCACAGTTTTTGTATAGTCCGATGCGCGTCCGCGAATTTGTTTGCCTGATTATTAAGCAATTTTTATGCCAACAATGTCGAAACCTGCAGAATCAGCGCCTAGTAAAGTTGTTTTTGTAAACTTCGTCTAAACTATTGTCAAAAATTAAGCAAAGTTGCCATAGTGAAAATAACAATTAAGTAGGGCTACGCCGTTGAGCCTATTCGTCATTTTTCACAGCCAGAAACAAAGCGTTTCATTTTGTGAAACATATAAGAAACGTTATGGAACGTACTTTGTTTCACATGTTTCTATTCATAGCAAAATAGGATTTTAATTTTCCAGATGTAGCCATACAAGGTCTGCATTGTGACATTGGCCTCGCCGTTGGGCAGGCCAATGTCACAAAGTATACACGCGCGCAGAGCATCAGATATCGTATTTTTATCTCTTATTCTCAATGCCGCACTCTCCGCTTTTGTCTCGCCGCATATCACAGGTTCTCCTCATATTTTATAGATAAAATTCCATATATTTAACAGTTTTGCGCTATTTTTTGCAAGCAATTTCCGTCCAGCCCTCACAGACGATTTCCTAACTTTCTTTTTGCTCAAAAAAATATTTAGCAAGCCTTACAAAAAGTATTGAAATTTGAGAGGAGATATTCTATACTTATAGACAATCGCGGGACGCCCGCAGCAAATTTTTGAAAGGGAGCATGATCGTATGAGACAAGCATCGCAGGCAAAGGTAGAAAACATCTACCAGCTGGAAGGCCGCGTCCCCATCGCCAAAGCAATTCCCTTCGGACTGCAGCACGTTCTGGCAATGTTCGTATCCAATGTCGCGCCTATCATTCTGGTGGCCTCCGTGGCTCTGTATAACGGAGAGAGCTTTACGGCGGTAGAGGTGGCGCGCCTCATTCAAAACGCCATGATGATCGCCGGTATCGGCACCCTGATCCAGCTGTATCCCATCTGGAAGGTGGGCTCCGGCCTGCCGGTGGTGATGGGCGTCAGCTTTACCTTCGTCTCCGCCATGATGGTCGTAGCGGCCCGGGACTACGGCCTGATGATCGGCGCCATCATCGCCGGCGGCTGCATCGAGGGTGTGCTGGGCCTGACCGTCAAATACTGGCGGCGGTTCGTGGCGCCCATCGTCTCCGCCTGCGTGGTGACCACCATCGGCTTCTCCCTGCTGGGCGTGGGCATCAACTCCTACGGCGCCTCCGACGCCTATGAGTTCGGCAGCTGGCAGAACCTGCTGGTGGGTACCATCACCCTGGTTTCCTGCCTGGTGTTCCAGGCCCTTGCCAAGGGCTTCTGGAAGCAGCTCTATGTCCTCTTCGGCCTGGCGGTAGGCTATGTCGCCGCCATCTTCTTCGGCATGGTGGACTTCTCCTCCATCGGTGCAACCGTGGAAGAGCTGGGCATTATTTCCCTGCCTATGCTGCTGCATTACACCCCGAAGTTCCAAATCGGTGCCATTATTTCCGTGACGCTGGTGTTCCTGGTCTCCGCGGCTGAGACCATCGGCGACACCACCGCCGTCTGCACCGGCGGCCTGGGCCGGGACATCACGGAAAGAGAACTGTCCGGCTCCCTGTGCTGCGACGGCTTTATCTCCGCAGTTTCCGGCGGTCTGTTCGGCTGCACCCCCATCACCTCCTTCAGCCAGAACGTGGGCCTGGTGGCCATGACCAAGGTGGTCAACCGCTTCACCATCATGTTCGGTGCTCTGACTCTGGTCATCGCCGGATTGTTCCCGCCCATCGGTGCCTTCTTCTCCACCCTGCCCTCCTGCGTGTTGGGCGGCTGTACGGTCATCATGTTCGGTGCCATCATCGTCTCCGGCGTGACCATGCTGGGCCAGTGCGGTCTGGACCAGCGCAACACTCTGATCGCGGCGGCCTCCTTCGCCATCGGCATCGGCGTGACCCAGGTGGACGGCTTCTTCTCCCACATGCCCCAGGTCGTCGGCGATATCTTTTCCGGCAATCCGGTGGCCGGTGTGTTCGTGGTGTCCATGATCCTCTCTCTGGCGCTGCCCAAGAAAGTAGACCTCAAGAGCATTGACGCGCTGACGGAAGAAACGCTGAAAAAGTAATCTGTTCCCTGTATACTTACTTTAACGAAAGGGCGCGGCTTTTACCGCGCCCTTTCTGTTTTATCGTTCGACAAAAATCAGCCCTCACCGCGTGAGAATTTTATATCATTTTTTGCTTGACTTTTTCTTACCGTGCGACTATGATGGGGACAATCAAGTAAAACCGCTGAGGTGAAAGTAAAGACCACCGTGCGCGCACAGAGAGTCCGGGGTGCTGGGAGCCGGGCCGAGATGCAGATGGTCACAATGGGTCACCGAGGGCGCGGCGAAAGCGGCATGGCCGCAAGTATCCCGCGACGCCGAAGGCAGGCGTTATCAGGCCGGGAGTATGTTGGTACTCTGCTGAGCGTGCGGCAGTTTCTGCCGCGAACCAAGGTGGCACCGCGGTTATTTACCGTCCTTGATGAGAGTTTTCTCATCGAGGACGTTTTTTTGTTGCGTAAAGCAAGGAGGCAATCACCATGACGAATCCGAAAGGAAGATTTGGCATCCACGGCGGACAGTATATCCCTGAGACGCTGATGAATGCCGTGCAGGAGCTGGAAGCGGCTTATGAGCACTACAAAAACGACCCGGAATTTCAGGCGGAGCTGACGGCCCTTTTGAATGACTACGCGGGCCGTCCCAGCCGGCTGTATTTTGCGGGGAAGGTCACGGAGGACCTGGGCGGCGCCAAGGTCTATCTGAAGCGGGAGGACCTGAACCACAC
>JAGBDS010000040.1 GCA_017937405.1 Oscillibacter sp.
ATCTTGCGCGACGGGAAGGAAGATAGTTACGAAAGAAACCCAGGAGGGGTGTCTTTCGTTTTCAATCATAAGTTTTTCTGAACTTTTCAAGTTCAGAAAAACTTGCAGCAGCTTGTCGAAAAGACTTTTTCGACAAGCTGGGGCCACGGGCTGGGAGGCCCGTGGCTTTTTTGATTGACATACCTAGAATTACTATGTATAATAAGCATAGATATTCTAGGTATCAGGAGGCTGTCATGAAAAAACAGAGCATTGACCACACGAAGCTGCTGGTGCTGTCCCTGCTGGCGGGGGAGGATATGTACGGTTACCAGATGATCGTGGAGCTAGGGAGAAGGTCCAACCGCACCTTTGAGATGAAGGAGGGAACGCTGTATCCCGTTCTCCACGGGCTGGAGAAGGACGGATATGTGGAGGCCTACCAGCAGGAGGCCCCCACGGGGCGGGTGCGGAAATACTACCACCTGACCCGGAAGGGCGGCGCGGCGCTGAAAACGGAGGAGAAGGCCTGGGAGGCCTATTCCGGCGCCGTCAACGCCGTACTGCGGAGCAGCGCGGGATTGAATTTGGCGTGAGATGGACAGGCGGACATATGTAGAGCAGGTTCTGGCGAACCTGCGGCGGGTGACGCCCGACGAGCGGGCGGCCATCCGGGATGAGATCGACGGACATATCGAGGACCACATCTGTGACCTGATCGAGTTGGGCTACGACGAAAAGCTGGCGGAGGAGCGGGCCATGTCCTTCATGGGCGACCCGGCAGAAGTGGGCCGGGAGCTGGATAAGCAGTATCCTCTGCGGTGGCTGGTACTGGGGCGTGTGGCTGTGGTGCTGACGGTGGTTTTGTGCATCCAGGCATTGACTGGATTTGGCATCCTGTTTCATGCCCGGGACAGCGTGATGGCGAGGCTCGTACCGTCCTGGCGGGACGATACGGAGGTCGCAGAAAACGGTGCAGAGCTGTCCATGCGGATGACGGTGGGAAATGACATTGTGCGGGTGTACCGGGCCGAGGTGTGGGACCTGGGGCCCACTTCCGTGGCGGAGATCGGATTCTGCACCTATGACCGCATCCCCGGCGGTATCGTGTCGGAAGAGCTGATGAATGGCCTCCGGCTGGAAAACCAGCGGGGAGAGGTGAAGGACAGGAACAGCGTCCGCAGTTACGGAAATTGGGGCGCGGAATACGGAGAGCTCAGCGTGGAAGTGGCTCCGGGCGATACCTATGTGGTGCTGGTCTATGAGGGGTACGGGCGAAACGTCTCTATGGAGATACCTCTTCCTGTGGAGGTGACGTCGTGAAGAAGAAACAAGTGCTGAACCGAAAGCGGCTCGCGCTGCGGCGGCTCGTGACGGCGGCGGTCCTCATGGTGCTGATCAACCACTTCTTTTTGCTGGGATCGATTTTTCCGCGCCAGTGCATTTGGAATCTGGAAGAACGGAAGGGCGTCCGGCATACCTCCGTGGTGGCCCGGGACTGGACACCGGAGATCCACAAAACGCATTTGGTCTATCTGACGGAGAATGAGGAGACGACCTTGTTCGGCAGTACCTATCTGAGCCTTTACGGTTGGTTCGAGGGGTTCAGCGTGGCTTTGGACTGCTCGGAGGAAGCGCCGCTGTATGCGGGGCGTTCCTATATGGGCCGGGATGACAGAAATGTTTGGTATTTTTTCGGCAGGGTGGATGACCCGGCCATTGAGACGGTAGAAATCAGCCTCCGGTCCCAGGAGTGGAACGAGGCGGCCCAGGCACCGCTCTACCGCGAGATACGCCGCCTGGCTACGGAGAATTTTCTGGAAAAGGACGGGCGGCGGTACTTCCTTTTGCGGGATAGCGGCGAATGGGACTACGACACCTGTTCCTCCCCCTGGCCCGTTGCCATTGGCTATGACAGTGCCGGAAACGAGGTGGCCCGCGTGGATATTGAGCAGGGAATTTCTTCCTATTTTGGATAAGACACGGCCCCGGACTTTTGTCCGGGGCCGGTTTTTATTATTTTAGTTGACGTAATATATTTTCCGTAAATCTATCCAGCCGCTCCTCAATGCCGGGCAATGTCACCGCCGTGCCCGCGTCGTTGGCGGTCTCCAGCAGGCAGAACTCCGGCGGCAGCCAGAAGCCCTTGTTCATATTCAGGGCCGACACCACCTGCCGCGCCACAATGTCCCCGCCGGAGTAGCCGGAGACCACGATGGCGAACACCGCTTTGTCGGTGAAGGGCGTGGTGCGGTAGAGGGCCGTCAGGCGGTTGATGGCCGCCGTCAGGTTGGCGGAGAGGGCATCGTTATAGTTGGGGCAGAGGAGCACCACTGCGTCCGCCTCCCGGATGGCGGGGTAGACCTCCTGGACCATGACGCCGCCGTAAAAGCAGCCGCCTTTTTCGCCGTAGTGGAGGCACATGGTATAGGGACACCCGGCGCAGTCCTCCAGCGTGCCATTCCGCAGGCCGATCTCCGTGATGTCGCAGGCGGTTTCCAACCGCTCCCGGCAGCGGCTCCACAGGGCCAAGGTGTTGGAGGTCTTATGGCTGGAGGCATGGAGCACCAGCAGCCTGGGGCGGCGGCGTTTCGGCGGGGCGAAGGACAGCACCCGCTCTGCCAGGTCGGCGGCGGCCAGACAGTAGGCGTTCTCCAGAGAGCAGTTTGCGTTTTTTGCCTGGACGGTGAAATTCCGCAGGTCTCCGGTGGCTTCCACCAAAGGACGGCCCGGAAAGGCGCAGCCCGCCCGGCTGGCGGAGAGCACCAGCTCCCGGCCCACGGCTTTCGTGTACAGGTCCCCGGGGCCGTCCACCAGCACGCCGCCCACGGAGCCGTCCAGACAGCCGGGATGGGTGCGGAGGTAGGCTAACAGGTCGTAATAACCGTGGTTCACGCCGCTTTCGTCCAGCGGGACGGCGAAGAGAATGGGCTGGTTTTGCAGGGGGGTAGTGATTTTTGTCATGATTTGAGCGGGGCGGCCCCGCAGGGCGTGCTCCAGCGTCAGGGCGTACCGCTTTGAGGCGGTATCGCCGGGGCAGACAACGGTCAAGCGCTGGGTCATAGGGCGGCTCCTTTCAAACGATGGCTTTCAGCAGGGCTTCCGTCTCCTGTAATCGGGCGAGCAGGGCCTCCGGCAGGGGGAGGGTCTCCACTTCCAGACCCTGGGGCGTAAAGCGGTTTTTCACGCCAAACCACACGTCCCCAAGTGGGATGGAAGAACAGTGCCAGTCTCCCCGCAGGGTCAGCAGCAGCTGCATGGCGCCGGAGGACACGGCGGGGGCCACATAGGGCTTGAAGCCCAGGTCCCGGATGCGGAGGTTGGCGGTCTCCACTTTTTCGGTCAGTTCCCGGGACAGGGCGTCGTCGTAGTGTTCGATGGAATTGGCGATGACTAAGCCCCGGCCGTGGGGGCCGAAGGCGCGGCCCTCGGTGAGGAAGATGACGAAACGGGAGTCTTGCTTGGCGAAGTAGGCGGCGCGGGCGTTCATCACGCCCAGACCGAAGCCCTGGACCTGCTCCGGCAGGAGACCCCGGTGGTCCAGGGTGCCGTTGGGGGCGGTGTTGGAGGCCAGCCATGCCGCCTTGCACAGGGGGTCCACCGGGTCGGAGAGGACCATGAACAGTCCGCCGAACCGGGCTTCCCGGGCCTGCTTCGCGAAATGCTCCACCAGGGGGCGGTTGGCGGCGAACTGGGCCATGCGGACATCCTGCACGATGCTGCCCACCGCCGGAATGGCCTTCGTGGCGGCGAAGATGAACACGTCACAGTCAAAGAGACGGCCCTCCGGGACGGCCTCTACCTCCGGGAGGGCATCGTAGTCCCAGGGCCAGGCGATCTGGCCCATTTCCGCGGTCCAGCGGGCCACCGTATTTTCGTTCAGGTCCCGGATGCCGATGGCGGAGATGCAGTCGCCGCCCAGCAGCTTCAGGGCGGTGAGCAGGGTGCCGCCCACGTCGCCTACCGCCAGCAGGTGCACCCGCTTTTTTCCGGGCTTTGGGGCGGTGAAGGCCAGGGCGTCCCGCCACCGGGGATGGCGGAGGTTCACCGCCGTCAGGGGGCGTTCCAGGGCGGCGCCGTCCGCCAGCCAGCGGACGCCCGCCGGGTCCGTCAGGTGGTGGGACCGGGTGGCCCGGAACGATGCAGGACCGTTGTCCCGCTCCGTCAGGAACAGAGAGGGAGCGCCGGGTTCCGCTGGGTCAAAAGGCAGGTCCGGCAGGAAGGACGCGGCTAACGTATTGTCGATTCGGTAAAAATACATGGGAGATACCCCCTTTTTTGCGATTATATCATGGAAAGCGGCGGTTTGAAAGGGACTGGGCAAAACAGAACAAAAAACGGCGGTTTTGCGGTTGCTTCGACAGGAATCGGGCAAGCTATGGCCGGAGGTGAATACCATGAAGCATCCGTCGCTGTCCGGCTATCTCTGTTTGTCGGATATGCTGGACCAGGACCTGTCGGCCTATGAATACTTTCAGGGCCTGCCGCCTGAAGTGCGGCAGGCCCTGAAACGGGAGGACAATATTACGACCTTTGACGAGCTGCAGGCCCGCGCCGCCAACCTGCGAAGCAGCGGACTGATCGGTTAAGGAAAAGCGCGGAGCCGTCTCCGCGCTTTTTATCAGGCAGCTTGCTCCTGGCGGCCCAGCTTCACGCAGGCCATGATGACGCCGAACAGGAACCAGTAGGTGAACATATTCCGGGGATAGAACCAGGTGTACTCGGCAAGGCTGATGACCAGAATGCCGCAGAAGGCGGCCACGGCGCCGGCCAGCACGTAGCGCAGGCGTTTGTTTTTGGAGCCGTAGAAGGTCTTGACGCCGGATTTCAGCGTGTACAGCAGCAGGGACAGGAAGGCAATGAAGCCCGCGATGCCCGTCTCGCACCACATTTGCAGGTAGTTGTTGTGGGTGTGGGTGGGGGAGTTGCCGTCAAACATGGTGGGGTAAGCGGCAAAGGCCTTTTTCAGCACATCGGTGCCCAGGCCCACGCCCCGGACCCAGTAATCCTCCATCAGGTTGGCGGTGGCCTCGTAGATGGCGAAGCGGTACTGGGTGGAGGAGTCCTTCGTGTTGCCGATGGTGAGGATGCGGTTATAGATGGTGGCGGGCAGGAAGGGGATGGCGCACACGCCCAGCACCAGCATCACCGGCACCAGCTTCCAGTTCACCAGGGCGATGAACACGCAGGCAGCCAGCGCCAAGCCGATCCAGCCGGAGCGGGAATAGGTCTGGCCGATGGAGACGATGCAGGGCACCAGCACCACCAGGCAGGCCAGACGGCCCTTCCAGGTCTTGGAGCTGAACAGCAGGCCCACATCCAGGGGGATCAGCATGACCAGCAGCTCCGCGAAGTTGTTGGCGTTGTCAAACAGGGAGTAGACCCGGCCGGGCATGCCCTTGTTCAGCGCCATGTCCTGGAGGGAGGCCACCACCTCCACGCCTACATAGCCCTGGTAGCAGCCGTAGACGGCGGCCACGGTGATGCCCGCCACGGCCAGGCCGATGGCAACACGGAGCTGGTCCAGCCGCTCCACGGAGTTCACCGCCATGAGAGCCAGCAGGAACGCGGCGGCGTGGAACAGGAAGAAGCGGATGGACAGGGAGGTGGACAGGCTGCACACCAGCGCGTAGAAGATGCACAACAGATAGAACAGCATGTAGGGGCCGAACACGTCCACACTCAGACTGCGCTTGGGTTTGGCGGCACAGCCCAGGATGAACAGCGCCGTCACCGCCACGGCGCCCAGGAAGCCGTAGGCGTTGTTCCAGAGGCTGTGGGGCGCCACCAGCATGACCAGCATGAAAAGGCCCAGGAACACAAACGAGGAGCCGCCCCAGGCGGTGAGCCCACGGAGGATGAAGCTGCCGTCCCACAGGTTTCCGCAGACCTTATGGAGCCAGCGGACGAGGGCACAGGGCAGGTTCAAAACCCAGGTGAACAGGCGGCGGAACAGGCTGTCCTGCCACTGGCGGGGCAGGGTGCCCTCCCGCCAGACGAAATCGCAGATGACGCTGCCGCCGACCTTGGCCTGTATCCAGCGGCCGATGTTCAGGCAGACCTGCCGGGCGGCGCTTTCCTCCCACAGGGCGGAAAAGCGCTGCCGGAGGGACAGCAGCAGGCAGCAGATAAAACTGTTTTGAATCATTGTCATAGGGGTTCTCCTATCTTGTATCAGCGGGACAGGGCGGCCCGGTAGGCGTCCAGGATCTTGTCCATCCAGCCGTGGATCTCGAATTTTTCTTGAATAGCCCGGAGGGCGTTTTCGCGGCACTGCTCCCGGAAGGGCTTGTCCTCCATCATGCGGCGGACGGCCTCCGCCATGGCGTCCGCGTCGCCGTAGGGCACCAGCAGGCCGTCTCCGGCGTCGCCGTTCACGATGTCGCTGTTGCCGCCTACGTCAGTGGCTACCACCGGCAGGCCCGAGGCCATGGCCTCGATGAGAAAGAAGGACAGGGCCTCCTGCTGGGAGGGGCAGACGCACAGGTCGGCGCCCTTATAAAGGTTCTTCATGTCCTGGCGGAAACCCAGGAAGGCGACGCAGTCCTCCAGGCCCAGTTCCTTTACCTGCTGTTTTGTGGGCTCCAGCATGGGGCCGTCACCCGCCAGGGCCAGGGTGAAGGGGAGGGTGGTGCGCTTTTTTAACAGAGCCATGGCGTCGATGAGGGGGGCGTGGCCCTTGCCCTCCGCGAACCGGGCAGCGTAGAGCATGACGAAGCGGTCCTTGTCCACACCGATTTCGGAGCGGAGAGTGGATTCGGCGGGATCGCCCGCCCAGGCGGCGGCGTCCACGGCGTTGAAGATGACCCGGACACGGTCGCCGCTCCAGCCGTTGGCGATGAGCTGCTCCCGGCCCTTGGTGCACACGGCCAGCATCATGTCCTGCCGCTTGTCCAGCAGGCGGTTGCTCAGCCGGGTCACGGCGTTGTTGCTTTGGAGGATATGGTGGGTGTAGACTACCCGGATATGGGGATCGTACTGCTTTGCCAGCAGGGCGGTGTAGTGCTCCCGCAGGTACTGGCAGTGGACCAGGTCGATGTCCCACTCCCGGCACAGCGATGCCAGCTCCCGGGCCGCCCGGAAGTCGAACCGGCGGCGCATCTCCACGCGGCGGCAGGGGACGCCCAGGGTTTTCAATTTTTCCACCAGCGGGCCGTCCTGGTTATAGGCGAAAAAGGCTTCGATATGGGTGCCGTTCAGGTAGCGGACCAGTGTTTCCACATACCGCTCCGTGCCGCCCTTTCCGGCAAAATTCAAGAGATAGAGGACCTTCATCCCGGAAGGCTCCTTCCTTTTAAAATCTAAATGTCATACTCATTCCATCATAGTTTACCGTTCTGCCCCGGATTTGTCAACCGGGCTTGAAGCGGCGGGGGGAAGTGTAGTATAATTAAACATTATGATTTTGATCGAGGATGTGAGCCTTTCATGCATACGGGACTGATCACCTTCCATTTTGCCCACCACTACGGCGCCCAGCTGCAGGCCTACGCCACCATGCGGGCTATTCAGGAGCTGGGGCACGACTGTCAGGTCATCGACTTCCGGCTGCCCCACACCACCCAGTCCAGCGCCTTGTTCAAAAAACCGGATTCTGTCCGGGCGCTGGCCTCCAACGCCCACACGGCCCTCCACTACGGGGCCATGAAGCGGCGGTATGACCGCTTTGAAGCCTTTGTGGCGGAACAGATGGACCTGAGCTCCAAGCGGTACACTTCCGATGAGGAGCTGCGGCGGGAGCCGCCGGCATACGACGTCTATGTGGCGGGCAGCGACCAGATCTGGAATCCCTATATTTACGCGGACAAGCAGTTTGAGCCCGCGTTCCTGCTGGATTTCGTCCGGGAGGGGCGGAAGATCGCCTACGCGCCCAGCCTGGGCGTCTCCTCTCTGCCCCAGCCTTATGATGGGCAGCTCCGGGACCATCTGGCGTCCTTCAGCGCCCTGTCCGCCCGGGAGAGCCGGGGCAAGGAGCTGCTGGAGAGCATCACGGGCAAAGAGGTGCGGCTGGTGCTGGACCCCACGCTGCTGCTGACCGGAGAGCAGTGGGGCGAACTGGCGGCGGCGCCTGCGCGGAAGCAGCCCTACATTCTCTGCTATTTCATCTCTGACCCCGGCGAGGTGGGGCAGCGGGCCCAGGAGCTCCATCAGCGCACCGGCTGGCCCATCGTGCAGCTGGCGGGCATCCGCCGTGCCCTGCCGGGGGCGGAGACGGTGGTGTTCGACGCCGGCCCCCGGGAGTTTTTGGGACTGTTTCAAAATGCCGCCTGCGTCTGCACCAATTCCTTCCACGGGTCGGTGTTCTCCCTGCAGTTCGACCGGCCGTTTTTTACCGCCATGTCTCCCAAGGAGAAGGCGGAGCCGGCCTATTCCCGGATCTACAGCCTGCTGTCCCGCCTGGGCTGCGCGGACCGCATCGTGGGGATGCCAGACACCGCGGCGGCGGAGGCGGAGATGGACTACGATGCCATCCACCGGAAGCTGGCGGAAGCGCGGGCGGAGTCGGCGGAATATCTGAGAGGCGCCATCGAGGGCGATTGAAAGAGCGCATACAGACAGAAGGGACCGGGCGCTCATCGGAGAACAGAGAGGGGGGACGTCCGGGCTGAACGCTCGATTTTGAGAGATATGAAGACTGTAAGATGGAAAAGAGCATTGCTGCTGATGGTCATCATGCTTCTGACGGTCAGCAATCTGATGCTCCTGGCTGCTGCGGTCGGAGATGGCGGACACGCAAAGACCGTGCGTGTGGGCTACGTCAATTTTGAGAATTACCAGGAGGGCGGCGAGGGAGAATACAAGCGGGGATTCGGCTACGAGTATCTCCAGCGGGTCGCCTATTCCACTGGCTGGCAATATGAATATGTCTATGGTTCCTTCGGTGAGCTTCTGCAAAAGTTGAAGGATGGGGAGATCGACCTGATGGGAGACCTCTCCTATACGGAGGAGCGCGCGGAGACCATCCGCTTTTCCGCACTTCCCCAGGGTAGGGAGAATTACTATATCTATACAACGGCCGATCAGGAAACCATCGACCCCTTTGAGCTGGATACCCTCAACGGGCGGCGGATCGGCGTGACGGCCAACAGCTACCAGCAGGGACTGCTGATGGAGTGGCTGGAAGAGAGCGGGTATGACTGCACGGTGGTGGAGTACAACGCCTCCAAGGAGACAGCCGCGGCGCTGAACAGCGGCGAGGTGGACGCTATGATCATGACCGATATGGCCTCCTCCGGCGGCTATGTGCCGGTGATCAGCATCGGCTACGGAGAGTTCTTTTTCGGCGTCAGCAAGAGTCGGCCGGACATTCTGGAGGACCTGAACCGCGCGCTGCGGGAGATCCAGACTACTGACCCCTATTACAACGAAGTGACCTACGCCAAGTACATCACCTCCTCCCTGTCCAACGCCTATCTGAGCAAGCAGGAGCGGAAGTGGCTGGAGGAGCGGGACCACACGGTGCGGCTGGGCTACCTGACCGGGAACCTCCCTTACTGCGACGCGGCGGAGGGGGACGCGGTCCGGGGCCTGCTGGCGGTGCTGATCGAAACCTTCCGGGATGATTTCGGCGTTCAGGTGGTCGCAAAGGGATACGGTGACACCGATTCCATGATCGCCGCGGCCAATGATGGGGAGATCGACCTGTTCGGCCCGCTGTACAGCGACGCCTGGCTGGCGGAGCAGTACGGATTCATCAACTCCAACGCCATTACCTCCACCACGTTCATCCTGCTGTATCAGGGAGACTACTCTGAGGAAACGACTCAAAAGATCGCCTGCGCGAAGAACAGCGCCATCCAGAGCGGCGCTGTGGAGGTCCTGTATCCTGACGCGGAACGTGTGGAGTGCAGGACAAAGGAAGACTGCCTGAAGGCGGTCACCGACGGCAGGGCCACCTGCGCCATCGCGTCTGCCGCGACCATGAACCTCCTGAAGCAGTACAAGACCATGAAGAGCCTGAATATGCTGGAGCTGCCCAAGGCGGCGACCATCTGCCTGGGTACGCTGCGGGGCAATTCGGAGCTGCTGAATATCACCAACCGGGTCATTTTCGCATCCACCGAGGACCTGAGCGGAGCGGCGCTGATGGATAACGTTTACGCGGATATCCCACTTTCCATTGTGGACTATCTGGAGGAGCACGCTTTAAGCGTAATTTTGATCCTGGTAGCCATCATTGCGCTGATGCTGGCGTTTTTCATCTATTATCGGCAGATGACCACAAGGCTGGTCAAGATGCAGACGAAAAACGCGGAGCTCTCCCAGCAGGCCTTCCGCGATGGATTGACAAAGGTGGGCAACCGCGCCGGATACTTGGCGGCTGAAAAGGATTTTCAGGTGCGCATCGACGCGGGAGAGCAGGAGCAGTTCGCGCTGGTGGTGGCGGATGTGAACGGACTCAAGAGCGTCAATGATGCGATGGGCCATGAGGCGGGAGACCAGCTCATCCGAAATGCCAGCAGATGTATCTGCAGGATCTATGCCCACAGTCCGGTGTTCCGCATCGGCGGAGATGAATTCGTGGTCATTCTGACCGGCGGGGATTATGCGCGGCGGGACGAACTGCTGGCCGAGCTGCGGGAAAAGAGTCTGCCCTGCATCGAAGAATTACAGCTTGAAAACGGCGGCGCTTCGGTGGCCTCCGGAATGGCGGAATTTATTCCGGGAACGGACTCTACGGTAGCGGAGGTCTTCACACGGGCAGACGAGGCGATGTATGTGTGCAAAAAGCAGATGAAGCAGGTGCAATGAGCGGGGGACTCGGACTTCTGATGGCCCACCTGACCTGCGCAAGGAGAACATAGAGAAACGCACCGTGGGGACGGGTAAGACTGTCCCCACGGTGTGTTATTTTGAATCACCATATTGCGGCTGATGGTACAGGCGCGAAGAGCAGTGTTTGCAGAATCTTTTGAGTGATCAGTTCACCAGAGTTCTGTCTCCAGAATACCCACGAATTCCTCCAGCCCTGTCCGGTCCGATTCTGTGAAGCGGCCGATGCTGGGACTGTCGATGTCCAGAACACCGACGATCTGGCTGCCTGCGTGGATGGGGATAACGATCTCGGAATTGGATGCGCTGTCACAGGCGATATGGCCGGGGAACTGGTGAACGTCATATACAAGCTGTGTCCGGTCCTCCGCCACTGCCGTTCCGCATACGCCCCGGCCTACCTGAATTTCAATGCAGGCGGGTTTGCCCTGAAACGGGCCCAGCACCAGCAGGCCGTTTTCCATCAGGTAAAAGCCCGCCCAGTTGAGGTCAGGCAGGGTATGATACAGCAGCGCCGCGGCGTTGGAGAGATTTGCGGTTTGATGGGGCACTCCGTGGATGAGGGTGGATAGCTGTTGGTTCAATAATGCATAGTCTGTCATGTCGGTATTCCTTCCTGCAAGTGTGATCCGCTGCCTATCACCGTCCCCGGCTAAGGGACTGGTAGAAGATACGGGCCTTTTCCAGCTCGCCGCTGTCGGGGTGGCCTTTGGCGATGCCGCCGATGAGCTTAAAGGGACCGAAGGTGTCAAAGCCCCGGCAGCCGTATTCACCCAGAATAGTTGCTCCTTTGGCGGATACCGCTTCGGCGATGGCGCTGGTATAGCCCTTGCGCATGGAGCCGCAGGTGTAGACGAAAAACACATCCTTGCCCTGGGGGAGATACTGGCGGGCGAAGTCCAGCACCGTCTGGTGAAATTTGGAGTAGTAGATGCCGGAGGCGAAGCCAATGCAGTCGTAATCCTCCAGGCGCACGGCCACCCGGCTGGTCACGTCGATGAGGTCGATGCCGGTCCCCATGGCCTCCAGAACTTTCAGGGTGTTCCCGTGATGGCGGGAATAATAGCAAACAGCGGTTTTCATAAGAGCCCTCCTCAAACGAGCTGCCCCGGCAGCTTTTTCTTTTCCTTGGGCGGAAAGCCCGCGTCAAAGGCGTCCACATCATCGTCCGCCGCGAAATACCCCTCCGGGTCCTTATAAACGCCGGTGACGCCCCGCAGGAAGCCAGCCTTCAGCTCCTTGACCATGAAAAACGGCGCTTCCTCGGTGCGGGGGACGCCGCCGTAATAGACGCCCAGCGCGCTGCCGCTGACGAAGCCGAAGCGGTGGTAATAGGCCGGGTCGCCTGTAATGGCCACGGCGCCGCAGCCCAGCTTCTCCGCCAGGTCCAGCGTGCGGCGGATCAGCCTGCTTCCATAGCCCTTACCCTGCTTTTCAGGCAGGACGCTGACCGGGCCGAAGACCATGATGGGGATGACCCGGCCGTCATCCGTGGTGATGATGGCGTGGCTGTACATGATATGGGCCACCAGCTTCCCGTCCTCCTCCGCCACATAGTCCAGTTCCTTTACGAACTCCGGGCGGCTGCGGTAGCGGTGCAGTACATAGTGTTCAAAGCAGCCGGGGCGGTACTTGTTCCAGAACGCCTCCCGGGTGAGTTCCTCTGCCTCGCGGTAGTCCTTCGGTTCTTCCGGGCGGATGGTCATCCGCGTCAACTCCTGATCGATCAACTCCAGCGCGATTTTGAACGCCGCGATACGATGGGCTGTCAGCGTGTGCTGAGACTTACCCGGCTGCAGCTTTAAGAGCGCCTTTTCGCATTTGCTCTGGGTGGAGGCGATGGAGCGCCTGGCCTCCAGTAATTCATAGATGGTGTAATGGTTCATGTCCCGGCCTCACCGCTTACTTTCCGCAAATTCCCAGGCCTCCCGCAGCCAGTCCAGCAGCTCGCCGTCGATCTGGGTCTCATCTGATATCAGAATGTGGTGAGTCCAGCGGCCCGGATACGGTTCCGTGGCCACGGCCACACGGGGGGAGTCAAGCCGGTGGGAAAGGCCGATGGTCACTACGATGCAGTGCTCCGGCCAGGATTTTTTTCTGCGCACCGGCAACGACGCGGCGCCGAACAGGTGCCTGCCGTAAAAGCTGATCTGGCTTTTCTGCACCCGGACGGAGGCGTCGGGAAATTCCGCATCCAGGTGACGGAACAGCGTTTCGTACAGTGCCAGCTCCAGCGGCTTGCCGTCGAAGAAAAACAGGACGTCGGACGTGTAATGCTCAGGCGTTTTCATGGCTCTCGCCCTCCTTTGGCCCTATCATACCACGCTCGCGGCGGTTTAGAAAGAAGCATCCCGCAAAAGAGAATGCAGTTGTCTTACGGAATTCAAAACAGGCAGCCGCACTGAAAAACGCGGTATTGATGGAAAAAGAGGATGGCCCACGGGAAAATCCCGTGGGCCGGTTGGATATTCATGTTTTGCCGGGATGGCTGTTGCCGCCGAATTCACAGCCGTACACATGGTTGCGGCCATAATACCAGCGGCCGTAGCGGTAGCCGTAATGGGGCGGACACTTGGAGCAGTCTCCGCAGCATTTCCCACCGTGTCTGTGGGTATCACCAGACCCGCCGGAGGCGTCGAGAATGGCGAACAGCGTTCCGAAGAAGCCCAGGCCGGACTTCTTCCGGGGGACGGCGGGCGTTTCTTCCTCGTCCCAGATCAACTCTTCCACCAGCGCATCGTCATCATAGTCACCATCATAGTGCACGCCGCAGCGCCGGGCCAGCTCCCGGACCGTATCTTCAGGCAGCAGATCGCTGAGCTCATCCAGGTGCTCCTCTGCGTAGACCGCACCTGCGTGTTCTGCAAAATAGGACCGAAAGTCTTCCCGGACATCATAGATCAGCTCCAGAACTTCGTCCGCGGAAAAGCGCACGCCGCCGTCCAGGGCTTTTCGGAGCAGCCGGGTGGTGGGGGCTTCGTCCACAAAGGAAAGCGCGGCGTCTATGACCTCCTCCGGGTCCGCGCCGGAGAAATCCGTGATGGAGGAAATTTTTTTGATCTGGGTGCTGTCGGCCCAATCGTAGAATTTATCGTAGTATTCCTGCCAGGTCAAAAAGCCTGCCTCCCTTTCTGCGTATCGCATACGGCAGCCGCGGCGGAAAGCACAGGGATCATTGTTTGCTCTTTTTGAATTCTGCCAGCGTGTCGGTCAGGCACCGGTGGTCGTCCAGGTGGGGCAGGCCGGAGACGATGACGGCGCCCCGGAATTTGCCGTTCACCACCAGCGGGAAGCCGCCGCCGCAGAAGGCAAATTGCTCCTCATCGGACTGCCAGGGCTCCTGGATGCCGTTCAGCTCCCGCTCCACGGCGGCCAGCAGGGAGGAGTGGCGGCTGTGGCAGACGGTGGCGTACTTCCGGTCCATCCACTGAGAGTTGGACAGCCCGGTTCCGGGGAGGAAGGACTGGTACACGGTCAGATCGTCCAGCACGACACGGACAGCGATGGGCTCCGGCTCTTTTTTGCCGGCCTCCCGGAGCATGGTGCCGAGGGTATAGGCGTCCTCCAGGTCAAAGGAGGAAAAACGCAGGTCCTGCTCCTGCTGCTTCAGGGTTTCTGAAAATTCCTGTGTGTACATCGCTATCAGGCTCCTTTCGTGGCTTCATCATAGCACAGAACGTTCACCGGGACAATGGGGAAATGGCGGATATTGACAAGAAACGCGCCGTGGACTAGAATGAAAATACGGGATCGCCCGTGGAAGGAGAACCGATATGGAACCGAAAGCAATCGTTTATACATCCAATACGGGCTACACCGCCCAATACGCGGCACTGCTGGCGAAAAAGACCGGGCTCCATGCCTACGCGCTGGACGAAGCGCTGGAGAAGGTGCCTGACGGCGCGGCGGTCATTTACATGGGTTGGATCATGGCCGGAAAAATTCAGGGCTTTATCACCGCGGTAAAGCACTACCAGGTGGCGGCGGTCTGTGGCGTGGGCATGAATCCCACCGGCTCCCAGCTTCCCATGGTGCGCCAGGCCAACGGCCTGGGAGAGAATATGCCGGTGTTTACCCTTCAGGGCGGACTGAACATGGACAAGCTCCACGGCTTCAAGAAGCTCATCCTCAAGATCATGGGCGGGACTATGGGCAAGCAGCTCATGGCCAAGCAGGACCGCACCCCGGAGGAGGACGCCATTCTGGATATGTTCCGGAACGGCGGCGACCGGGTCAGTATGCAGAACCTGAAGGACGTCGCGGCGTGGTATGAGCAGGAGACCGGCAAAAAACTGTGAATAGGTGCATAAAAAAGCAGGTGGAACGTGGTTCCACCTGCTTTCAGCTTGTCGAAAAACCTCCGCTTTATGCAGAAAGGTTCTGCTCCGCAGGGGGAGTACGAGGGGGCGGGAGCCCCTTCGTGTCGGATCGAATGTCTGCAAAAAGCCTGCCGCAGCAGGCGTTTGCGCCGCAAAGCGGCAGCTTTTCTGGCCGCAGCGCGGTCAGAGAAGCGAAACATTGGGAAGGCTGCCGAAAAAGTCCAACGGACTTTTTTGACAGCCTGAAAGCAGGTGGAACGTGGTTCCACCTGCTTTTTTTATCACTGGGGCGGCTGGTAATCGCCGGAGGGGTCAAAGCGGTATTCTCCCGGCTCCGGGGCGGCGGGCTGGGCGGTGCCGGAGAGGTCCCGGTAGAAGGCGGCTTGAGCGGCCTCCTCATAGGGACGCAGCCAGAGATTGCCGATGCCCAGCGTCAGGGCGCACAGCAGTCCCCAGCCGATGAAGCTGAAGCCCAGGCAGAACAGCCGCCAACGGTTGCCCCGCATCATCTCCTTGGAGGCGGCGATGGCCTCCCGGGCGGTCATGTCCGGGTTTTCCGCCAGGATATAGGGGGCCATGGCGTAGCTGTATGCCGCCAGGATGCCGGGGATGATGAATAGCAGCGACCACAGAACAACGAACAGGCCCATCAGAAATTGCAGGCAGAAAGCGGGCCAGATGCGGTGGAATTCGGAGAACAGGTCGTCGAACCGGGGCGGCTGGCCGTCCACCAGGTTCAGGTTGAATTTGGCGTAGCCCAGGGACACAGCGCCGCCCAGCACCAGCATCACCAGGGACCAGACCGCCAGGATAGCGCCGATTATGAAGATCAGGGGCAGCAGGTGGCGGAAGGTGTCGCTGTAAAAGAAGCTCTCCAGCTCACCCGAGGAAAAATGCCTCTCCACATTGCTGGAATTGATATTCACGCTGGTCCCGCCGGAGCCAATGGTTCCGCCCAGCAGGGACGCCACCAGGCCGGTACCCAGGGCAATTCCCCATTTGCCTTTTAGGGATTCTCTTGCGATACGCCGGAAATCAGCCGCGCACATCATACGGACGCCTCCTTTTTAATTGTTGAATTTGTCGATGGCAACGCTGTCGCAATACTGGGCCTTCAGCTCCTGGAGCCGGGCGAACAGCGCTGTCTCACAGTGGGCCTTCTGCAGGGAGGGTTCCGTCCAGGTCTCCACCAGCAGCAGGTCGTCGGGGGCTTCGGCGGCGAAGAAGTAGTCGTACTTCACGTTGCCCGCCTCGGTCAGGGAGTTGGAGCGGACGCCCAGGGCGCACAGGGCTTTGTAAAATGCGTCCCGCTGGCCGGGCTTGCAGTGGTAGGTGACGTTCCAGGTTAACATAAAATCTGTCTCCTTTTTCGGAATTACGTTTCAGGCACCAGCCGGGCCATGTCTTCCGGCAAGGGCGCGGTCAGGTGTAAAATCTCTCCGGTGACCGGGTGGGTCAATGTCAGGGCATAGGAGTGAAGGGCTGGGCGGGCGATCAAGTTTGGGTCCTCGGTGCCGTAGAGCCAGTCCCCCGCAAGGGGATGGCCGATGGAGGCCATGTGGACCCGGAGCTGGTGGGTGCGCCCTGTTTCGGGCAGCAGCTTCACCAGGGACAGGCCGTTTCGGGAGGACAGCACCTCGTAATGGGATACGGCGCTCTGGCCGTCGGGCCGGACCATTCTTGCGATGGTGGAGGACTCGTCCCGGCCGATGGGGGCATCGATGGTGCCTTGTCCCGGCTCCGGGCAGCCGATGCAGACGGCCCGGTACTCCCGGATGAAACGAGAGGTGTGGAGGCTGCGGCGCAGCAGGTCGTGGACGTAGCCGCTCTTCGCCACCACCATCAGCCCGGTGGTGCCCTTGTCCAGCCGGTTCACCGAGTGGAACACGAAGTCCGTGCCCCGGCTCCAGGCCAAGGCTCCCGCCACGGTGGGGGTGTCCGGCAGGAAGTTGGATGCGTGGGCCGTCATCCCGGCGGGCTTGTCCACAACCAGCAGATGGCCGTCCTCCCACACGATGGGCAGGGGCCAGTCGCCGGGGGTGACTTCCACCCTGGGCGGGCGGTGGTCGCCGGTCTCCACTTGCAAAACGTCCCCAGCGTGGAGAATAAAGGTGGTGTGGGCGTGCTGGCCGTTCACCAGGATGCCGTTTTCCGCCCGGGTGAGCCGGGAGATGGCGTGGGAGGAAAAGTGGAGCTTTGCTTTTAAAATGTGGCGGACGGTGGAGCCGTCCTCCTCGGCTGTGATGGTTCTTGTGATGGTCTCCAGAGGCCCGGCCCCCTTTCTGCTTTCAGAATAGCACAAAAGTAAGGATTTGCATAGCCAAATCGGAAAGGCTGTGGTAAAATACCTGCGTTATGGAATTTATCATCAGGAGGCTGTTATGCTCTTATCCGCGGAACACATCTCCATCAACTTCGGCAGCCGCCAGCTGCTGGAGGATGTGAACTTTTATCTGAACGAGGGGGACAAGACCGGCATTATTGGCATCAACGGTACCGGCAAGTCCACCTTTTTGAAGGTCTTGGCCGGAGCCATCGAGCCGGACGAAGGCCGCATTTCCCGGAACCCTAACGTGCAGGTCAGCTATCTGCCCCAGAACCCGGTGATGGACGACAACGCCACGGTGCTGGAGCAGGTGTTCCTCCACTTCCCGGCGGAGTTCCGGGCGCTGAACGAATACGAGGCCAAGACCATGTTGAACAAGCTGGGGCTGCCGGACTTTGAGCAGAAGGTGGGCACCCTCTCCGGCGGCCAGCGGAAGCGGGTGGCCCTGGCGGCGGCGCTCATCCATCCGGCGGACATTTTGGTGCTGGACGAGCCCACTAACCACCTGGACGCCGAGATGACCGCCTGGCTGGAGGACTGGCTCCGCCGGTTCAAGGGCGGATTGGTGATGGTGACTCACGACCGTTACTTCCTGGAGCGGGTGGTGAACCACATCACGGAGCTGAGCCGGGGTAAGCTGTACCACTATGAGGCCAACTACTCCAAGTACCTGGAATTGAAGGAGCAGCGGGCGGAGATGGCGGAGGCCAGCGAGCGGAAGCGCCAGTCCATCCTGCGGGTGGAGCGGGAGTGGATCATGCGGGGCTGCAAGGCCCGCACCACCAAATCCAAGGAGCGCATCCAGCGGTACGAGGCTCTGCTGAACCAGGACGCCCCGGAGACCGACGACACCGTCCAGATGGCGGCGGCGTCCAGCCGTCTGGGGAAGAAGATCATCGAGCTGAAAGATGTGAGCAAGTCCTTTGACGGGCGGCCCATCGTGGAGCATTTTTCCTACAACCTGTTGCGCAATGACCGCATCGGCATTGTGGGCCGGAACGGGGCGGGCAAGTCCACCCTGCTGCACCTGGTCGCCGGAGAGCTGGCGCCGGATTCCGGCACCGTGGACATGGGCACCACAGTGAAGATCGGCCATTTCTCCCAGGAGGGCCGGGAGCTGGACCTGAACCAGCGGGTCTACGATTTCATCCACGACATCGCCGACGAGGTGCGGACCGACGAGGGCACCTTCACCGCCAACCAGATGATGGAGAGGTTCATGTTCCCCGGCGATTTGCAGTCCGTGCCCATCGGGCGGCTGTCCGGCGGCGAGCGGCGGCGGCTGTACCTGCTGTCCGTGCTGATGGAGGCGCCCAACGTCCTGCTGCTGGACGAGCCCACCAACGACCTGGACGTCATGACGCTGTCCATCTTGGAGGATTATTTGCAGGGCTTCCCCGGCCCCATTCTGGTGGTGTCCCACGACCGATTTTTTCTGGATAAGCTGGCGGAGTCTGTGTTCGAGGTCCGGGACGGCGAAATTCTGCGCTACACGGGAAACTGGTCGGACTGGCAGCGAAAGCGGCGGGAGGAAGAGGCTCCAGCAAAGGCGGAGAAACCCAAAACGGCGGTGGAGCGTCCCCGGGAGCGGAAGCTGAAGTTCACCTTCAAGGAGCAGATGGAGTTCGACACCATCGACGACGACATTGCCGCCCTGGAGAGCCAGTTGGCGGCGTGTCAGGCGGCTCAGGGGCGGTGCGGCAGCGATTATGTGAAGCTCCAGGAGCTCCAGGCCCAACAGGAGGAGCTGGAGGCCAAGCTGGAGGAGAAAACCGAACGCTGGGTCTATCTGAACGAGCTGAAAGAGAAAATCGACGCGCAATGAGAAACGCGGCCCGCAAGGGCCGCGTTTCAGCCTGTCGAGAAACCCGGCTGCGCATCAAGCGGCAGCCGGGTTTCTGGCGTATATAGCGGGAAAAAGCTGGGAAAACCAGTAAAGGAAGTGCTCCTTCCACTTCCAACTGGCCAGCTTTTTCAGATTCATGGCAGC
>JAGBDS010000102.1 GCA_017937405.1 Oscillibacter sp.
ACGAGATGGCGGAGTATGAGGTCAATCAATTCGCCAGCGGGCTGTGACCCCGCAGAAGGATCCAACAACCAAGGAGGGAAACGAAATGGAACACAAATGGCTGAGAAAAATCACGGCGTTGCTTTTGACGCTGGCGCTCTCTGTCCAGCTTGCCTCGCCGGCATTTGCCGCCGTAGTCCAGGAGGAAAACGGCAATTTTTCTATCGTGGACGCCAATGGCAATGTAATCGACAGCAAATCTCAGAAAGAATGGGAGGAAGCCTATCCTTACGGCGTTTTCGCCTTCAAGGAGACGCAGGTCAATCTGAAGGAAGGCTCTGCGGACGGACAGGAGAAAGGGACTCTGACCCTGTACCGTCTGGGCGGGACGGAGGGCCGCGCCGAGGCGCTGGTCACCCTGATCCCCGCAGCGGCGCAGATCGAAGAGGGCCGGATGACCTATGCCAACGCAGCCGGAACAAAGGACTATCAGGTGACCGTGGAAAATCCGTGGCCCATTGCCCAGTATCAGGCGCTGGGCGGCGCGGGGGAAATCATCCGTCCCGGCGGGGTCATTACCCCAGTGACCGAGACGACAGAACTTCCTGAGGAAGACCCCGTCGTCAAGGATGAGACTCCCGTTGAGGATGTAACTCCCGCCGGGGATGATACGTCCGCTGAGGATGCAACTCCCGCCGGGGATGATACGTCCACTGAGGATCAGACTCCCGCCGGGGATGATACGTCTACTGAGGATCAGACTCCTGCTGAGGATGAAGAGTCCGCTGAGGACGTGGAGCAGTTGGCAGCGTCTTTGCTGCTGAACGATTCTCTGACTACCCAGACGCTGGTGGCCCCGGTAGAGGACGCCGACAGCTATCAGTGGCAGATGCAGATCAAGCTCTATAACTCCTATGTGCAGAGATGGTCTGACATCAAGGATGCAACGGACGCGGAGATGGTCATGTCTCCGGAGCTGCTGAAGGCTGTTATGGGCGAGGGCTACACCTATGACTTCCGCTGCTTCTATGAGGTCGATGGGGTCAAGTACTGCTCCGAGAGCTGGCGGGGTGAGGCTTACGAGCCCGAAGTGGATGACATCCCGCCCGTCATGCCCGAGGACTTTGTGGATGACCACACCCGCACCGACTCCCTCATCGAGTTCGACGGCGATGAATATGACAGCTATCCCTTCCAGGTGGTCTTTGCCGACGGCGAGTGGGAAAAGGAGATCACCTTTGAGGCTCTGGATGACGGCCTGCACGAGTGCGGCGAAGTGGTCAACGCCGTTGTCATGGAATCCCGGGGAGCGGAGGTCTATTCCAACGCCTGTACGGCCTCCATCGCCATTGAGGACGATGAGCCGGAGATCCCCAGCGCCATGGGGTTTGCTGAGACGGAGATCTGGGCGGACAAGTCCGCCGGAATCGTCCGCATCCCTCTGGTCCGGGAAAGTGATGGCCTGCAGTATGTGACCGGCGTGGACTACGAAACGGAAAACGGCACCGCTGTGGCCGGGACCGACTATGCTGCCGCCAATGGGACAGCGCTCTTTCCGTCCGGCCTGGATTATACCTATATTGAAATTGATCTGGTGAATGACGGCATCACGCTGACACAGGAGGACAGCGAGCTGTCCTTCACCGTGAAGCTGACTGCTGCCAAGGGCGGCGGCGAAAGCACGCTGCTGGAGGGGAAGGACACCATTACCGTCCACCTTTATAACTCCTGCGAAGGTACAGACGTGAATCTTGCCACCGCGCTGTACTCCCCGGACGAAGAAGATCTGACCGGCGCTGTGGAGGATACCTCTGCCATTGTTCCGGCGGGCGGCAGTGTTGCGGCCGCTGCCGTGACACCCGGTGAAAACGCCCAGGGCGAATATATCGCGGACGGCGCGGCGGACAGCGGGATCTCCACCTATTCCTACACCTATCCCGGCGCGCTGACCTTCCGTGACGCCCACGGCGGCAGCTACTGGACGGACAATGCCGCCCTGGCCAGCGAGGATGTCAGCGGTTTCAGCGGCGCGAAGATCCCCAGCGAGTCCGACGACCTGGAGGGCTATGTGGCCAACGCCAAATCCAAGTGGAGCGGCGGCTACCGTTATGGGTCCACGGGCTGGGCGCTTGCCACGGAGAGGGGCGGCGATATGAAGATGACCGTTCAGAACATGTATGACCGGTACAGCTCTGTGACCGTCAACACCTACACCCGCTCGGAGCGGAGTGCCAAGGGCTGGTATGGTGCCAACGACTGGTCCAACGCGCTGTTCTCCACCAGCGGGGAAAACGGCTTTATCGAGATCCATTCCAACCCCGGCGCAAACACCTGGGAGTTCCATGCCAATACCCTTTCCTCCAGCAGCGCCGACCAGTTGTGGTTCCGGCAGCATTACACCGGCAGTTCGCCCAAGGGCGACGCCCGCTGTACCATCCAGCTGCGGAACGGCTACATGACCCGCCGCACCATCAAAGCGCCCATCGTGCGCATCCACACGGCGGACGACGACTACCTGCAGGCCAACGCTGCCAGTCTCCACGAGGCCATCAAGCCGGAGATCTCCCTGATCGCCGGCAAGGGCGGCACCACGGCGGACGGCACAAAGCTCTATAACAATTCCCAGGTAACGGTCACCCGGGGCAACAACGCCTCTTCCTATACCTTTGCCACTCAGGCCAACGGCGAACTCAGCA
>JAGBDS010000041.1 GCA_017937405.1 Oscillibacter sp.
AGCTGGCCAGTTGGAAGTGGAAGGAGCACTTCCTTTACTGGTTTTCCCAGCTTTTTCCCGCTATATACGCCAGAAACCCGGCTGCCGCTTGATGCGCAGCCGGGTTTCTCGACAGGCTGGGACCGGCCCGATTGGGCCGGTCCTGTTGTTTTTCCAGGGGAAGTTACAGAGACTTCTCGTAGGATTCGATCATCTTCTTGACCATCTGGCCGCCGACGGAGCCGGCCTCGCGGCTGGTCAGATCGCCGTTGTAGCCTTCCTTCAGGTTGACGCCGACCTCGGAAGCGGCCTCCATCTTGAACTTATCCATAGCGGCGCGGGCCTCGGGGACATTGATACGGTTGGAATTCTTGCTAGACATAACGATTTCTCCTTTTCATCCATCAAAATTGTTCGGGTCTCTGGGTATCGCAAACATAGATTGTGTCGAAAAAGAGGAAATATGCCGTTTTTTTGGCGGTAAAATTTGCAAAAAAGTGCCCCCGGTATCAGAACAATGTCGAAAACGGCCACTTGATACAGGATCTCCTTGGGAGACATCTTCTCTGCGGTGTTCAGGAGGGGGCGGTCATTGCGGTAACGGTTCTGGACAGACTTCAAAGCGTTCTTGCAGCCCGGTTCGCTCTGGTAGTCGCTTATCAGGGGTCATAGAACGCGGTGACGATAGAGTGTTGGGAGCGGCGGTGCGGCAGCTCATTTTTTATCTTTCAGATTGTTCGCCGCCATATCGCTGTCAGTCAGTGTCCCATTTTGTTGATACACCGTAAAGATCCTATCGTATGCGGCCTTGGCGTCCTCATAGTTGTCAAACTGGAAGGTCGCGTTGCCGCCTGCCTCCGTGACATTCGCGAAATTGTTCCTGATCGTGTTGTATTCGGTCGTTTTGCCCTGATTATTCGTAACGACCTCGGCGTAGTACACGTCATATTTTCCATCCCGGTAGCCCATGACAGGAACAAACGTTCCAACCATTTCACTGCTGAGATCCACGGTAGACCAGTAGATGGCGGGGTGTGTAAGGATCTCGTTTTTTCCGGGTTCCTTGACGTAGATCTGCCAGGTGGCGGCGCCGTAGTCAGACAGATCAAAGCCGTGCTTTTTGGCGTAGTCGATAAACTTCTTCGTTCCCTCGCCCTGCTCATAGGTCTCATTGGAGTTGATGACAGTATGCTTGTAATCATTACCCACAATTTCCTGCAGGATATCCTTGGTCAGGAAATCCTGGGCGGACACGGTGTTGATATAGGTCTCGCCGCACCAGTTGAGAAACGCCTCGCCGTTGGTATAGTAGACCCTGCAGCGGCCCTTTGCCCGGGGATCCTTCCTCCACCAATGCACGTCGTCAGCGTAGCTGATACCGCCGACCACCAGATTGTTCTTGTCCATCGTCCAGCCGTCCTGGGTCTGCTTCAGGGGCACAACGATCTGGTATGTCCCGTTCTGATACAGGGGCGAGCTGGTATCCTCCACCATGGCTGCCATCATCACCTGGGAATAGGCGTTTCGCACGTTGGCAAGGTCCACGGCCTCCCGGCTTTTTTCCAATTGAGACGAAAAAATCGGGATGGACACCGCAACGAGGACGGCGATAATGGCTATCACGATCAGGAGCTCTGCCAGGGTAAAGCCGTTTTTGTTCTTACGCATTTCACCGTCCACCACCTTTCAAATGTGTCTGTTTTTCCGTTGTACCGCAGATTGCCGGGGCGCAGGTCCGCCGCAGAGGGGCGGGAGAAAAGATAACGCCCGGTATGGTTAACTTGGAGAAGAAGGAGAGCCGGACAGAAGCTCTTCTTTTTTGATTCAGTTTAGATTTTCGTAGAACGTGACAGTCACGGAGACCTGGACGGGGCCGTCCAGCAGGGAGGCGGCGTCACGGGACTGGCCGCCTGCCGAGACGGGGGCGATGGAAAAGTCACTGAGCTGGCAGCGATAGGGACAATTCTGCAGCTGCTCGATCATGCTCCTGGCTCCGTCATAGGAGGGACTGAGGAAGGTCATCTGCATGGCACGGCGGAGGATGCCGCCGCCTTCCGGCTGCTGCAGGCCCTGGAAGCTGAGGGTATACTCACTGGCGGAGCTGAGGACTGTATTCAAAAAGTCCATCACCCGCTGAAGGTTATCGTATTTGGGAATCTCGGACACATTGGGCTGGGAGAGGATCTCATCCAGCTCTCTCCGCATCTGCGCCATGTGCTGCTGCTTGGCTTCCAGCACCGCCAGATCCATGGAGACGGTATCACTCTCCGCCTGGATGCGGTCCAGGGCCTCCGTTACCGGGCGGTGGACCGCCAGATAATAGAGGGCGAACAACAGCAGCAGGGCCAGGATGACCAGCAGGACTTTTTCGCGGCGGGTAAACTGCTTGCTCAGTTTCACGGCTGGTCACCTCCTTTGGGAACACGGGTCATGGTGATGACCATGGAAACGGTGGCCTGGGTGCCGGGCTCGTCCTTGGTGCTGGCGGTATAGACCGCCACGTTGGTCACGTCCGGACGCTGGTAGAGGTTCTGGACAAAGCGGGAGGTGTCCTCCAGCGTGATGCCGCTGAGCTCCACGGAGAGGATATTGCCGCCGGCAGATACGCGGCGGACCCGGCTGCCTGGCATCAGCTCTTTTTCCACCAGAGAGAGCATCTCCAGCCGGGTGACGGCGGCCTGCTCGTCCTCCGTCATCCAGCCGATGGAGTAGCGGGCGTATGTTTCGGAAAGCTCCTCGTAGCCTACGGTGGCAGTCTCCAGGTCTGTTTTGTACTGCTGGAGGGCATTCAGCTCCGCCTGGGCACGATCCACCTTCGCCAGACGGTCCGCCACGGCGAATTTGCCGAACAGAGTTGCCAAAACCACCAATATCAGCAGGAGCGGGATCAGTTTTGCCGGGGCGAACTGGCTCTTCTCCTTCATTGCCAGGTTCATGGTGACCTTGGAGGGGTAAGCTGCTTGTTTCTTCTTCAAGCCCACACCTCCTTACTGGATGGCCGCGCCGATGGCGGCGGCACAGGCACCGAGGTCCTCCGCACTCTGGGTGGCGGGGGGCAGCAGCTCTTCAATATTGTGGAGCGTCAGCTCCACGGACTGGCCGATGGCCTCCCGCAGGGCGGGGATATGAACGCCGCCGCCGCAGCACCAGATGTCCCGCAGGTCGCTTTCCCGGTTGTTGAAGCCGTAGAAATTGACGGCCTTGCGGAGGTCCAGGGCGATGGCGTTATAGACGTTCATGGCGGATTCCAGAGTCTGGGCGCCCTGGTGGTCAGCATGCTTATAGGTGCGGGCCACATGCTCGTCCACGCCTGTGGCGTCGGCAATGGCCTCGTCCACATGGGACAGGCCGATGTCGATGACGCGGGTGGCCTCGAAGCGGGGGCCGGTGAAGATGTACAGCCGGGCGGCGGTATGGCCCAGGTCCAGGAAGCTGAATTCCTTGATGTCCGTGTCGCCGTGGGTGCGGAGGAGGTTGGAGTAGGCGCACTCCACGGGAATGGCCGTGCGGAGGCGGAAGCCCGCCCGGCGGAACATATCCCGGTAGTCCTCAATGACCTCCTTGGGGACGGCGGCGGCGGTCAGGTCCAGGGTCTTGGGATTCCCTTCCTCGTCGCGGCCCAGGGAATTGACGACGTAATCGTAAAAATATTTATCCTTGCCCATGGTCAGAAAGTCCCGGAACTCATAGGGCAGGTTCACCCGGAGCTGCTCCTCCGTCATGGCGGGCACGGTGACCCGGCGGAGGAAGGCGTGGCTGGCGGGGAGGATCACGGCGCAGTCCCGCCCGGGGACGCGGTTCTCCCTGGCGGTCTCCTTGATGAAGTCCGCCATTGCCGCGTAGGAGATGATGACGCCGTTTTTCACCAGATTGTCCGGCACCTGGGCCGTGAGGGCACGGCGGACGGTGGAGCCGTCATACTGGGCGATCTTCAGCTCACATGCGCCGATATCGAATCCGAGCATCGTTTTTGCCATGATACACCACCTTGGGAGATTTAGAGGTTAGAAAAGGGACAAATACCAGGACACTACCGGGGCGCCGCAGAGGGCGGTGAGCCAGCCGGCCAGGGACAGGGCGGGGCCGAAGGGGAAGGGGGCGTCCTTGGCTTTTTTCATGGCCGCGCCCAGGGCCAGACCCAGGACGCAGGCGAGAATCAACAGCAAGAGGGTCTGGAGGGGGCCGAAGTGGAGGCCCAGAACGGCCACCAGCTTGATATCGCCGCCGCCCATGGTCTCCCGGCCCAGGAGCTTGTCCGCCAGAAGGACCAGGAGCAGCAGGGGTACGGACACCGCCACCGCGCCCAAAAGAGCGCTTTTCCAGCCGCCCGGGAGGCGGAGGAGGGCCGAGAGGGCCGCCGCCAGCAGGAGGCCGTTGGGCAGTTCCATGGTATCCAGGTCCACCAGGGAGGCCGTGAGGAGGAGGCTGCCCAGGATGAGAAAGCGGAAGGCGTCCACGGTCAGGCCGAAGCGGAGGACGACGGAAACGTAATATAGGGCGGAGACCAGCTCCACCGCAGGGTAGCGGGGGGAAATGGGCGCGCCGCAGTAGCGGCATTTGCCCCGGAGGAACAGCCAGCTGAGCAGCGGCACCAAATCACGGGCGGCCAAGGGATGGCCGCAGACGGCGCAATGGCTGCGTCCGTGGACGATGGACTCCCCATGGGTGAGACGCCAGGCCCAGGCATTGCAAAAGCTGCCGAAAATGAGGCCCAGGAGGAAGGTGACGAAGAGGAGGTAGGCGGTTAAAAGAAAAGAATCATACATGGCACTATTTAGTATGAAAAAGACCAATAGATACTAATCGTCGGAGGATCTTGTTTCAATAACTGATTGCCAGTCCAAATGGCTGCTTCTTTTGCTTGCAACGTAACATCTGGAAACCCAGGAAAAGAAACGATTTGTATGGCTTGATTATAACCCTCGGTTGGAGAGCCGGAGGAAAGGATACGACCACTGCCAAGATCATACCAACAACCGGAATTATGAGACGTGCCACAGTTTCCGGGGCAATCTGAAGCAACACAGCCATGGTCGTAGAAATTAGACAATGCGATAGTTTGCGCACTTCTAAGATTGGCATCATCTACGGCTTTCCTTGCAGCTTCAAGTCGAGACATGAAAACAGGGATAGAGATGGCGACCAGGACGGCGATGATGGCAACGACTATGAGAAGCTCGGATAATGTAAATCCATTTTTAGACTTGTATTTGCGCATAAAATGACCTTTCTCCTGTATGGATGTATGGAAATCAGTAATCGAAATTGATGCCCTCGGCATAATTATTATTCTTGTCATTTCGGATATGATAGGGTGTGCTTTTCAAGGTGTTTGAAGACGGGTCATATTTGAGATTGCTGCCCACCTTGCCATCCATTACCGCAACTATGTATCCTCCGGGCACATGTTGGTTTTTGCCCATAATAGTCCATGGACTCTTTTCGTGAAAAGATTGCGTATCTTTGCGCGGAGTCAGCGAAAAAGAGCCGTCTGAATTTAGATTTACAAGGTATCCAACCACTTTGGTTTCTCCGGATTTTTCGTATTCTTCCAGGGCTTTCCGTTCCGCCTCCGGCAAGGAGAGCAGAATGATTTGGGCGTCGCTGCCCTCTGGAAAATTCAGCGCATCCACGGCGGCCTGGTCGCCGGGGACGGGAACTCCGTAATGGATCACGACCTCTGACAAACTGGCAATAAACTCCACATACGCCTTTCCGTTGGCGCGGGGGGCGCCGACAGTTCTTGCAGCGATGCCGTGGAGGGACGCCGCGCCGGACGCGTTTTGCCAGCCGTCTTTTTGCTGCTTCAAAACAATGGCAGCGGACTTGTGATCCTGCCCATCGGACACGGCATCCGCCATGACCTGGGCGTAAGCCGAGCGGATGTTTGCCAAATCGACAGTCTCGCGGCTCTTTTCCAGCTGGGAACTGAACACAGGTATCGCGATGGCGACCAGAACCGCAATGATGGCGACGACTGTCAGCAATTCGGCAAGGGTAAATCCTTTTTTGAATCTTCGCACCATACTCACCTTCCTTTTACGCAGGGAGGCGGAAGCACGGGCGAAGGGCCTGAAAGCAGGCCCCCCGCCCCTGCTTCCGCAGGGGGGGCGTTCTCCGCAACCCATCGGAGCTCAGGTTTTTGGAATAGAGAATTAGCTTACTGCGCAATTGCAAGGGTCGGAGATGTAGTAGAACTACCGGCTGTGTAGGTAAAGGTTACAGGAGCGCTGGCATCCACATCATCAAGATCAACAGTTACGACAAGATCAGAAAGATCAGCTGTAGCCGCTTTTGCAAGTGCATTCAGGTTGGTTAGAGTATCCGCATTCTGCCAACCATCCTGTCTCTGCTGAAGATTAATATCGGCATGAGTAATCGCACCCTGAGGATCTTCAAGGATATCAACCATAATCTCTGCATAAGCATTACGAATGTTTGCTGCATCGGTAGCTTCACGGCTACGCTCTAACTGGCTTGTAAACACCGGGATTGCGATGGCCACCAGAACGGCAATGATGGCGACCACGATCAGCAGCTCGGCCAGGGTGAAGCCCTTCTTGCTGAGCTTCTTCTTCAGAGTAGAAATCATTTTGGACTCCTCCTTAAATTTGCCTCCCATAGGGGCCTGGGTTGTGAAGCCCCCACGGGAAGTTTACGGTTTTGCTCAGGGGATGTTCTGAGCAAATCAAAACGCATTGGGGACAACGCGCTTTCATTCGGTCAGAACGGAGAAATGGGGCGGGGCGATACCCAATGTCATTAAGATAAACGCAGCGAGTTACAACAGGCAAAAGTGACAGGACCGGGCGCACCTCAAATAGGGGTGGGCCCGGTTATTTCACGGAAAAAGGGCATGAGAAAAGAGCAGATGAGATCATCTGCTAAAAAAA
>JAGBDS010000103.1 GCA_017937405.1 Oscillibacter sp.
GACTTCCTCAAGATCATGTCTTATACAGGCACGGCAAAGAAACAGGGAGTCAATCCCTTCCACGCCATCCTATTGGCTCTCTCCGGTCAGGCGAGGGCCTGTTGGTAGTGCTTCTGGGACCGGGGGTCCTGAATAGTTACTAAAATTTTATCATGCGCTATTTTTCAATGCAACAGATTTTGCATCTTTTTGCCTTTTAGGTCCTCTCCGGTAAAAAAGCCCAATTAAGCAGCCATGTATCGTCCAAGGAGAAAACGCCGCCGTTCTCCTTGTCCCGCCGTGTTTCTCATACCCTCCATCTGACCTCCGCAGAATCCCCTTCCGCTTCGATCCTTTCCACAAATTGGGCGGCAACCATCTTTTTTTCGCAAAAGCTCAATTCTGAAAATGCCAGCTTTTGCCGCTGTACCTGTTTGCGCCCCATCTCCCTTTTCTGCGCTTCCAGCAGCGCCTGCCGCTCCTCTTCCAGCCGTCCCAGCGCCCTGTGCAGGCAGGCATTGCTCATATCTCCGTTCTCCGCAAAGGCGTCCAGCAGCCGGTCCGCCCTCCGCTCCAGTTCCTCCAGCCTTTTTGCATAGCCGTCATCCTCCACCGGCTCCGCCGCCTCATCAGGGCACTCTGCCAGCAGCTTTGTGATCTCCTCCTCCACACCGGCTTCCAGTTCTGCGACTTTTACGCCGATGACCGCGTCGCAGCATCTCCGGTTATACCGTCCGCTGCACAGCAGCCAGCGCTTATCGCCCTGGGCCGCCACGTTCAGGCTGTAACCGCATTTGGCGCACTTCATCAGCCCCGACAGCCAGGAGTGAGTTCCCCGCCCCGTATTGCCGATCTGCCGGTTGCGGGCCAGCTTCTCCTGGCACCGCAGCCAAAGGTCCGCCGGCACAAGCCCCACGCTGTTCAGGACGGACACCGTGTTGTCTCCTGAGCCGCCGTTCTTTCCCACCAACAGGAGGCCGTGACCCCCGTCAAAGGCCTCCTGGGGTGATACCACATTGCCCCCATGCCCCAGATAGTGGAGCCGTACCTGTTCATCGGCCATCACATAGGTGGGATTATGTAAAATTCTGGAGATAGAGCAGTTGTCCCAGTGCTTTCCCCCCGGTCCCGGTGTCCCCTCCTCCATTAAAGTCTTTGCAAGGGACCGCAATGATACGTCCCCATTCTCTCCATACATCTGATAAATGCGCAGAACAATATCCGCCTTTTCATTGGGGAGCAGCGTCGGCACGACCTGCCCCTCTCCATTGCGGGCCCGCCCCACCGTAAAGCCATAGGGCGCGGGTCCGCCCGGCCATGCCCCCAGGCTCAGCCTGCGGTAATAGTTGTCCCGCACGCGCTCCGCCGTCGTCTCCCGCTCCAGCTGTGCAAACACCATAATGATGTGGAGCATCGCCCGCCCCATAGGGGTCGATGTATCAAAATTCTCACTGACGGACACGAACTCCACATGATGCTTCCGCAGGATCTCCCAAAGCTGCCCGAAGTCCGCCACCGAGCGGGAAAAACGGTCCAGCCGGTAGACGTACAGTGTGCTGATCCGGTCCGCCCGGATGTCCTTCAGCAGACGCTGAAAATCCGGACGCTCCGTATTCTTCCCTGAGTATCCCGCATCCTGATATATCTTCAGTTCCTGCTCTCCCGCCGCCCTGCAGCACAGGTCCAGCTGCCCTGAAATAGACACGCTGTTCTTTTTTTCCACGGATTGACGGGCATAGGCCGCGGCACATTTCATCTCCCCGTGCCTTTCCCGGATCTCTCTTTTGCGCAGCTTCGCTGTGCGGAAACCAGTTCCATGCAGTTCCTATGAACCTCTTTCAGCCGCTCCATACGTGCCTCCCGGCTCTCATACGCAGGGTGTGTGTGCTTGATTTTCATGTCCATCCCCTCCGCCCCACTCTATGCACACGCACAGGAGAACATAACAGCCCTCCCTCAGCGAAAACGTCCCAAGGTCCTGTGCCGCAGCAGCTTCACCTGGTTGCGGGCGCTGATGGACTCAAATAAATGATTGGCATAGGAAATCCCTCCTTCTCTCCCTATTTATATGGCATTCCGGCAGTAAATGTGATAGACTGTGGAAAAGCTATCTGAAGCAAGGAGCAAAATGTATGAAAACTGACCGTCCTTATCCCCGCTTTACCGTCACCCCCAAGGCGGAAGCCGCCATCCTCCGGGGCCATCCCTGGGTCTACGACGCGGAGGTGCTCTCTGTGGAAGGCACGCCGGAAAACGGCAAATTGGTGGATATCATAAGCAAAAAAGGCCGGTATCTTGGCACAGGCTTCCTGTCGGAGCAGTCCAAGATCCGGGTGCGGCTCATCTCCCGCAACGCCAACGACCGCTTTGACGAAGCCTTCTGGCAGCGGAAACTCCGCTGGGCCTGGGACTACCGCAAGAGCGTCATGGATGATGCGGACCTGGACTGCTGCCGCGTCATCTTCGGTGAGGCGGACGCCTTCCCCGGCCTGACAGTGGACAAATTCCACGACCTGCTCTCCGTCCAGGTGCTGTCCGTAGGCATGGAGGTCATCAAGGAAATGCTCCTGCCCGCCTTAGTAAAGATTCTCCGTGAGGACGGCCAGGCCATCCGGGGCGTGTTCCAGCGGAACGACGTGGCCCTGCGGGACAAGGAGGGCCTTCCCCAGTACAAGGGCTGGTTCCCCCTGCCTGGGGAGAAGACGCCGGACTCTCCCGTCGTAGAGATCACCGAAAACGGCATCAAATATTTGGTGGATGTAGAAAATGGCCAAAAGACGGGGTTTTTCCTGGACCAGAAGTACAACCGCCGGGCGGTGGGGCGTCTGGCAAAAGGCAAGACCGTGCTGGACTGCTTCACCCACACTGGCTCCTTCGCCCTGAACGCCGCCATGGGCGGGGCGAAGCACGTCACCGCTGTGGACGTGTCGGAATCCGCCGTGGAGATGGCCCGGGCCAATGCCCAGCGCAACGGCCTGTCGGAAGTGGTGGACTGCGTGGCCGCCAACGTGTTCGACCTGCTGCCCGCTCTGGAAAAGGAGCCGCCCAAGTACGACTTCATCATCCTGGACCCTCCGGCCTTCACCAAGAGCCGCAAGACCGTGGCAAACGCCATCACCGGGTACAAGGAGATCAACTACCGAGCCATGAAGCTGCTGCCCCGGGGCGGATATCTGGCCACCTGCTCCTGCTCCCACTTCGCCACGGAGGAGAAGTTCATCGCCATGCTCCACGACGCGGCCAAGGACGCTGGGGTGCAGCTCCGGCAGATCGAAGCCCGGCAGCAGAGCTGTGACCACCCCATCCTCTGGGGCGTGGAGGAGACGAATTACCTGAAATTCTATCTGTTCCAGGTAGTGTGACATGGAAAAGCTGTATGTGGACGCAGCATCCCTGAACGGCGGCGGTGCGTTCGTCCTGAAAAACAGCAAGCAGACAGAACTTGTTTACGCAGGTGTCACGGTGTACAGCATGAGTCCCCGGGAGCGGCCGGACTATGACACGCTGGAACGGGCCAACAGCCTGCGATTCCTGTTCGACGATATGCCGTCTCCGGAGCCCCCCTGCTATCCGGTTCCCCAGATGGATGTATTCGCCCTGGATGACGACGGCTGGTTCGCCTCCCTGGGCGGCTTTACGGGACTGGATGAGCCCTGGCCCATCGTGTATCTCCGGCGGAACGGCACCCTGCTGCGGGCACCGGACGATCTGGCCGCTTTCGCCCGCCTGCTGCAGGCAGGCGGCTGGCGGGAGCATATGGTGCCGGAGCCCTCTGCGGTCCGTCTCTTTCCCTCCCGCCGGGACGCGGAAGCCGCACTGAAATTTATCGAATTACCCCCGCACCCACCGCAGGGCCTCGATATCGTGGGTCTGCCGGAGGAACTGGGCGGAGCAAACCGCGTCGATGGTAAAAACCAGTAAGCAGCCATAGGTCACCTGCCAGGGGATCGCTGCGGCAGCGATCTCCACCCACGGCTGAACCCACCACACCGCCAGGGCAGTCAAAACGCCCCAAATGACGGTGAAGGGCAGGCAGACGCGCCCCCGAAGATTGCCGGGGACACGGAAGTAGTCCCAAAACCGTACCCCCAGAAAGATCTCGCAGGCCCAGTGGTAGACGTATTCCACCGCCGTGGCTGCCAGCCCGCCCCACAGCACCAGCCACAGCCCCCGCACCGGCAGGGCCAGCACCGCCGCCATCCCCAGGCCGTACACCGGGCACAAGGGCAGTAGCAGGAAGCACTTCCGGCCCTGATTGGGGGCGTGGGTGGCCGCCGCGAAGGCTTTTTCCAAACCATACCCCAGAAAGCTGTATATCCAGAATATCCAAAGCCAGCGCGCCATTCCGCCGCCCTCCTTTTCCCTCAGTTTCTCCGGGAAACGGCGGCTGATACCCGCGTTGCGCTGGTAGTTTTTTCGTGTTATACTGCGTTTATGGAACAAAAAAGGAGGCGTTCCCCCATGGCGGACACCTGGGAAGCACTGAAACGAGACTGCATGGCCTGCCGTGGCTGCGCCCTGGCGGATACCCGCACCAATGTCGTCTTCGGCGACGGTGCCGAGGACGCGGAGATCATGTTCATTGGCGAGGGCCCCGGCCAGCACGAAGACGAGCAGGGCGTGCCCTTTGTGGGCAAGGCGGGCCAGCTTCTGGACGACATGCTGGAGATCATCCATCTGGACCGCACCAAAGTCTATATTGCCAACGTGGTGAAGTGCCGCCCGCCCCAGAACCGGGACCCGCTGAATGTGGAGCAGGATGCCTGCATCGGCTTTCTCCGGCGGCAGACGGCTCTGATTCGTCCCAAGATCATCGTGTGCCTTGGCCGCATCGCCGCCAAGGCCATCATCAAGGAGGATTTCAAGATCACCAGCGAGCATGGGCAGTGGTTTGCCCGGGGCGGCGTCCAGATGACTGCCATCTACCATCCCGCCGCGCTGCTGCGGGACGTAAGCAAGCGGCCAGAGACCTTCGAGGACCTGAAATCCATCCAATCCAAAGTTCGGGAACTGTGCGGGCATACGGATATTTAAAAAGCAGCGGGGCGGTTCCCAATGTCATTAAGATAAACGCAGCGAGTTACAACAGGCAAAAGTGACAGGACCGGGCGCACCTCAAATAGGGGTGGGCCCGGTTATTTCACGGAAAAAGGGCATGAGAAAAGAGCAGATGAGATCATCTGCTAAAAAAA
>JAGBDS010000042.1 GCA_017937405.1 Oscillibacter sp.
AGACCTCTGCCCATGTGATTGCCATGTCCGTGCTGGTGCTGAATCTCCGCAAGATTCAGTGCGCCATTTTGCAACTACTCGCATTTTTGCGGGCAATTCTCTCGCCTAAGCAAAAATGGGCCATTGTTCAGTAGACATTATGATAGTCTCAATATAACACAAGGAGGCGGGTTTTTCCATGGTCAGAAATGAATTTACCTTCCCCTCCGCCGACGGGCATACCGCCATCCACGCGGTGGAGTGGGTCCCTGAGGGCGAGGTTCGGGCGGTACTGCAAATTTCTCATGGTGTGGCGGAGTACATCCTGCGGTACGAGCCTTTTGCGGAATATCTGACCGATCACGGCTTCGCTGTGGTGGGACACGACCACCTGGGCCACGGCCAGTCCGTGGCGGAGGGTGCCCCACGGCTGTACTTCGGCCCCAAGGGCAGCTGGAATTGGGTTGTGGATGACATTTACACCCGCCGCCAGCTGGCTGGCAAGCGGTTCCCCGGCGTGCCCTATTTCCTGTTGGGTCACTCCATGGGCTCCTTCCTGGCCCGGACGTACCTCATCCGCTATCCCGGCACCGTGGACGGCGCTGTCATCATGGGCACCGGGCAGATGGCCCCAGCGGTCATCGCCGGAGGCAGGGCCGTGGCTGTGGAGGAGGCCCGCCGGGTGGGCGAGGACCAGTCCAGCGCTCTGGTGCAGAAGCTGGCCTTCGACGCCTACAACAAGATTTTCGCTCCCAACCGCACCGGGTTCGACTGGCTGTCCGTTAGCACAGACAACGTGGACTGCTACATTGCCGACCCCCTGTGCGGAGAAAATCCCACCATTGGCCTGTTCCGGGAGATGCTGGGCGGCCTGCGGTTCATCGCAAAGCCGGAGAACCTGCGCAAGATGAACCTGAACACGCCCATTCTCTTCATCTCCGGTGAGATGGACCCGGTGGGCGACTGCGGCAAGGGCGTGAAGCGGGCTTATGAGAGCTTCCGCAAGGCCGGGGTACGTAATGTCTCCCTGAAGCTCTATCCGGAGCTGCGGCATGAGATTTTAAATGAGGACTGCCGGGAGACGGTGTATGGTGATATCCTTCAATGGCTGGAAAGCCGTGTTCCTGCAAGCGTGTAAAGAAAAGGAACGGACCTGAACGGTCCGTTCCTTTTTGCTTTAACTGTGCTTGACCTCAATGACCCGGACGACGCCGTCCTTCACATAGAGGTTGGAGATGTCGGCGTAGGCATGGGCCTCAGAGAGGGTCATCCAGGTGCCGGTATCCTTGTTGAAGCAGGGTACGTCGGCGCTCACCCGGTAGGTCCGCCCGCCCACGGTAACAGCGGTACTGCCGCTCCAGGCGCTGTTGGGGATGTTGCGCAGCTCCGCCAGCTTCGTCACGCTGGAGAAATACTTCTCCGTACCCCGTGTGCCAACAGACACGGCCACATAGTCGCCGGTATTGACCACATATCTCATTTCATAGGGGCCAACCGACTTGCCCGCACCGCACTGCACTTCCAGACTCCGCTTACCGCCCTGCGTTTCATAGTGACCATGTCCTTCACTGGGGTCATCATCCTCATGGCCTTCATCGGGAATCCAAATCCGCGTATCTGCATCCTGATGGACGACCGCCCGACCATAGTACACCGTATCGCCGCTGGTGCTGCCCAGCACGATCAGGTCCACCTTCCCGGCCCAGTTGGTCCGGGCGTAGAGGATGTCGTTGGAGCGGATGACGCCGCTGGTGAGCTGGTCCAGTGTGATCTCCTTGCCGTTCTCGAAGATCATCACGCTCTCCGCCAGAGACTTGCTCCCCAGCTTCCTGGCGTCCACATCCAAGTCGCCGCCGGTGCCGCCGGAAAGGCGAGACAGCGTGACACCGTTCTTATTGGAGGAAACGCGGACGATCTGGCCCTCCAGCTCCGCCGCCTGGCTGCTCTTCACCTCCAGCTTGGCGGTGCCGCACAGAAGCTGCACGGTCCCATCCCGGACGATGCCCACAGCATTGCTCCGGGCTGTGGTACCGCTGGCTTCCACAGCGCCTGCCACCTGGCCGTCCTCCGTCAGCAGGAGGGTCATCTGGTCGCCGGGCTTGAACTTGGACAGACTCTCCATAGCAGTGGGCAGGACCGTCAACTCCAGTCCACCCAAAACCGTGATGCTGGAAGGCTCCTTGGGATTGGGCTTGCAGCCCTCGTAGTACACCGTCACCCGGGTGTCGCAGACCCGGATGGAATTGGTGGCGCTGGAATAGGTGGCCACATCGTACTTCCGCAGGTCGCCCAGTCCGGCGGGGGAACCGTTCTTGTAGATGCTGTATCCGGTCATGCCGCCGGTGATGGCGTCAAAGCCCACGGAGGAGCCATTCTCATAGATGATGACCGCCGCGTCGGACGTGCTGCCGCCGCCCACGAACACATAGGTCACGGTGCCGTAGCTGTCCAGGCTCAGCGTGACGGTATTTCCGGCGTGGAGCCAGGAGGAAGCATTGGACCAGGTAGTCTCCTCGCCGTTATAGTAGGTCTTGGTGTCGCTCTTCAGCGTGAACTTCACACCGTTGGTATCCACGATCTGCGTTGCGGTGCGTGTGGCAATGGTGACCGTCCGGTTGGAGCCCGCAGCCTCCGGCACAAAGGTCACCGCCTTGCCGCTCTTATTCAGCAGCAGGGTGCCCTGCCGGCCATTCAGGATGCCGCTGGACGTTTTACCGGAGGCCAGTGCGATCGTCTCGCCGCCAGCCGTTTTGAAGGACTTGCCGTCATTTCCGGCAGTGGAGGAGGCCAGCACGGCAGGGCGGGTCTGCCCCAGGCTGTCCAGATAGCTGCCGCCGTCCTTCTTTTCCGCGCGGAGCAGGTTCAAAAACAGCTTTGCCGCCTGACCCCGGGTGAGGGGCGCGTTTCCATTGACGCCCACGCCATCGGTCAGGCCGATGGTAGCGCCAACGGCCATGTAGCTGTCCGGCCACACGCCGCCCACGTTCTCGTCCTTATAGCCCAGCATCCGCAGCAGGATGGTGACGGCCTGGCCCACGGTGACGGGCCTCTCCGGGTGGAACTTGCCGTCCGGATAACCGGAGATAATGTTTTTTCCCTTGGCCGCCATGTTGATATAGGAGGCCGCCCAGTGGGAGGGCTTCACATCCGGGAACACCGTGACGGTGCGGTACAGCCCCAGCTCGCTCTCGCCGTTTGCGGCATAGACCGCCATCTTGCAGAACTGGGCCCGGTTCAGCTGAGCGGAGGGGCGGAAGCTGCCGTCGCCGTAGCCGTCCAGCACGCCCATGAGCCGCAGCGTCTCCACCGCGATGGCGGTATCCTGGTCGGCTACGTCCGAAAAGCGGACGGTGTCCGCCGCCGCGGCGGGCATGACCAACAGGGACGCTGTCATACAAACCGCCAGCAGCAGCGCAAATAGTCTTTGTCTCATATCATTCTTCCTCTCATTCCGCCCGCAGGGCTTCCACAGGCTGGAGTTTGGACGCCTTGACCGCCGGATAGCTGCCGAAGATGACGCCCAGCGCCACGGACAGGGCAAACGCCCCCACCGTCACCTTGACTGGCGGAAAAATAGTAATACCCATCAGCAGGGTACTGAGCACCAGGCTACCCGCCGTACCGAACAAGATGCCCACGATGCCGCCGATGCCGCAGAGCATGGCCGCCTCGATGAGGAACTGGGCCACGATGCTGCTACGCTGGGCACCGATGGCCCGGCGGATGCCGATCTCCCGGGTGCGCTCCGTCACCGTCACCAGCATGATGTTCATAATGCCGATGCCGCCTACCGCCAGAGAAATAGCAGCGATGCCGCCCAGAACCAGACCGATCATGCTCAGATACTCATTGGACTGCTCCTGCCACTGACTCTCGGAATAGACATTGTAGCCGCCGGTGTTCTGGTCCACCAGTCCCTTCAAAAAACCGCTGAGGCGGGAGATGGCCTCGGTCATGGCCTCGCTGCTGCGGGCCTTGACCAGAAACTCCGTGGGCTTATCGCCGCCCAGGACCCGCCGGGCGGTGTAGGGGAATACGATGAAGTTGTCCATACGGCTCTGGTCTGCGCTCTCATCGCTGAGGCGGGCGGCGTAGACGCCCGCCACCAGGAATTTATTTCCGTTGACGGACAGCTCCTTCCCCACCGGGTCGGCGGAGCCAAAGAAGGTCTTGGCCGCCTGGGAGCCCATGACGCAGACCTGTTTGTACTTCTCAATATCCAACAGGGCCAGGTCCCGGCCCTTGGCAATGGTCAGATTGTTGCAGGCGGCGTACTGGTCGCTGCCGTAATACAGGCTGGGAGGCACATCGCCGGTGAGATTCCCCTTTTCATCCCAGCTGTACTGCATATTGGCGGTAGACTTGGTGCCGTAGGACACTGTGGCATTGCACCAGCCGGTAGGCGTCACGCCCAGCACATACTCTTTCAGTCCGTTGCAGTAATCGTACAGGTCCGGGAAGTAGTCCTTGGAAATGTCGTTTCCTTCTGCGTCATACATCGAGCTGTAAATGCTGACAGTGATGCGGTTGCTGCCCATGGCCTCGAACTGCTCCATGGTCTTCTGCTTCATGCCCTCCATGACGGACACAATGGTCATGACGGCGGCGATGCCGATGAAAATGCCCAGGATGGTCAGGGCGGACCGGCCTTTTTTGCCCCAGATGGACTTCCACGCCATTTTCACGGCCTGTTGGAGATTCACAGCCAATCCACCTCCTGTTCGTGGTCCTCCACGATCTTTCCGTCCTGCAGCCGCACGATGCGGCGGGCGGTGGCGGCGATGCCGTTGTCGTGGGTGATGAGGATGACGGTGCTCCCCTCCTTGTTGAGCTGCTGGAGGAATTTCAGCACCTCCTGGCCCGTCCGGGAGTCCAGTGCGCCGGTGGGCTCGTCGGCCATGATGATGGGCGGCTTGGTAGCGATGGCCCTTGCGATGGCCACCCGCTGCTGCTGGCCGCCGGACATCTCCGTGGGCCGGTGCTTCACCCGGCCCGACAGGCCCACCCGCTCCAAGGCCTCCATGGCCATGTCGTAGCGGTCGTCGGCGTTGATGCCCTGATAAATGAGGGGCAACTCTACATTTTCCAGCACCGTCAGGGACTGGATGAGGTTATACTGCTGAAAAATAAATCCGATCTGCTTGTTGCGAATGAGGCTGAGCTCCTTGTCTGTCAGCTCCTGTACGTCGGTGCCGTCCAGAAGATACTCGCCCCGGGTGGGGATATCCAGGCAGCCAAGCACGTTCATCATGGTGGACTTACCGGAGCCAGACTGGCCCACCACGGCTACGAACTCGCCCCGCTCAATGTCCAGGGACACGCCGTCCAGTGCGCGGACCTCGCTTTCCAGGCCCTCGCCGTAGATTTTATATACGTCCCGCAGTGTGATCAGCTTCGCCATGGCATTAACCCCAGGCTTCCATGGTCTGGATCTGAGTGAACACCTCGGTCCCCTCTTCCACACCGGACTTGATCTCCACGTTATAGTTGTCGGAAATACCGATCTCCACCGGCACGGCCCAGAAGCCATCGGGAATCTGTTCATCAGCCATGACGCCGTCCAGGGCGTTATCGGGCCGGTCGCCGGAGACGTAGACCACGGTGGCGGAGGACCCGTCCTCCAGGGACACCGTCCGCACCGCCTGGATGGGCAGAATGAGGCAGTTATCGTTCTGGCTGGCGATGAGCGAATACTGAATGTTGCTGTTGACCTGGATCATTCCCTCGGCATTGTCCATGGACACCACCATGGGATAAGTCGCCACGCCGTTGTTGACGGTGCTGGACAGGCTGACGCTCTCCACGATGCCCATGGCGGCATTGCCCCACTGGTCCAGGTCCACCATCATGCCGGGCTTGATATAGCTGATGTTCCTCTCATCCACCGTGGCGTTGACGATGAGGGAGCTGGTATCGGAAATCGTCAGAATGGGCTGCTGCGTGTTGATCTCGTCGCCGGGCTGGATGGACAATCCGATGACCTTGCCGTCGATGGGCGCCACGGCATTGCAGTTGGCAAGGTTCTTCTCCGCCTTCTCCAGCTCCTCCCGGGCGGTCTCCAGATTCTGCTCAATGGTGAAGATCTCGCCCTCGCTGTCCTCGCCATCAATGCGCACCAGCACCTGTCCAGCGGACACCTGGAGGTAATTCACCAGGCTGCTGGAAATGACGGTACCGTTGACGGTGGACTGCAGCTCGCCAGTGCGGTAATATGCCAGCTTTCCCGGCTCATAGGGATAGACGGTCTCGCCGTTCACCACGGCGGTGGCGGAAGCCGCCATATCCGCCGTCAGAGCGCCCTCATTCTCCACGATGATCTCGGCAGAGAACAGCTTGGAGCCCTCCGGGGTGATGCGGCTGACCATATGCACCGCCTCCACCCGGCCGGGGATGGTGGTCATCAGGGCGGGGATGGACACATCCACCGTCTGGCCTGCCTTCAGCTCGCCCGCGTAGGCGTAGCTGTAATACTGCTCCAGCCGCAGGCGGGTATCGTCATTCAGCTTGGCGACCGTCTGGCCCTTGGAAATGGTGTCGCCGGGGTTCAGGGTGGCGACCTCCATCAGCTTGCCAGGATAGGACGCCGCCAGATTCAGTCCCGCGATGTCCTTCTGGGCGGCGGAAAGCTGCTTCTCATAGCCCTCCACCTGGCTCCGGGCTTTCTGCACCGCGGCCTGAGCGGCAGGAGAATCCACAGTGAACAGCGGCGTGCCCGCGGTGACCTCCTGGCCCTCCGTCACCATGACCTCCATCACCGTACCGGAGGTGGTGATGGAGATGCTCTCGCTGCTCTTGGCTTTCGTCAGGCCGCTGCCTTCCACTTTCGCGGTGATGGCGCCGTACTGCACAAAGTCCGTCACCACCTGCTTTTCCGCTTCCTTCTTGCCGCCGAACACCTTGAACAGCACTCCGCCGATAACCGCCAGGATCACCAGTGTCACGCACCAGCGGATGATGCGGCGGCGCTTTTTCCGGGGCAGGCTTTTCCATTTACTGACCTTCGCAGGCGCAGGCGCCGTCTCCGGCACGGGCACGGTCTCCGCCGCGCTCTGGGCCTCTTTTTCCATGACTTCAGACATATTCGTTTCTCCTTCACGCGCCATTTAAACTGTACTATTCATGTTAGGACAGTTCGTATCATAAAACAACAACAAAACGGTTACAGTTTCCATAAAGCCCGTATATGGATATAGACGCTGTGAGCCAGTAAATGGTTCCAGAAAATCTTGCTGTTTCCAAAAAAAGACCGCTCCCAAAACAGGAGCGGTCTTAATATACGGTTTACGCTGCCAGCCGCTTGGCGGACATGCGCTGATAGAGGACGATGCCGCCCACGATCACCAGACCCATCACATCGGTGAGGGTGCCGGGGACCATCATGCCCAGGCCGCCGGCAATCAGCAGCAGGCGGAACAGGGGATTGATCTTCCGGTACAGGAAGCCGTTCAGAGCTGCTGCCACGCCGAACAGGCCAATGAGGGCACTGATGACGATCTGCACCACCTGGAAGGGGTTGGAGACATTCACCAGCAGCATAGCCGGGTTCATGGCGAAGATGTAGGGCACAATGAACGCGGCGATAGCCAGCTTGGTGGCGTTGATGGCTGTCTTCATGGGAGGTGCCTTGGCGATGGCACTGCCGGCATAGGCCGCCAGGGCCACAGGAGGCGTGATGTCCGCCACGATGCCGAAATAGAACACGAAGAAGTGGGCCGCCATGGGGACCACGCCGATGGCGGGGTTCATCAGGATGGGGGCGCAGGTGGCAGCCATGATGCAGTAGTTAGCGGTGGTGGGCACGCCCATGCCCAGCACGATGCAGCACAGCATGGTCAGCACCAGAGCGATCATCATGTGTCCGGCGGACACGGAAACGATGGCGGTGATGAGCTTGGAGGCAAGGCCGGTGACGGTGATGCAGCCGGCCACGATGCCGGCCATGGCGCAGGCCACGGCAACGGTGATAGTGCCCTTGCCGCCGGCCTCCAGGGCGTCGATGATCTTGTAAATGGAGATGCTGTCGGCGTCGCTGTCCCGGCTGACCAGAGACGCGCCCAGGGTGCCAAGGAAGCTCTTGCCCTCCCGTCCGGCAGCCAGAGCGTTGGTCACATTGTTGACCAGGCCTACGATGATGGTCACCAGGATGGCGATGGCGGCGGAGAACTGCATGGTCTTCATGTTGGTGGAGACCATGACCACCAGCACCACCAGGGGCGCCAGCAGGTAGATCTTCTTCATCAGCACGCCCAGCTTGGGAAGCTGGTCCTTGGGAATGCCCTTCAGGCCCAGCTTCTTGGCCTCCAGATGGACGGCAATGTAGATGCCGGTGAAATACAGTACGGCGGGCAGGATGGCGGTGAGGGCCACAGTGGCGTAGGGCACATCCATGTACTCCGCCATCAGGAAGGCGGCGGCGCCCATGATGGGAGGCATGATCTGGCCGCCGGTGGAGGCGGCGGCCTCCACCGCGCCGGCGAACTCACCGGCGTAGCCCGTCTTTTTCATCATGGGGATGGTGACGGAGCCGGTGGTGACGGTGTTGCCCACGGAGGAGCCGGACACCATGCCGCACAGGGCGGAAGAGATGACAGCCACTTTGGCGGGACCGCCGGCGGAGGAGCCGGCGATGGCGTTTGCCAGACTGATAAAGAACTGGGCGATGCCGGTCCGCTCCAGAAACGCGCCGAAGATGATGAACACCACAATGTACTTGGCGCAGACATTGACGGGGGTGTTCATGACGCCGGTGGTGGTGTAGAACAGGTTATAGATCACCAGCCGCCACTGGACCTTGGTAAAGGTGTATACCAGCAGCGCACCCACCACGCACAGGATGGGCAGACCCACGCTGCGGCGGCACAGCTCGATCAGCGCCAGGATACCCAGCACGCCAACTACCAGCAGCAACGGCTCCTTGGAGGCCCGCAGGGACAGCTTGATGATCTTCTGTGCATTAGCGGCGTAGTAGAGGAAGGAGCCCGCGCCCAGCACCATGATGAGAATGTCATACCAGGGCATGGAGTTGACCTTCACATGGCCCTTCCGGGCGGGGAAATTCAGATAGCCCATCACCAGGACGGAGGCCAGGAACATGGACAGCCGGACCTCCGGCAGCGCCACGCTGAACAGCGTCACATAGATGCTGTACACGGAAAACGCGGCCATCAGGGCCTTTACCACAAGCCTGGGCGTGCCCTCCCAGACACGGACGTTAGACTCCCGATCGTACTTCTTCATCACCGCGTCCACGTCCGCGGCAGTGCCGACGCTGGTATCCACCGGAGCGGTATTCACGGGAGCTTTTTCGTCCTTTTTCAAAAAGCTCATACTGTTTTCCTCTCTTTCTCACCAGATTCTGCTACGAAACGCATGACTTTGCGCCGGTTTTGATGCAAACTCATCCGTCTCGTAAAAACCGCAAGGGACTGCGGCGGGCATAGCCCGCCGCAGCCTCCCGGAGGGTTTTATGGGTTCTTTAACAGGCTCTTTACAGCCCTTCTCACTTGGTGGGGACGGTAATGCCCTGCTCGGCGAAGTACTTGGCAGCGCCGGGATGATAGGGCACGGAGGTGACGGAGGTGGCGAAGTCCAGGTTCAGCTCGCCGCCTTTGGCGTGCACAGCGGTGATAGCGTCGATGTTGTCAAACACGCCGGCGCAGAAGTTATATACGTCCTCCTCGGCCACATCGTTGCGGGCGATGACCACGGCACCCACAGCCACGGTGGTGGTATCCTCAGTCATACCGCTGTAAGTACCGGCGGGGATGGTGTACTCGCTGTAATAGGGGGACTTGGCGATCAGAGCGTCGATGTGCTCCTTATCCAGGCTGACCAGATAGGTATCCTTGGAGCTGGACAGCTCGGTGACGGCGGTGGTAGGAGCACCGGCGACCACGAAGGCAGCGTCGATCTTGCCATCCTTCAGCGCCTCGGCGCTGTCACCGAAGCCCTGGTAGGTGGGGTTGATGTCCTCTTCGGTCAGGCCGTAAGCACCCAGCACGTCGATGGCATTGTAGTACACACCGGAGCCGGAGTCACCGATGGAGACGTTCTTGCCCTTCAGGTCGGCAACGGTCTTGATGGCGGGGTCGCAGGTAACGATCTGGACCTGCTCCATGTACAGGGCGGCCACAGTGGAGAAGCAGTCCACCTTGCCAAAGTCGGCAAACAGGTTGGTGCCCTCATAGGCGTAGCTCATAACGTCGGACTGGACGAAGCCCAGCTGGGCGCCTTCCATATCCATCAGCTCGATGTTGCCCTGGGAGCCCTTGCCCTCAACGGCGGTGACCTTGGTGCCGGTGGAGCTGGAAACCTGACCGGCCAGCACGGAGCCGAAGGCGAAGTAAGTACCGGAGGAACCGCCGGTGGTGAAGGTCAGCTCAGCGCCGGTGGCAGCAGGGGCCTGGGCGGCAGGAGCCTGGGTGTCAGTCTGGGTGGGAGCCTGGGTGTCGGCGGGCTTCTCAGTGGTCTTACCGCCGCAGCCGGCCAGGACGGTGGCCATCATCATAACGGCCACCAGCAGAGACAGAAACTTTTTCATTGCAAATCCTCTTTTCATGTGTGGTATGGGGTCTAGTAATACCTTGCATATCATACCGCAAACCGATTCATTTTTCAAGCCTTTTTTCCAGACTTTCGGGTTTTTTTGCAAGTTGTCAATATTTGTCTTGCATTTTTGCAGGAGCAATGCATTTTTATGACAGAAATCCTGCATAACAAGGCATTTTATACAAAGGGGCGAGGCATCCCGCCCCGTCCCTTTGTATAAAACATTCATCCACACTAGAGGGACATCATTTGATGGTCAGCAGCAGCTGGCCGCCCTTTACGGTGTCGCCCTCCTTGATCTCGATGGAAGCGACCGTTCCGTCCATGCGGGCGGTGATAGCGGTCTCCATCTTCATGGCTTCGATGGTGACCAGGGTCTGGTTCTTCTCCACATGGTCGCCCACCTTGACGCTGACCTTGCTCACCGCGCCGGGGATGGAGGCGCCCACCTGGCTCTTGTCCTCCGGGTCCGCCATGGGGACCTTGACGATGTTCTTCTGGGCCGCCTCGTCGGGCACCTGCACATCCCGGCGGATGCCGTTGAGTTCAAAGCTGACGGTGCGCATACCGTCCTTGTCCACCTCGCCCAGGCCCAGATACTTGATGACCAGGGTCTTGCCGTCGGCGATGTTGACCTTGTTGGTCTCGCCCACTGCCAGGCCGTGGAAGAACACATGGCTGCCCAGCCGCATGATGTAGCCGTACTCCTTCTGCTGCTTCACATAGTCCTCCACCACCTTGGGATACAGGCAGTAGCTGAGGACGGCCCGCCAGCTGGGGTCCGGGTCAAAGGACTGCATTTCCTTCTTCTTGGCCTCAAAGTCCACCGGCTCCAGCAGCTCGCCGGGACGGCAGGTGATAGGCTCCTTGCCCTTCAAAACCACTTTCTGCAGGTCCTTGGGGAAGCCTCCGGCGGGCTGGCCCATCATGCCGGAGAAGTAGCTGACGGCGCTGTCCGGGAAGGCCAGGCCCTCGCCCTTTTCCAGGATGGTCTCCGGTGTCAGGTCGTTCTGGGTCATAAAGATGGCCATGTCGCCCACCATCTTGCTGGAGGGCGTCACTTTCACGATGTCGCCCAGCATCTGGTTGACCACCCGGTAGTTCTCCTTGACCTCCGTAAAGCGGCTGCCCAGGCCCAGGGATTCCACCTGGGGTTTCAGGTTCGTGTACTGGCCGCCGGGGATCTCATAGCGGTAGATGTCGGTGCTGTTGCACTTGATGCCGCCCTCGAAGGAGTCATAGCGCTTGCGCACGTCCTCCCAGTAGTCGGTGAGGTACTGGAGCCGGTCCAGGTCCAGTCCGGTGTCCCGCTCGGTGCCCTGGAGGGCTGCCACCACGGCGTTCATGGAGGGCTGGCTGGTCATGCCGGACATGGAGCTGATAGCAAGGTCCACCACGTCCACGCCGGCCTCCGCCGCCAGCAGGCAGGTAGCCACCTGGTTGCCGGAGGTGTCGTGGGTATGGAGCTGGATGGGAATACCGATCTCCTGCTTCAGGGTGGAGACCAGCTTCTTGGCGGCGTAGGGCTTCAGGATGCCGGACATATCCTTGATCGCCAGCATATGGGCGCCCCGGTGTTCCAGCTCTTTTGCCAGCTTTACATAGTAGTCCAGGGGATATTTGTCCCGCTTGGGGTCCAGAATGTCGCCGGTGTAGCAGATGGTGGCCTGGCAGATCTTATCCTGGTTCAGCACCTCGTCCATGGCGACTTCCATGCCGGGCAGCCAGTTCAGGGAGTCGAACACCCGGAACACGTCCACGCCGGAGCGGGCGGCTTCCTTGATGAACTCCCGGATGACGTTATCGGGGTAGTTGGTGTAGCCCACGGCGTTGGCGCCCCGGAGGAGCATCTGCAGCAGCAGGTTGGGAGCCTTCTGGCGGATCAGGTCCAGCCGCTCCCAAGGGGACTCATGGAGGAAGCGGTAGGCCACATCAAATGTTGCGCCGCCCCAGCACTCCAGGGAGAAGGCGTCTGCCAGGATTTCGGAGGTGCCCTCCATGCCCTTCACGATGTCCCGGGTACGGACCCGGGTAGCCAGCAGGGACTGGTGGGCGTCCCGGCAGGTGGTGTCGGTGATAAGCAGTTTCTTCTGGTCCAGCACCCAGTCTGCCACGGCCTTGGGGCCCTTGGCGTCCAGCAGCTGCTTCAATCCGTCGGGACGGTTTCCGGTGACGGGCGGGAAGCGGCACTCATCGTAGAGCTTGTGCTCTCCCTGCTCCTTCACCACGATATTGCCGATGTACTTCAGCATCTTGGTGGCCCGGTCCTGGCTCTCGTCGATCTGGAACAGTTCCGGCGTCTCGTCGATGAACTTCGTATGGCACTTGCCCGCGATAAAGGTGGGATTTTTCAGGATGTTGGTGATGAAGGCGATGTTAGTCTTGACGCCCCGGACATGGACCTCGTTGATAGCCCGGGCCGCCTTGCGGCAGACGCCGGGGAAGGTGTTGTCCCAGGTGGTGATCTTCACCAGCAGGGAGTCGTAGTAGGGAGAAATGACCGCGCCGCTGTATGCGTTTCCGCCGTCCAGCCGGATGCCGAAGCCACCGGCGGAGCGGTAGCTGGTGATTTTTCCGGTATCCGGGGCGAAGTTGTTGGCCGGGTCCTCGGTGGTGACGCGGCACTGGATGGCGTAGCCGTTCTGGTGGACGTCCGCCTGGCTGGAGATACCGATCTCCGGGTCGCTGAGGGGCAATCCCTCGGCGATCAGGATCTGGGAGCGCACCAGGTCGATGCCCGTCACCATCTCGGTGACGGTATGCTCCACCTGGATACGGGGGTTCATCTCGATGAAATAGTGGTGACCGTCCTTGTCCACCAGGAATTCCAGGGTACCCGCGTTGACGTAGCCAACGTGCTTGGCGATCTTCACCGCGTCGTCATACAAGGCCTGCCGCACCTCCGGCGCCACGGAGAAGGCCGGAGTGAACTCCACCACCTTCTGATACCGCCGCTGGAGGGAACAGTCCCGCTCGTACAGGTGGACCACATTTCCGAACTCGTCGCCCAAAATCTGGACCTCGATGTGCTTGGGCTCCACCAGGAATTTCTCCATGAAGATGTCGTCGTTGCCAAAGGCCTTTTTTGCCTCTGCCTTCACCAGGTCGAAGTTGATGCCGACCTCCTCCACGGTATCGCAGCGGCGCATACCACGGCCGCCGCCGCCTGCGGCGGCCTTCAGGATGACGGGAAAGCCGAACTCCATGGCCAGTTTCTGAGCCTCCTGGCGGCTCTTCAGGGGCTCGGTGGTGCCGGGGGTCGTGGGCACACCGCACTCCACCGCCATCTGCTTGGCGGAGAGCTTGTCACCCATCATGTCCAGAATTTTGGAGCTGGGGCCGATGAACTGGATGCCCGCTTCCTCGCAGGCCCGGGCAAAGTCCCCGTTCTCGGATAGGAACCCGTAACCGGGGTGGATGGCGTCGGCGCCGTGCTTCTTCGCCAGGCGGATAATGCGGTCAATGTTCAGATAGGCCCCTAGGGGGCTTTCGTTCTTGCCAATGAGGTAGGACTCGTCGGCGGCAGTGCGGAACAGGCTGTAAGTGTCCTCGTTGGAATAGATGGCGATGGTCTGCAAACCTAAATCGTGACATGCCCGAAAAATACGCATAGCGATCTCGCCGCGGTTGGCGACCAGCACTTTTTTGAACATTCTGCTCATAAAGCTTCCTCCTCTTTCATACAAAACGCCTATAAGCGCCCCCTGATTTTTTACCAGTATACGCTTCTGATTTTGGCGGTTGCAACGCCTTTTTTTCGCCAAAACACATTTTCGGGAAAGATTCCAGATTTTTGCGTAAGCTTACCTAAGTTTTTTGTTTATTTATACGGGACTATTATCCGTGTACTGCGGACATTTTGGGGTAAAAACGCCCCCGGGCAATTTACCCGGGGGCGTTTGAAACCACTTTTTACTTCTTCGCCTTGGAGTCCACAACATCCTTCAGCAGGGCGGTGAAGTCCTCCATACTCATGGCGCCCAGGTCGCCGTCAGCACGGTGACGGGGGGACACAGTGCCGTTCTCCATGTCGCGGTCGCCGACCACCACCATATAGGGGATCTTCTCCAGCTGAGCCTCCCGGATCTTCTTGCCGATCTTCTCGTTGCGGTAGTCCACCTCCACGCGGAAGCCCAGGGCCTCCAGCTTCTTGGCCTGCTCGGCGCAGTAGTCGCTGGCGCGGTCGGTGACGGGCAGGAAGCGGACCTGCTCGGGAGACATCCAGGTGGGCAGGGCGCCGGCATACTCCTCGATCAGGTAGGCCAGGGTACGCTCGTAGCAGCCCATGGAAGTGCGGTGGATAATATAGGGCAGCTTCTTCTCACCGTTCTCGTCGATATAATACATGCCGAAGCGCTGGGCCAGCAGCATGTCGATCTGGATGGTGACCAGGGTGTCCTCCTTGCCGTAGACGTTCTTGTACTGGATGTCCAGCTTGGGGCCGTAGAAGGCGGCTTCGTCGATACCGATGGTATACTCCACACCCAGGTCGTCCAAAATCTGGGCCATGACGCGCTGGGCCTCCTCCCACTGCTCGGCGGTACCCTCATACTTGTTGTTGGGGTTGGCGGGGTCCCACTGGGAGAACCGGAAGGTGCACTTGTCCAGCAGGCCCAGAGTGCCCAAGCAATACTTCGCCAGGTCCAGACAGCCCTTGAACTCCTCCTCCAACTGGTCGGGACGGAGGACCAGATGGCCTTCGGAGATGGTGAACTGGCGGACACGGATGAGGCCGTGCATCTCGCCGGAGTCCTCGTTGCGGAACAGGGTGGAAGTCTCACCCAGCCGCATGGGCAAGTCACGGTAGGAACGCTGGCGGTTCAGATAGACCTGATACTGGAAGGGGCAGGTCATGGGACGGAGGGCGAAGCACTCCTTGGTCTCATCGTGGGGGTCGCCCAGAATGAACATGCCGTCCAGATAGTGGTCCCAGTGACCGGAAATGCGGTACAGGTCCCGCTTCGCCATCAGGGGGGTCTTGGTCAGCAGGTAGCCGCGCTTCTGCTCGGTGTCCTCCACCCAGCGCTGCAGCAGCTGCACCACCCGGGCGCCCTTGGGCAGCAGGATGGGCAGGCCCTGTCCGATGGAGTCCACGGTAGTGAAATACTCCAGCTCACGGCCCAGCTTGTTGTGATCCCGCTTCAAAGCCTCTTCCCGCTCCTTCAGGTAGGCGTCCAGCTCCTCCTTCTTAGGGAAGGCGATGCCGTAGATACGCTGGAGCTGCTTGCGGGAGGAATCGCCCCGCCAGTAAGCGGCGTTGCAGGCAGTCAGTTTGATGCCATTGCCCTTGATGCGGCCGGTGGAGTCCAGGTGGGGACCGGCGCACAGGTCAGTGAAATCACCCTGCTTGTAGAAGCTGATGACGGCGTCCTCGGGCAGGTCGTTGATCAGCTCCACCTTGTAGGGCTCACCCTTCTCCTCCATGAACTTGACAGCCTCTTCCCGGGGCAACTCGAACCGCTCCAGCTTCAGCTTCTCCTTGCAGATCTTCCGCATCTCGGCCTCGATCTTCTCCAGGTCCTCGGCGGTGAAGGTCTCCTCGCTGTCCAGGTCATAGTAGAAGCCGTTGTCGATGCTGGGGCCGATGGCCAGCTTGGTCTCCGGCCACAGGCGCTTCACAGCCTGGGCCAGCACATGGGAGCAGGTGTGCCAGTAGGTCCGGCGGTACTGCTCATTTTCAAAGGTATACAGGTTCTCTTCGCTCATGTTGCATCCTCCTTGTGTTAAGGGGTGAAAATAAAGAAAAATCTCACCCCTGAAAAATCAGGGGTGAGATACGAAAAACGTATTCCACGGTTCCACCCTGCTTACGGTCCACAGACCGCCGCTCGTGTCCTCTGTAACGGGAGGTCCCGTCCCAGCCTACATATCGGTGGGCGGCTCCAAGGCGGTGACTGGTTTCGGTTCCAACAAGGGCCGTTTGCAGCCAGCGGCGGCCCCTCTCTGCTGTCTTTCCCGAGCAGCGTCCTTTTCGATGCCTTTTTATATCGGAACACATCATATCACCGGACTTTGTCCCTGTCAAGAGGACAAAATCTCCAGAATTTCAAAAAAGTGGGGAGCTCGTTCAATCTTTTTGCCGCGGTATGGATGCTCAGAAGGACGTGATGACGTCCTTGTTCTTCATGAAATACTCCACTCCGGAATACAGGGTGGTCAGAGTGATGACCCAGCCGCAGATGGTATTCAGGATGGCGGGAATGGGCAGGAACATCACCACGATGCACACCATGGTGGAGGCGGTCTTGACCTTGCCGGACCAGCCGGCAGCGATGACCCGGCCCTTGTCGCTGGCGATCATCCGCAGGCCACTGACGGCAAACTCCCGGCAGATGACGATCAGCAGCATCCACGCCGCCATCTGGCCGTTCTCCACGAACCACAGCATGGCCGCTGTCACCAGCATCTTGTCCGCCAGGGGGTCGGCAAACTTGCCGAAGTCCGTCACCATGTTGTACTTCCGGGCGATTTTGCCGTCCAGCAAGTCGGTGAGGCTGGCGATGATGAAGATGGCAAGGGCCACCCAGGTGGCACCGGGGAAGCCCCAATACAGCACCACCATGAACACAGGGATCAGAACGATCCGCAAAAGCGTCAGTTTGTTGGGCAGATTCATGTTCCACACTCCTTACTCAACCAGTTCTCCCGTTAGCTCGCCGTCCATGGTGCCGGTGAGGCGGACGTTCACAAAAGTGCCGGGTGCTATCTCTTCATCAGCGGTGAAGTAAATGCGGCCGTCGATGTCCGGGGACTCGGCGTAGCTGCGGCCGAAGGACATCTGGGCCTGACCGTCGAAGCCCTCACAAAGGACTTCCCGCTCCGTACCCAGCACGGACTCGTTGTAGTCGTCGATGATGTCGGACTGCACGTCCACCACCAGCTCCGCCCGCCGCCGGGCCTCCTCGGTATCCACATGGTCCATCAACGCCGCGCGGGTGCCCTCCTCCGGAGAGAAGGGGAACACGCCTGCTCGCTCGATGTGGGTCTCCCGCAGGAATCCGCACAGCTCCTCCAGGGCCGCTTCATCCTCGTAAGGCAGGCCGGTGATGATGCTGGTCCGCAGCACCAGGCCGGGGATACGCTCACGGAGCTTGCCGAACATTTCCGTCAGGGACGCCTTGGTGTCCCTGCGGTTCATGGCCTTCAAAATCGTATCGTTGCAGTGCTGGATGGGAATATCCAGGTATTTGACGATCTTGGGCTCAGACGCGATAGTGTCGATCAGCTCGTCGGTGATCTCGTCGGGATACAGATAGTGGAGCCGAATCCAGTGGAAGTCCAGCTTGCACAGCTCCCGCAGCAGCTTTGCCAGCTGGTGCTCGCCGTTCAGGTCCGTGCCGTAGCGGGTGATGTCCTGGGCGATGACCAGCAATTCCTTTACCCCGGCGGAGGCCAGCTCGGCGGCCTCGTCCAGCAGCTCATTCATCGGACGGCTGCGGTACTTGCCCCGGAGGGAGGGTATCACGCAGTAGGCGCAGTGGTTGTCGCAGCCCTCCGCGATACGCAGGTAGGCATACCAGGGCGGCGTGGACAGAATGCGCTCACCGCTCTGGTTGGCGGTGTGGATGTTGCCGATATGGCAGGGCCGCAGGCCCTGTTCCATGACCTCGGCGATGGCCCCGGCAATGTCGCTGTAGCTGCCGGTGCCCAGGATGCCGTCCACCTCCGGCAGCTCGTTCAGCACATCTTCCTTGTACCGCTGAGCCATGCAGCCGGTGACCAGGATTTTCTTCACCTGGCCCGCCTTTTTCAGCTCAGCCATTTCCAGAATGTTGTCGATGGCCTCCTCGCAGGCGGAAGCCAGAAAGCCGCAGGTGTTGACTACCACCACGTCAGCCTCCTCGGGAGCTGCCTGGATATTGTAGCCGGCATTCTGGCAGACAGCCATCATCTGCTCGCAGTTCACCTGGTTCTTGGCGCAGCCCAGGGAAATAAATGACACATTATAACTCAAGTCTGTATCCTCCGATACATTGATATTTCAGAAAAGTGCTCAGTCCTCCCAGGTTTCGGACCCCAGGCGGTTCCATGCCGATTTTACGTCGCCCCAGGAATAGCCCCGGCGGAGGAGCGCGTCTGTCAGCCGCTTCTTCTCCTTCTCGTCCGGCGTCCGGCCCCGCAGCTTGCTTTGCAGGAAGCGGTCGATCTGTTCGCCGCCCTCCGGGAGCTGGTCCAGGGCCTCGTCCCACAGTTCCCGGGGCACACCCTTTTCATAGAGCTTGTCCCGGACACGCTGGGGGCCGTAGCCCATTTCGCCGTAGTGCCGCGCCAGCAGGGCGGCGTAGTCGGCGTCGTTGATGGCGCCGATGGCCTCCAGCCATTCGGCAGCGTACCGGGCGTCGGCCTCGCTGGCGCCCTTTTCCTTTAATTTTTTCTCCAAAGAAGTACGGCTCATGGCCCGCTTGCCGATAAGGTCCGCCGCTGTGGCCTTAACATTGGAGACGCCCGCCGCTTCTTTCAGGCGCGCCAGAGTTGTTTCATCCAGCTCGTCCCCGGCCCGGAGGCCGAAGTCCAGCAACTCCTGCTCCGTGATCTTCAGGCAGGCTCCGTCCTCCAGAAACACCAGCACCCGGCCTCGCTTATGCTTGGACGATTCTAAGCGCTCAATCCTCATCCTTGAAGTCGTCGGCGCTGACGTCCACCGCTCGTCCGGCGGCCTTGGCGGCGATGCGGGACTGGCCCGTCATCAGCTTGTCGAAGTTGGCCCGGATGTCGGCCTCCAGCTTCTCCGCCACCTCCGGGTTTTCCTGCAGATATTTCTTGGCGGCGTCCCGACCCTGGCCGATGCGGGTCTCTCCCATGGAGAACCAGGAACCGGCCTTCTGCACCAGATCCAGCTTCACACCCAGATCCAGCAGCTCGCCCTCATGGGCGATGCCCTCGCCGTACATGATGTCAAACTCCGCCTCCCGGAAGGGGGGCGCCACCTTGTTTTTGACCACCTTGGCACGGGTGCGGCTGCCCACCACCTCGCTGCCGTTCTTCAGCGCCTCGATACGGCGCACGTCGATGCGGACGGAGGAATAGAACTTCAGGGCCCGGCCACCGGTGGTGACCTCCGGGTTGCCGTACATGACGCCCACCTTCTCGCGGAGCTGGTTGATGAAAATAACGATGGTGTTGGTCTTGCCGATGGCGCCGGTGAGCTTCCGCAGGGCCTGGCTCATGAGCCGGGCGTGGAGGCCCACGTAGCTGTCGCCCATCTCGCCCTCGATCTCGGCACGAGGCACCAGGGCGGCGACGGAGTCCACCACAATAACGTCAATGGCACCGGAGCGGACCAGGGCCTCGGTAATTTCCAAAGCCTGCTCGCCGGTGTCTGGCTGGGAGATGAGCATGTCCTCCACCTTCACGCCCAGCGCACGGGCATAGGTGGGGTCCAGGGCGTGCTCAGCGTCCACGAAGGCCACCTCGCCGCCCTTCTTCTGGGCCTCAGCCACCACATGGAGGGCCAGGGTGGTTTTACCGGAGGATTCAGGCCCGTAGATCTCAATGATACGGCCCTTGGGCAGGCCGCCGATGCCCAGCGCCACGTCCAGCGCCAGAGAGCCGGTTGGGATGAAGTCCACCGCCAGGTTGGTCTGGTCGCCCAGGCGCATGATGGAGCCCTTGCCGTACATTTTCTCGATCTGGGCCATGGCGGTGTCAATAGCCCGCTTCTTATCGTCCGCCGGTGCCGCGGTGGGCATGGGCGCCTTATCTCTTGCCATAATCTCGTCCTCCTAAATCTCTATGTAACCATCAAAAATATTCAAATTTCCGTGCAGAGGGTTCCGAACACCACTCTCGGAATGTCGTGCAAATCCTTGACGATCTGGATGTCCCCGAAGCCCTGGGCCCGCATGATGCGCAGCACGCTGTCAGCCTGTCCAATGCCCACCTCGAAGTACAGCCGTCCGCCGGGGGCCAGGGCCTCCTTCCACTTGCCGGAGATGGTCTGGTAGAAGTCCAGGCCGTCCTCACCGCCGTCCAGCGCCAGATGGGGCTCGTAATCCCTCACCGAGGCGTCCAGCGTTTCAATATCCGCCCGGGGAATATAGGGTGGATTGGAGACGATGCACTGGAACTCGCCCAACGCCCGCTCCGGCTTTTCCCGTGCATCGGCCTGCATGGGCACCACCCGGCCCGTCAGGCCGTTGCGGCGGATATTCTGGCGGCAGATCTTCAGCGCCGCGTCAGAATACTCGCCCAGCACCACCCGCGCCTGGGGCGCCTGAGAGGCCACCGCCAGACCGATGCAGCCGCTTCCGGCGCACAAATCCAGCACCCGGCACTCTCCCAACGTCTGGATGTACTCGATGGCCTGTCCCGCCAGAACCTCCGTGTCCGGCCGGGGGATCAGCACGTCGGGGGAGATGTCCAGCGGCAGGCCGTAGAACTCCCACTCGCCAATAAGGTAGGCCACCGGCTCGCCCGCCAGATGGCGGTCCACCAGGCTCCGCACCTGCCGCTCCAGCTCCGGGGAGGCATACAGGCCGCCGTCCCGGGCCAGGTCTTCCCGGCTCTTGCCGGTGCCGAAGGACACCAGCTCCCGGGCCTCCAGCGTGGCGGCCTCGATGCCCGCCTTGCGGAGCTGCTGGCGAATATCCAAATACAAATTGTTATATGTGATAGCCATAATACGCCTCGTTGTCGATTTTTAGAGAAATCCGGCGTTCACCACTCGTCTTTACCTTTTTCGGAGGGCAGCACCAGTTCCAGAGACCGGATAGCACACTCGATCATGCTGTCGTCCGGCTCGTTGGTAGTGAAGTTCTGCATCCACATGCCGGGGGCGGTCAGCACCCTGGCAAGGCCGCTGTCCTGCACATGGCGGCCCACCCAGCGGTTGAACTCGTAGGTCACACCCACCACCAGGGGCAGCAGCAGCAGATGCACCAGGCTCCGCAGCCACACGTTGGTCATGGGCCAGATACCGAACACCACACCGGAAAACAAGATGGACACGAAGATGACCACGAACAGGAAGCTGGTGCCGCACCGGGGATGGTGCCGGGGCTGGACCCGGACGTTCTCCACCGTTAGAGGCAGGCCCGCCTCGTAGCAGAAGATGGTCTTATGCTCCGCGCCGTGGTACTGGAACACCCGGTAGATGTCCTTCTGTTTGGAGCAGACGATGAGGTACAGCAGGAAGATGGCAATTTTCAGGAAGCCCTCCACCAGGTTCCGGCCCCACAGGGGGAATCCGGGGAAGAAATGGAGGATGCCGCCGGTGAGGAACGTGGGCAGGATCATAAACAGAAACACGCTCAATCCCACGCCCAACATCACCGCCAGAGTCACCACCGCGCTCTCCAGCTTCTTGCTGCTGAGGTGCTTCTCCAGCCACAGCTCAAATTTAGAGGGCTGGGACACCTCTTCCTCCGGGTAGAAATCCGCGGAGTACATGAGGGCCTTCACGCCGTTGACCATGGCCGCCAGAAAATTGACGGTACCGCGAATGAGGGGCACGCCCAGGATGGGGTAGCGGTCCTTGATGAATTTCAGGTCCTCGACTTTCTCCACCAGGTTTCCCTCCTGGTCCCGGACCACGATGGCCTGCTTTTCGGGGCCGCGCATCATAATGCCTTCGATCAGCGCCTGTCCGCCGATGCTAGTGCGGAACGCGCAGGACTGTTTCTCTTCTGCCATGAGGATTCCTTTCTTGCTTTTTTAGTATATCACAATGATTTTCAAAAATCAAACATTTGTTTCATTCGTTGGAGGGGAGCCGAATGGTCACCACGGCGCCGCCGCCCTCAGCGTTGCCGATCTCAAAGGTACCGCCGTGGAGCTTGACGATCTCGTCGCACACCGCCAGGCCGATGCCGCTGCCCCGGGCCTTGGAGGAGCCCTTGTAAAATTTCTGCTTCACGTAGGGCAATTCCTCCTCCGGCACGCCGGGACCGTAGTCCCGAATGCGGATGACCTGCTCACCGTCCTCCAGAGCGATAGACGCGTCGATGCGCTTTCCGGCGCCGCCGTGTTTGGCGGCATTGTCCAGCACGTTGCAGAACACCTGCTTCAGCCGCTCCGGGTCGCCGGGGATGGGCGGCAGTTCGCCGTCGCCGGGAATATAGTGGAGCTCGACGCCCTCCTGCCGGAACAGCTCCCGGTAGGTGAAGATGGCGTCCTCAAATTCCGCCTGCAGGTCCACCTGCTCGATGCGGAGGGTGAAACGTCCGTCCTCCATTTTGGAAAACTCCAGCAGTTCCTCCACCATAGTGGAAAGCCGCCGGGACTCGTTGAGAATGATGCGGATGCCCCGGCGCATCTGCACCGGGTCGCCGGTGGGGTCCTCCAGAATGGTCTCGCCCCAGCCGTTGATAGCGGTGAGGGGCGTCCGCAGTTCGTGGGACACGGAGGAGATGAACTCGCTTTTCATCTTTTCATTCTGACCGATCTGCAGGGACATGTCGTTGATGTTTTCCACCAGCTCCCCCAGCTCGTCGGTGTATTTTTTCTCGATTTGGAAGCCATAGCTTCCCGCCGCGATGCGCTTGGCCGCGTCGGACACCACCGCCACCGGCTCCACCACATTGTTGATAAACAGCAGGTTGGAAATGATGATGAGGGCCATGCACAGCAGGGCGATCAGGCAGATGGCCAGCACTGCAAACATCACCTGCCGGTTGGCAGCCTTCAGAGAGGTCACCAGCCGCATGACGCCCACCACATTGCCGTGGAACACCAGTGGGTGGGACACCGCCATGATATTTTCTCCCGTCTCCGGGTCACGGCCCCGGAAGGGCGACATCTCCGCCGTCTCAATGGCCTGGGTAATGTCTCCGGTCCCCGGAGAGGTGCCCGCCGTCAGGCCGGAGGTAGACACCTGGATGCGGCCGCTGCTGCCGATGAACTGCAGCTCGATGCGGTCCTTGTCCTCAAAGCTGTCCGCCGCCTGCACGGCCTTGGGATAAAAACCCACATAGCCGTTGTCCATAAAATACTCGTTGAAGGAGTTGGCGATGGCCTGGGCCCGGGTCTCCAGGCCCTTCTGCATGGTGCCGTAATAATAGCTGGACACGCCGGCGGAGAACAGCACCACGATCAGCCCCACCAGTGCAAACACCGGCATGACGGTATTGAAGATCCACCGCTGCCGCAGACCCCGCAGCTGGAGAGCCTTGAATTTGAAATTTTTCTCCTCAGCCACGGTATCCCTCCTCAATCCCGTTCCAGCCTCCGCCGGATCAGGAACCGTTTTTCATACTTGATGGCGGCGTACCGCCTTGCCCGGTCCATGATGACCGCGTTCCCGGCGCCGCCCACGGCGCCCACCAGGGGGATATTCTGCACGGCCTTTCCGCAGAGCAGCGCTTTCGACAGCCGCCGGCCGGTGGCCTCCATCTGACGTTTCAGATTCGCCGCCTCCGGCCACGCGCTGGTCTGGGCGAACACATCCAGCACCTTGTTCTTCTGCCGCAGGTCTTCCCCGTCGGACAGGGCCGCTTCCAGCAGCCGCAGAACGTATAGTTGCTCCGATGGGCTGCTGTGGTCGAATCCGAAGCTCTCCGCCGTTTCATACATAGCTTTCAGCAGCATGGCCGTGAACAGCGGAATATCCGGCAGGGCCACACCGAACAGGCCCATGCCCAAGCCCGCCGCGCCGGAGAGCAGCACATTGCCCCGTCCGGCTTTGGCGGCCTCTCTGGAAAAGGCTCTGAGAGTCCTGCGGTCCTCCCGGAGGTCGGCGGCGTAAGCGTTCACTTGAAAGGTGCGCTGCCGCTCCTCCAGCCGTCCCGCGCCGGCCAGCACGCCAGTACCCTTTTCAAATACCAGGCCAAAGGCTTTCACAAAGGCGGCATGAAGGGTCTCCATCAGCTTTTCCGGCACCCGCGCTTCGATTTCCCGTTCCAGGGCGTTCCGCCCCGGCTCCCCATAGCGGCGGAGGAATTTCTCCTCCCGCCGCCAGACGGCCCGGTATGCCTTTTCCCAGGCCCCGGAGGTCCTTACAGCCCCCATTTATAGCCGTAGCCCCACACCGTTGTAATATAAGTGGGATTCTGCACGTTGTCTTCGATTTTCAGCCGCAGGCGGCGGATATTCACATCCACGATCTTCAGCTCGCCGAAGTAGTCCCGGCCCCACACCCGGTCCAAAATCTCCTCCCGGGACAGGGCCTTACCGGGGTTCTCCATAAACACCCGCATGATGGTGTATTCCACCTGAGTCAGCTTGATGCGCTGGCCGTTTTTCTCCAGGGTCCGGTTCCGGGTGTTCAGCAGGAAGGGCGCCTGCCAGATCTCGCCGGACTGTGCCGGTTCCTCGCCGCCGGTACGGCGGAACAGGGCGTCCACCCGGGCGGTGAGCTCCGCCGGGGAAAAGGGCTTTGTCACATAGTCGTCGGCGCCGGTCATCAGGCCCGTCACCTTGTCCATCTCCTGGGAGCGGGCGGTGAGCATGATAATGCCGATGCGGGTATTCGTAGCCCGGATGCGGCGGCAGACCTCAAAGCCGTCGATACCGGGCAGCATAATGTCCAGCAGCGCCACCCGGGTATCCGGGTTCTCCTTCAGCCGCTCCAGCGCCTCTTCGCCGGTCTCCGCCTCGATAGCGTCATATCCGGCCCGGCGCAGGTTGATGACGATAAAACTGCGGATGCTGGATTCATCCTCCAAAACCAGTACCTTCTTCATGGTCCTATCCTTTCATCCTTGTTAATTCTCTCCGGCGATCCACTCGGTCTGGATCAGGCTGAAGGCAGCCCGCACCTCGTCCGCCGTCATGCCGTACTGCCAGCTATCGTTCCCCTCCAGCAATTCGGCGGCATACAGGGTCTTGGGCTGACGGCTCAGCAGGAAGCGGCTTCCCCGGACAGCTCTGATCTCCCGGTTGGTGCCGGTGATGGCAGTAATGCGCAGAAAAGGCGCCGGTTCGTTGCCCTCTCTGCGGGTGTAAAAGGTCACACTGGCCTCATCCTGGGAGGAGGAGCGTGTAATATAGATGCGGTCTGTCCAGGTTTCGGGCAGTTGGAAGTACCATCCATCCTCAACACAATGGTATGTCCGCAGGGCGACTTCGCCGTTTCCCGTCTCATCATAGGAAAGCCAATCCATCCGCTGTGTGGGCACATCGTCATCCGTCAGTTCGGGAAGCCTTACGGGCATCGGCACTTCTGTCAGGCCATCGTTGTTGATGTCCGTGGGATACAGGGTGCAGAAGGGATAGATCAGTCTGGAAACGCCGGTTTGCTCAGAAATGGCGGTGTTGCTCAGTTCTCCGTTCCGCAGGGCCAGCACGTCCGTCACCGCGCCGGAGAGTTCCGTCACGCTGGTGATAAAGACCGCAGGCACGTCATTCCGTAGGCAGCCCCTAGTCACCCGGCTCTGCTGGCTCAGCTCCGCCATGGTGACGGAGAGCCGCGCGGAGGACTGGCTGGCCAGGCCGCCGTTCTCCTGCCAGCTGTAATAATCAGCGATGCCGCCCTCCTCATCAGACCGCAGGACCACCAGCTCCTGGCGGCCGTCCCGGTCCATGTCCTGGATAGTATAGCGGACATAATTGGTCCGCAGCAGCATCTCCGCGCCATTTTTTCCCAGGGTATAGACCTCCAGCACCTGAAGCTCCGTGGCGGCCTTCCAGCCCACGGCAATTTCTTTACGTCCGTCGCCGTCCAGGTCCTTGTAGTCGATGCTGTAAATAGCGGTACCGCTTCCCTCGATCAGGTCAGACTGCTCATACGTGTCGCCTTTGGCTGAGAAAATATAGATTTTCATGGGTTTTTCGTCCCCGGAATTACGGAAGAATGCCAGAGCCTCCTCCCTGCCGTCTCCATCCAGGTCCACCATCTGTACGGACTGGATATTGGTGCCGGCAGTAGGTGCGGCATACTCAGCGCCGCCGCTGAGGATCTCGTTGATCCGGCTGTTCAGCTCTGTGTAGTTTGCCGGCAGGGCAGGCAGGCTGTACAAGTCCTGGGGGCTGGCGGAGAGCTTGGGGAACCCGCTGCAGCCGGACAGCAGCATGATCACCAGCATGGCTGCCAGAGCCAGTCCGGCCTTTTGCACTGCTTTTCTCATGCTCCCGCTCCTTTCCGCCAATACGCATAATTTAACGAATACATGATAGCACGTTTCCCCGGTCTTGGATAGTCTTTCTTCCGATTTTCCACGTTTTTTACGGACTGTTCATTTTTCCGTTATTCCGCAAGGCTCGGAAAGTTTCTCTTGAATTTTGACAGCGCATCCTGTATAATATAAAAGTATTAAACGCCGGTGTGATGGAATTGGTAGACGTGACGGACTCAAAATCCGTTGGTAGCGATACCGTGTGGGTTCGAGTCCCACTACCGGCACCATAAAACATGAACGCTTTCGATGCCGTAGGCTAAACGCCTACGGCATCAAGCGTTTTTGAGATTTTTTGCCCCTCGATTTTCAGAAGTAAAACAAAAGATGCCAATGCCGTTTTCCGAGTAATCAGGGGGACTCGAACCCCCACCATAAAAGAATAGCAGTGGAACGAGTCAGCGCCCTTTTTGAAACAGCAAAAAGGGCGCTGGTTTTTACCCTTCAAATAAGCGCCGATTTCCAGCCTTATCAAAGGTTAGAGAAATTGACGCTTTTTCATTTTCAAAAAGGGCACCAGCCTAAATCCAAATAGAGAGAAAGGATCAGAGATAGCTATGGAAACAAAACAGCAAAACAGTTATTTTGATGAGCTTGGTCTCCGTTTGAAAAAAGACGGATTCACAGTGCTGTCAGAGGAAAACGGTATCCTTCCCATCCGTCTGGACAACAGGCCGCTGTGCTGCGTTACCGATGTTGGAGCCGTCAGATACCGTGAGGAAGATATCGCAAATGAGAAGGCGGCACAAGCCTGTGACCGTGTGATGGACATTGCCGCAGAAACAGCAGAGTATGTGCGGCAGATGGAATCGGCGCCCTTTTTGAAAGTGGGCAGCCTGGAGGGGAACTACAAACTACTGGCTGAATTTAATGGAACAGTCTTGGCAGGCCACTCTACCCGGTACGGTATGGAATTCATCACTTGGGATCTCATCCAGAACAATACCGCCTTGTGGCAGGGCCACTACTACAGCAGCTACACAGCCGCCAAACAGGACTTCGCATCTCGCGCAGGTCTTATCGATAAGCATCAGCTATTTTCCCCGGAGCAGCTCGCAGAGATCTATCGCAGTATTCACGAAACGCTGGATGAGGCGTATCCCATCACAGAAGAAAGGAAGAAACTGCTGGAGAGTGCAGCGGAGCAGATCGAATATGCGGTTCCCGACCTGGACAAGCGGGTGCAGGAATCCAATCAGAAAGAGATGGAGGTGGCGGAACAGGGTCCGCAGCCGAGCATGACTCAGCAATTCTAAAGATACAGTAAGGACAAGGCCGTGTTCCCGCAGGAGCAGCGGTCTTTTTTGTTGTCCTTATCCGGGAACACGACACTGCCCGGAAAGGACGACTATGACCAAATACTTTTTGAGGGATACCCCTCTGGAGGAGTATGAGCGGTTAATGATGGAACCGCCCCGCTCCATGCGCTGTGAGCGAGTGGCGGTCACACTGGAACCGCTTCCTCAAGCCGCAAAATTCTATGACTGCCGCGGATGTCTGGCATTCCAGCGGAAACGGTGTACTGCCAGACATTGTGCCTGGATCAAAGAGCGCCTGGAAAACCATCATATCGGATACCGGATACTGGTCCTCCAGCAGATTCGCACGCTACGGTTCAATGAGCTGACGAAGCGTGTGCAGAATCTGCACATCCATAATCGCGGCTGCTCCTTCAGCAGTCCGGCACACGAATACCGTATCCATAAGCAACTTCAGGCCCCCGGTGACATGGGTGCGAGGAAAATCACCTCCCGATGGCTCTCCACCGTGTTTCTGCTGGCTTCCAGCGACCAGCTCTGGGAGCGGTACACGATGGGAAACTGCTGGAATATCTCATACTCTTCCCAGCTCAAGAAAAATGTTGGTGCGCTCAGCCTTCAGGACTACGCACTGTATCAGGCGGCAAAGACTTTCCAAACGGGTAACCAGCACATTACCTATACAGATCTAATCGATCCTGAACTGGTGGATGACAGCACACTGCGTTTGATCGTGGATGCAATGATGATCCTGCGGTACGGAGACGCCGTTCTGCCGATGCGGGGAGGTGACACACGATGAGAGCGGTATTGAGTAATGTAAAGCATCCTGAATATGGCGTGGCCACGATCCCGCTGCCCATCCCCTATGAGGAATACGATCACGTAATAGAGCTCTTGGGTGCGATGGAGCTTGGCGACGTCGTGGAACGTGACTGTAAGGTGGAGGAGATCCAGGACGGACTTCCCATCCTCAAGCGGTTGGAGAAAGTCGCTGTCAATATCGACGAACTGGATTACCTTGCCAAACGACTGGACAGCTTCGACTATATTGAAGCAGCGCAGTTCCAGGCCATGGCGGTCAAGACGGGGGTCTTTGATATGAAAGACCTCATCAATCTGACCTTCTGCTGCCAGCAGGCCACTGTCATCACGGACTTCTCGGACTTGGAGGCTATCGGACGGCATCATCTCGTGTCGATCAACGGAGGATGCTTGTCAAGCGAATTGGCGGATACAGACCTGCGGATGACCGCATTGAAGCTGATTTTGAGCAAAGAAGGCACTGTAACACCCTATGGAGTGGTCTATGACAATGGACTGAAGCTGGACGAGGTCTACGATGGGCGCCATCTCCCCGGCTATCACTACGAGCAAGATATGCTGGCGGTAGGCATCTCCTCCCGCGCCGAGCCGGAGAACACATCAAAAATAACCTGGCTGTATCTGCCCTGTACGCAACTTCAGATAGAACGCGGGATGATGCGGTCCGGCATCAGCGATCCTGACAATATGCGCATCTGGTATGAGGACAGCCAGTTTCCGAAGGAAGTGGAGAACGTACTGGAGTTCAAACAGGAGAGCCTCTATGATCTGAACGACCTTGCCGCTACCATAAAGAAGCTCACGGAGGCCGACCAGAAAAAGCTGGGAGCCGCTGTGATACTGGCCGAGCCGGAATGCGCCAGCCAAATCCGCCATCTGGCGGAAAACCTGGACCAGTTTGAGTTTGCTCCAAATGTCAAAACCCCGGAGGAGTACGGGAAATATATGATCCAGGAATCCGGCCATTTTGACTACGATGAAAACCTGGACGAGTTCTACGACTACGAAAAGTACGGTCAGCAGCGTATGTCTCGGGAATCCGGGATGTTCACGGAGGCGGGATATATTTCCTACCATGGAACGCTGAGTCTCGAGGAACTGATGATGGAGGGACCCACAGAGCAGGGGTTTCAAATGGGAGGCCTGCAATGATCGATCTGCATCTGACTCGCGGAGACAACTATGAGGGTGTTTACCTTCGGCTCCCGGCCACACCCGCGGAAGTGGGTGAATCCTACGCTATGCTGGACAGTATCAGCCGCTACGCCGGGGAAACGCACATCGTGGATGTGAAAAGCCCTGTAAAGAATTTGGCCCAGTTTATCAAAAGCGCTGATCTGGCAAAGCAGGAGGATCTGGAGAAGCTGAACCGTCTGGCTGAAAAAATCGGGAGTATGACTGTTCTTGAACGAACCTTGTTCTCAGGAGCACTTTGGACAGAGAGCATGAACAGCCTGGACGATGTGCTTCGTGTAGCGGACCGGCTGGAAGATTACGAAATCATCCCAGAGGTCACCTGCGACCGGGAACTTGGTGGTTATGTCGTGGAACACGGCCTCGTCATGGACTTCCCGGAAGCGGTGCGGCCCTATCTGGACTATGTGGGTCTTGGCGCGGAATATTACGCTGACCATGGAGGGGCTTATACCATGGATGGCTATGTGATGCGCCGGGACGGTCAGCCGGAGCAGGCGCCGGAACACACGGTTTTTTCCGCGTATCTCCGATCCCACTGCGGTGCGAAACGGTTTCGGTTTTATTTCCCCGCTGCAGAGGAAGCGTTGGAGAACGCAAAACAGCGGCTTCAAATCGACAGCTTTGCTGAAGCAGAGGTGGAAGCCCTGGACTGCGATATTCCATATCTCGTTGACTTGCTTCCCGCTTCCTGTATCAGCGTGGAGGACATCAACGAACTGGCGCTGGCCGTCGAGGAAATGAAGCAGACAGACGGTGAAACTTTGAAATACCTCTCCGTCCTGTCTGTGGAGCAGCCGGAGGACTTTCCCGCCGCTCTGCGACTTTCCATCAATTTGGACGATTATGAGCGGGTACCGGAAGATGCCAGTGAATACGGCGAGGAGGTCTTGCACCGGCTTGGCGCAGACGATGAGGTATTGGATGCCATCGATGGCTATATGGACTTTGCGGCATTCGGCGAAGCCCAAATGCAGGAGGACGGCGTCCGCAGGACGGAGTTCGGACTGATTCGTCGGTGCAGCAGTCCTTTTCCGGAACAGGGACATGGTCTCGTGATGTCCTAAGATTCCCTGGACTTCTGCGCAAACTCATGGTAATGATTGTGTTCACAAATAAAGATATGGATAGGAGTGAAAAACATGAGCATGGACACCAGTCGAGAATCTAACCAGCGCATCGCATCGGAACATCCTGTCGATACGCCCCAATATGCTTTGTGCCCCGCCTCTCCCGATGAGGCGGGGCTGTTCTTTGCCCTCCCTCCCGAACAAGATAAGGCATTGGGGGCAATCGGGCATGTACGCATGGACTTCGGACGAGGGGGCGATGAGTTTTTCCACACCTGGCACCCCCGTGGTCCGGCTGAACTGAATTCTCAGGAGTTCAAGGCGGAACTTCAGGAAGTGGTGGACACGCTGCGGCAGAGTGTGCTGAAGAATCTCAGCGCCATGACCGGCTACTGCCGGGGACACGGCGGAGAGATCAGCGGCGGCTGGGTACAGAACTACGGTTACATCGTGGAAACGGAGAACTACCGATACTGCCTGCGGTGCAATCCTGTCCCCAATGACTACCACGCATATCTTTCGTGCTTCGATAAGCGGGTACAGGAGATGAACCAGCAGAACACGCCCCGGGAGGGGATGACGATGGGAGGGATGAGCTTATGAGCAGCATTCCCAAGGAGTGGTTGACATTTTTACGGGAACAATATCCCTCGGGCAGCAGAATCAAGCTCAGAGAGATGAAAGATCCCTATGCGCCGGTACCACCCGGCACCATGGGAACGCTGGACTTCATCGACGATGCCGGGCAGTTCCATATGAAGTGGGACAACGGCAGAAAGCTGGCCCTGATCATCGGCGAGGACAGCTTCACCGTCCTGCCTCCCGAACCCACCACCATGAAGCTGTATATGCCCCTGACCGCAGATCTGTTCGAGCGTGACGGATGGGGAGATTTGGAAGCCGAACCCACGGAACTGGGTGGCAGAGAGCTCCGCGCTTACGAGGGAGCGATCCTGAAAGCCTTGATCAATAACCGTATGCCGGAGGAAAGCGAAAGCGGTATCATGCACTGGTATGACGGGAACGACAGCGTTGATGCCAAGGTCAAGTCCGTGGTCTTCACAGTAGAGGAACGGGATGGTCAGCTCTGGGGCGTGGCAGAATGCCGCGTAGTCGGTACGCTGACCCCGGAGGAACTCACCACGCTGAAAGAATACATCTCCGGGCAGGCATCGGATGGCTGGGGTGAGGGCTTCGAGCAGCGGGAGATCGACATCGGTGACGGCGAACTATATGTCCACCTTTGGAACTTCAGCGATGACTGGGATATCCAGACAGAGGAAGAATGCTTCGGCCCCAAAGTTGCGGAAGGTCTGCCGGAAATGTGTTTCTCCACGCTGCTGACCACAGGGACCCTCATCTGCATCAAACGCGGGGAGACCGGTTACTACCCGTCCGATTGGGATACCGGGGACAAGGAACGGAATGTGGAGCTGGCGGATCAGCTGAACGAACAGCTTGGCGTCACCATGTGGCAGCGCAAGGCCATGGAGGTCGGCAGCATGTGCGGATGGGATGTGCCGGGCGCCGACCCCGCCAAGTATCTGGAGGACTATGCACAACACGGGGCCCCCGCCGAAGCCCAACGCAGCGGGTTCGGTGGGGAGAGGAGTTCCAGCGAAATGAATGAGCCTTGTCCGCAGGACGAGGCGAAGGATATGGAGCATGGAACGACGATGGGAGGTATGACCCTTGGGTAAATTATTCTCAGTGGAGCTGTCCGGCGGCAATGGCAGGTACTGTGAGCTGGAGCTGCCGGCAACCGATTATGAGCTGCTGGATGCGTTGGACAAACTGCGGCTCAGAAATCGAGACACCATGTCTCTTGAAGTATGCGAATACTATGCCTTCGAATTCCTTGCCCCCTTCCTCAGCGATGATCCCAACCTATATGAACTGAACGCCCTTTCCCGAAGACTCTCTGATCTGACCGATATGCAGCGCACTTCCTTCGCGGGGCTTCTGAAAACAGAGATCGAGAAGCGGAATGGAGACATCCTCATCCCCAGGCTCATTGATCTTGCGTATAGTGCAGACTGCTGCCATGTGGTAGCCGAAGCCCTGAATGACTCCCAGCTCGGCAGATTTTACGCGGATAACGGCTTCATTCCCATCACGGAAAAGGTCCCGGATTCCATCTACGAACTGCTGGATTTTGAAGCTCTTGGCAGAAAAGCACGCACTGAGGAAGGCGGCGTGTTTGTGGACCGTGACACCTACGGCTGCTGCGGCTATGTCACCCAGCACACTGACTTGGTAGAAGTATATAAGGATATGGATCTCACCCCAAAGGTTCCGCCTTACACGGTCCTTCTGGAACTGACCAAGGGATGGTTCAACGATTCCGAATACGACAATGAGAAAACGGTCCAACTGTGGTTCCCTTCATCCCCCAGTGCTATGGATCATGCCCTGAATGAGCTGGGCGCGGCAATGTGGTCGGAAGTATCCTTCCAGTGCATTGACTGCCGTGTTCCCGCTCTTGCCGATGCCGTCAGCGACGCCAACAATGTTGCCGAGGTCAATCGGTTCAGCCAGTGGCTGGACAACATTGCGCAGGAGAAACTTCCTGCATATAAGGCACTGCTGGCTGCCACCCATTGCCGTGACTTGCAAAATGCCATGACGCTGATGGACGCCATGGACAGCTATGTGTTCTCTCCCGGTTTCAGTTCCCCGGAGGATGTTGCCAAGGAGGAGTTGAATATCACTATGGTTGAGAGCGATGTGAAACTCCTGCTGCCCCATGTCAACCTGTATGCCTATGGCGAGGCGCTGATCCAGAACCAGCGCGCCAGTCTGACAGAATACGGGTTGATCGAGCGGCAGGACGGTCAACCGATCCAGTCCATGGAGAAACAGCCCAGCCAGGGCGGAATGGAGATGATGTAACCAGAAATCCGACAATGAAATAAGTTCATACTAAAGACCAAGGGGCCGTTTTTCCGAAAGGGACAAACGGCCCCTTCTTTTTTATGCCCTTTTTCGGGAAAGCAACCCCGGAAAGGAGCAGACATGGAGAAAGAACGGCTGGCGGAATATCTGGAGCGATACCATCTGGGTGCTTCCAATGCGGCTACCAGCCGGGAACTGGAATGCACATTCAGCATCAAGGGCATTGAAGTGCGCCACCTGGTCAACGGCCTACGGAGAGAGGGGATTCCCATCGCCAGCAATAGTCAGGGCTACTTCTACGCCGCCGACCAGCAGGAGGTGCAGGCCACCGTCGCCCACATGACCCACCGCATCAGCGGCATTGCTGCCGCTATCCGCGGCCTGACCCGGTCGCTGGAGCAGTTCGACACCGATCAGACCCGCCTGCCGCTGGAGAGGGGTGATGATCCCTGAATAGCTTTATGTCCTGGGTGGGTGGAAAGAAAGCCCTGCGGGAGGAAGTGGTCAAGCGGTTTCCTCTGTTCTATGAGCGGTACATCGAGGTATTCGGCGGCGGTGGCTGGGTGCTGTTCCACAAGAACCCCGGCAACGACTTTGAGGTCTATAACGACTTCAACGGTCTCCTGACCAACTTGTACCGCTGTGTGCGGGAGAAACCGGACCTGCTCATCAATTCACTGAAATATGTGCTCAACTCCCGTGAGGACTTTGAACGTGTGAGGCGGGCTCTGGATACCAGACGGCGAACCACAGATATACAACGGGCCTCCTGGTTCTATCAGATCATCCGTTACAGCTACGCCTCCGCTCTCACCAGCTTCGGCGCCCAGCCTCACGATATGTGGGCCAACTTCCCGCTGATCGAGCAGGCCCACCGACGATTGGCAAAGGTCGTAATTGAGAACAGGGATTGCGTGAAGCTCATCCGGCAGTATGACCGCCCGGTGAGCTTCTTCTACTGTGACCCGCCCTATCACTGCACGGAGGGCTACTACCAGAACATCGGCGAGGACGGCTTCACGGAGAAGGACCACATCCGCCTCCGGGACGCACTGCTCTCCATGCAGGGCAAATTCCTGCTGTCCTATAACGACGATGCCTTTGTCCGGGAGCTTTACGATGCGCCCGGTATCCAAATTGAGCCAGTGACTCGCCTGAATAACCTGCGGCAGCGGTACGACCCCAACTGTCAGTTTTCGGAGCTGCTCATCTCCAACTATGACATGACCGAGCGCGGCCGCGCCACGACCCAATTAAATCTTTTTGACTTTCATACAGGAGGAAAAATCGACTATGAAATTTAAAATTTGCCATGACCCCAGCAAGAAGACCCTGTCCCTTCCCCGTGCCGCACTCCAGCTCTCCGGACTGGCGGATGCTGGGGAGCTGACCCTGCACACCGAGGCCGGATGCGTCGTAGTGGCGCGGAATGACCTAACTACTGCGGAGACTGTGGGCATCATCCGCCTGCTCAATGACCTCAATGTGTCGCTCATCTTCCAGTTGGTCCAGGCCAGCCGGGAAGCGGCGGAGGAAGATGACACTGCCGGATGCGAGGACTGTGAGCGTGGCGACTGTATCGGCCTTGCTATTCCGTCCTGCCTTCTGGAACAGGCTGACATCGGTCCGGACGATGCGATGAACATCGCCACGGAGGATGGCAGGATCATCATCACTACCGCTGAGGAAGCTGATCCTCTGGATGAGCTGGACCCCGGCTTTCTCGCTATGCTGGCCAATGCGGGAGTGGAGCTCGACGGCCTCCGCTATCTGCTGGAGCAGGGAGATGAGCGGGATGAATGAGTTTCCGGCTCTATACACCTATTCTTTCAATGAGGCCAGGAAGCGGAACCGGCTGGATCTCTGGCAGATCAGTCACAACGCAAATGTTGCCTGTAAAGAAGCAATAGAGTCCATCCTGCGCTGGAACTACAAGGACGAGTCCCTTCCGGAGAGTACGGCAAAGGACCTGCTGGACTCTTTTGGCTTTAAGCGGCTGAATTGGGTCCTGGCTGCTTCCATCCAGCGGAGGAAGAATGAGCCATTCAGCGAATCGGCCCGACAGTGGGCCCAAAATGTCTATCGCCCGTTGGGTACCAGCGGCAGTCTCCATACCCGCGTGAAGGAATTTACCGTACAAAGTCCAGCCAAGGCGCTGGAGTGCCTGGTGAGTCAGACCCAGGCGGAATACCAGGCACTCAGCCTTTTCGGAATACAGCACTGCGTGAAGGAAGCGTGGAGAGAGGACTTGGAGGGCAAAGTGCTTGTACTCTCCCCGGATAGTCTGAAGGAAAGCTACTGGGAGCCCAAGAACCAGCTCTGGCTGGCGGAGGGCGGCTTCGGCTGTAGTCCCAATGCCGCTGGCCGTGCGGTCTATGCCACCTGCCTTGGCGATGGAGAGCATACCCGCTGGGACCGCTCCGACTTCATCGGCGTATTGGACGAGCAGTACCTGCCTGACTGGGCAAAGACGCGACTGGCGGAGCTGACGGGTCAAACGCAGGCGGGTCCCACTATGGGCGGCATGACAATGTGAGAGGAGGCGGAACAATTGAGAATTTCCTATTACACCATCGATGATCTGCGGCTTGGCCGCAGCGGGAAGACTCGGCCCGGCTGGCGGCTGTCGCGGATGCTGGCGCTGGAGGACGCATTGGAGCATTACCGCAGCCTGCCGGCTAAAGGTATCAAGTCTCTGGGTGTCACCAATGGCATCCAAGCAGTTGAGCTTGTCCGCTGCCTGCCGCTGTCCCAGGACGGCGGCGAGGACGTTCTGATCCCTGATTTTCTCCAGTGCCCGCAGTGGAAGGAAGAACCGGCAGTAATCGAAGCTGCCCAAACGCTGGCGGAGCAGCTGAACATCCGCTATTACCTGGACGGCGACCGAGTCATCCCCGCGCCGAAACTGGAAAGACTCCCCCGCAACCTGGCGGATAAATATCTCTGGCGGGATCGGACGGATGACCTGGATTCCGCCATCCACTGGGTGTATTTATCCGGCACAGGCTGGATCTCCCCGGCAGAGTTGAAGCGCCGCTATCCCGTGGCCCATCTGGACTACTGCTATCCTCTGGTGCTGAAGTACCGGGCAGACGGCGTTACGGAGAAGGGTACCTTTGTCCCGCTGGAGATAACCCCATGGGAGTATAAACAGTTGGCTTACCGCACACAGATGCGGATCGACCAAAATAAAAAAGCAGGAGGTAAAAGAACATGAAACAGTCCAAAGACCCCGCACAGAACCCCGCACCCCAGGAGAGGCAGTATCCGCCTACGGAAATCGCTGTCAAGATCCACTCCATCCGCACCAGCGGCCCTGTCCTCGCCAACGCCTCGGTGGATTTGAACGGATGCTTCGCCATCCGGGGCGTGAAGGTGATGAGCGGAAGCAACGGCCCCTTCGTATCCATGCCCCGCTATAAGTCGGGCGATGAGTACAAGGACGTCTGTTTCCCCTGCACCAAGGAGTTCCGCCAGCAGTTCAACGATTCGGTGCTGGCGGCCTATCAGCAGGAGCTGTCCCAGCTCCCTCAGCGGCAGCAGGAAAGCGCGGCGCTGGGACAGGAGCAGGCGGCTTCCGGCCCCAGCATGAAAATGTAAGAAGGAGGAAATAATCATGAAACGCATCCCCGCTTTTTGCGCTTTGGCAATGGTTTTGACCATGGCGCTGGCTCCCTCCGCTCTGGCGGTGGAGGCCGCGGCTACCACCGAGCCACCGAAGGTTTGCTATCCCACTGCTGTGACCCGCAGTGAGGACGGCTCCGAGATCCGCAAGCTCTATGACCTGTCCCCGGAGGACGATCCCGCTGGTATTCCCCGCTCTGACTTTGAGCAGGATGGCTTCCGCTATACGCTGGTGGAGCTGCTGAAACAGGAACTGCCTGAATATGAGGAACGCCAGCACACGGAAACGGTGTCTCTCGCCAGCAAGAACAAAGACATGGAATCCGTCCTGGCCCTGCTGCCCCAGGAAAAGGAATTCATCACCGATGATGGCTTTATGGGGACGCTGACCTTACGGCTGGAGACTGTGCAGGTGGAGGTTGCCGGTTACGGCAGCGCCACCAAGGAACTGACCGCTACCCGCAGCTATCCCAACTTGGCGGGACAGGATACCCAGTACATCCCCAAGACCATTGAGGATAGCGGCAAGACCCTGACCCTCCAGACCATCGACTGGCAGACGGACAACACGGCCACCACGGACGGCTATGCCCTGGGGGACCGCTACACAGCAGTGGCCACCTACACCGGCAGCACCACCAGCAGCTATGTGAAAGGCTACACTGTCACGGCGGACTACAGTGGGACCGTCAGCCGCATCGCCCTGAACAAGACCCGCTATGTGGCGATCTATGAAGGAACCGCCATCGAACCCATCGTGGAAGTTCCCGATATCATCGATACGCCTGCTTCCTTCAACTGGGCCTATGTACTGGTACCGCTGGGCGTCATTGCCGCGGCCGGAGCCGGCATCGGCACTGCGGTTTTCATCAAGCACCGCAGGGAGAACGGTGAGGAGGAAGCAGAATGAAAAAGTTGAGTGCTTTGTTTCTGCTCCTGTGCATGACCGCTGCCCTGACGGTGCCGGCAAGTGCGGCAGGACCGCTGGAGTACACCATCGATGCGCCGGACGGCCCGGCCTATGGGACGCCTACCTCCATTGAGGTGGTTCATACGGCGGATGGCGGCGCCGCGAAAAATGAGGATGTCAGCAAAAATGCCGCTCTCATCCCGCCTGCCTTCGGCAGCCCCAGCGCGGATACCAAATATACTGGGGACTACCTGACCCCCAATCTGGCCCCCGGCGGTATGGTGGTGACCGGCACGGTGATCAACGGCAGCTCCGCGGCTGTGGTGGAACCCGGCAGCATGGTGGTCACGTACCCCTCCAGTACCGTGCCCTCCACCGGCTACACCGAAGTCACCTCCGACCTCTACTACTCGGCGGGATATCTGGGTACGCTGAAGATTCCAGCGCTGGACCTGAGCGTGAAGGTCTATCAGGGTACTGACAGCAAAACACTGGCAAGGGGCGTCGGCCACTTCGAGGAAAGCAGCATCTGGGATGGCAATGTGGCGCTGGCAGCCCACAACCGGGGCGTCAACAACTACTTCGGTCAGATCCACACCCTTTCCATTGGGGACAAAATCACTCTGACCACCAAGCTGGGAACCAGAACCTACAAGGTGACCTCTGTCAGCAAGGTCAGTGAGACAGACCGCAGTGCGCTGGCATCCTCTACGGAGAATAAGCTTACGCTTTACACCTGTGTCCGGGATCAGAGAGACTACCGCTGGTGCGTTCAGGCTGTTTCTGTGTAAACTGCTTCGTTTCGGATGCTGTTTTTCTCGCTTTTGAATTGCAATTGACCCTCGACTTCTGAACTTCCTTTGGGTATTGTGTTGCTTGCAAAAGGCCCCACAATATCTGAAACAAAGGGAGGAGCAAACATGAGCAGAAAGAAAAACACATCCATGCTGGCGGCGGGTATCCTCATCGGCGCCGTCCTCGCAGGCCCAACAGCAAATGCGGCTGAGGCATACCTCAAGGCGCTGCCCAGTAGTCAGACCTTCTACCTGGATGGAAAACAGGTGGCGCTGGAGGCATACGCCATCGAGGGCCACAACTATATCCAACTGGCGGAGGTAGGGAAACTACTGGGAGCAGAGATTATCTACCAGGCCAGCGATAACTCCGTCCGCATCACCACAGAAACTGGCGCATCTCAGACGAGAACGGATGGGACAGTCATCCTGCCAACGGACGGCTCCCGCTATGTGCCAAAGGCCGGTGATGTGATCCAGTGCGATGACGGCACCCAATATACCATAACCGACGTCAGCCGGTACGACAAGAGTATGTTCGCCAGCGGCCCTGTCGGAGAGCTGCCCTCGGCCACCTGCGACTGGAGCAGCTTCCCGGAGGTGGAACTGCCGAAGCCGGAAGCACGGCACTTTGATCTGGAAGCAGGCGACTACCTCTTCATCCGCAACCTCTACGAGAGCCGCAGGATGCAGTACACCATCCAGAATCTCGCTGGGAACCACCCGGAAACCAGCCAGAATGGAAAGCTGGAATACGGCTCCAAGGGCACACCGGCAGTCCGCATCAAGCTGACCATCGACCCCAGCCTGACAGCACACTCCTTCTGGCCCTGGCGGGAGAGCGAACTGGAAAACCTGTTCAACTCCTGCCCGCCCGGTACCTACTCCATGGAAGCATGGGATGTGTACCGCAACGGCGTGTACCTCTACACGGAATACAAGGTCCACGCCATCTGATCCCTACAGCAAGCGCAAGCGGCAGTATCACCATACTGCCGCCTCTTTTTTGCGTCATTTCCGACCCGATAACGAATCATTTGGCCGTGACTGGAGGTGAGAATGAACCAATCGGCCAAATCGGTGCTTCCTGTCACGGCACGAACAGGAGGTAACCATGAAGAAAAGAATCCTTTCCATGCTCCTCTGCGTTGCGACACTCCTGAGCCTCTGTACAGGCTTTGCGTCCGCTGCCAGCACGGAGGAGGAAGCCCTCGGTGAAGTGAACATCTACAACGGCGGCACGAAGATGTCCTATCTGTCCATCAACGGACGGATCAGAGAGCAGATCTACACCTACTACAATTATGTGAGCAGTAACGGACAGGTCAAAGAGATCCCCGCCTACTGCGTGAACCCCAATACCAAGGGTGTCCCCCAGTCGGTAGACCCCGGTGAGAGCATTGAGTATCTGGCCGAGGAAAAGACCAGTGACCCCAAGGTCATGGGCATCGTGGCAAACGGCTATCCCACACGGGGACTCAGTGAACTGAAATTGGAAAACAAATACCACGCCTATTATGCGACCAAGATGGCCCTCTGGTGCTATCTGTTGCCCAACTGGGATATCGCCAATCTCAAGATCAATCCCAATCTGACTGGCGTGGAACTCCAGCGGGCGCAGGCAATCCTCGCAGCCGCCAAGGACATCTATGTCCGCGGCACGGCGTGGAGCCGTATCCAGGCGCCCCGGCTGACCAGCAGCGTCGACCGGGAATCCGCCTATCCTGTCACCATCAACGGGAGCAAGTATCTTCAGCAGGTCTTCACCATCAAAAGCGATACCTGGGTCTGCGACTATGATATTGCCGTGACTTTCGCAAAGCCCGATGAAGTCCCTGCTGGGACCCGGCTGGTGGATATGGACAACAATGACATCACGGCTGTCAGAACCAGTGGCACCGGCAACGGCTATGCCGGCCAGTTCAAAGTTCTCTATCCCGCCGCAAGCGTAGAAGGCAAATCCGGCAGCGTTCAGCTTGCATTCTCCTGCAATGTGTATCAATACGCGATCTACTACGCTGTCTGCGCGGAGACTGACAAATACGGCACCTTGCAGAATTACATCTGCGACACTGACCCCACCACGCCGATTCGCCTGTCTGCCACCAGCAGTTATACGGTGACCACCGAGGAAACGCCTGATACGGGATTGCGGATCATCAAGCTGGAGACCGGCACGGAGCAGAGGTTGAGCGGAGCCATCTTCGAGGTGGTCGACCCCAACGGCGCCAGTGTGGGAACCTTCTCCAGCAACAGTTCCGGAGAAGTCCTGCTTCCCCTGACCCTCTGCGGAAATTATACCGTAATTGAACGGGAACCCGCGCCCTACCACCTGCTGGGAAACAGCAATGTGCAGAATGTCAACGTAGAATACGGAAAAGTGGCCGAGGTCACTTTCTATAACGAGGCATACGGCTCCCTGCGTGTGGAAAAACGCAGCGACACCGGCGCATTCCTGCCTGGCGCTGTGGTGCGGATCAAGCACATTGAGAGCGGCGTGACGTACACGCAGGAGACAGGTTTCTCTGGATGTGCCATTTTCGAGCAGATCAAACCTGGAGCATATGAAATCGTGGAGCAGACCGCCCCGGTGGGCTGGCAGAAGGATGACGCCACCTATACTGTCACCGTCACGGCAGGCGAGGAAACTGAATTCGTCCTGATCAACCGGGAACTGCCCGGATTGCGTGTCATCAAATATGACCGAAAAAATATGGCGGCAGTCCCCAATGTCACCTTCGAGATTTTCCGCGATGGCGTGTCTCTGGGTAAATATCAGACGGACGAATTCGGAGAGATCCTGCTCACCAACCAGGAATCGGGCACTTACCGGGCTGTGGAGGTGGATACAGGCGATCCCAGTCTGATCCTGGACCCCAGGCCCCAGGAGGTGGAACTGAAGGCCGGTGACGGCATCAGGGAACTGTTGTTCTTCAATGACCGCAAACCCGGTCTGCGTCTCACGAAGGTGGATTCCAGCGACCCGTCCAAGGTGATCCCCAACGCCGTCTTTGAGATCAAAGCAGTGGACGGCAGTTATGGCCCTGAAGAATTCCGCACCAATGCCCAGGGAGAGATCGACCTCACCAATGAGAACCTTCCCGCGGGCTCTTATGTGGTCACGGAGAAATCCTGCCCGGGCTATGTCATCGATGACGCACAGCGCATCGTCTATCTCGGCCCCAATGTAAACGCCGAGTATGTATTCACCAACAGCAAGCTGCCCTCTCTCCATCTCATCAAGCGCAGCTCTGACGGCACTCCGCTGGCTGGCGTTTCTTTCCGCCTTTCTAAAATCGAGGACGGCAGCTACTATTTGGACCGCACCACCTCGTCCACAGGTGAGATCACATGGGAGGGGCTGGAGCCTGGGGTCTACTCTCTGACTGAAATCTCCACAGTGTCCGACCACATTCTGGACCGCAGAGAGTACCACATCCAGCTCTTTCCCGGCAAGACCAGCACCAAGGTGCTGACCAATGACCGCCGCGCAAATTTGTATATCCATAAATCCGACGGGGAGACCGGAGAACCGATCCCCGGAACGGTCTATCTGGTCAAGGGTGCGGATGGCCACTCTATCGCAGAGGTGGAAACAGACGCAAATGGCGTTGCGGTCGTGCCGAACCTCCTGCCCTCGGTGGTGGAGGTCATTGAAAAATCGGTGCCGGAGCCTTACCTGCTGGCAGAGGAATCCCAGCTTGTTACCCTGTACCCCAACCGGGACCGTGACGTCTATTTCCAGAACTACAAGCGTCCTGTCATCGAGATCGTGAAGGAAAATGAGATCACCCATGATCCCATCGAAAATGTGAAGTTCCAGGTCTGGTATGCCTCCAACAACACAGCAACCGGCGAATTCAATGACCTGGGTGTGTATTACACCAATGAGAACGGACGCATCGTCCTCTCCGGTCTGTCTCTGCGGGATGGCTGGTTCCGAGTCAAAGAGCTGGAACCGGCGCCTGGTTTCGCTCTGCCTGACGAGGATACGCAGGAGGCATTCATCGCCGCTGGTACGGGCCACACCTTCCGCTTCCAGGACCGACCCCTCAGCGCCATCTGTGTCTGGAAGTATGATAGTGTCAACCCCAATGCAGCCATTGAGGGTGCGGTCTTCCAGGTGCGCTACCTCTCCGGCAACACCAGCGGCACAGGGGGAACCGTGATTGGAACCTACCGCACCTCTGCCAATGGCTCCTTCACGGTCACCGGCTGTAAGGCAGGCACCTATATCATCGAAGAGCTCTCCAGCGACGGCTCCCATGTGATCGACACGCCGCCTCAGACGGTCTACCTCTCCGGTGCGCAGCAGGAGGTCATTCATGTCTATTTTGGCAACAGTCCCAAGGGGACCGTGTTGATCAAGAAACTGTCGAGTGCGGATAACACGCCTCTCTCTGATGTGCAGTTTTTTGTGACTGACTCCACCGGCGCTGTTGTGGGCGACGGGAAAGGATACTTCACCACGGACTCCGCGGGAACCATCCTGATTGATAACCTCGATCCCAACACCACGCTGATCATCAAGGAGACCCGCCAGAAACCGGGCTATCTGTTGGATGACACCCCTGTCACGGCAACGGTGAAGGCGGGACAAACTGTCACTGTCGAGGTGAGAAATCAGCCCCTCGGCAACCTGATCGTTGAAAAACTCTCTGCCGCGGATAAGAAAACGCCGCTGGAGGGCGTCCAGTTCAAAATCACCTACGCGGACGGCTCCTATGTGGATGCGGAGGAAGGTAAGCTGTCCAGCAAGGGCATTTATTATACTGACTCCAACGGACAGATCGTGCTTTCCGGGATCACAGGAACCGTCATCGTAACAGAGGAGGCCAGCATCCCCGGCTTCACCATCGATCCCAATAACCGCAGCCAGGTCGTTGTAATCAATCCCAATGACACACAGACCATCCGTTTCTATAACGCACCTGTGGGAGGTGCCGAAATCATCAAGGTCAATGAGGCTGACCGGAACGAGCGCATTCCCAACACTACCTTCGAGATCCGCAGGGCTGGGGATGACGCACTTGTGGATACGGTGACCACTGATTCCAATGGCAGGGTATATGTGACCTTAGAGGATGGCAGCTACTATGCCGTTGAAGTCAGGGCCAATGAAAAATTCCAGTTGGACAGTACGCCCCATTACTTTACCGTTAAAGACGGCAAATGTCCTCCTATTACGGTGACCAACCGCAAGACTTGCGGCATCCTCATCCACAAGGTGGACAGCCAGAGCGGAGATGGAATCTACGGAGTTTCCTTCCTTCTCTACGATGCCAATAAGAATCCCATCGGCCAGTACACCAGCGATCAGGATGGTTATGTCTATATTGATGACCTCCCCGGCGCTGGCCGTTACTATCTACGGGAGCTGGAGAATGAAGGCTATATCCTGGACACGCAGCTCAAATCTGTTTTCGTGACTGACGGGACCACGACGGAGATTGAGTGGGAGAACACCCCCATCACTGGCCAAATTCAAATCGCCAAGACCTCCGAGGACTACAACAGCATGAATGGCTGGCCTGCCGGAACTCCCATCCCCAACACCGTCTTTGAGATCTACAACTACAAGACCGGTAAGCTGGTGGATACGGTCAAGACAGACAAGAACGGCATCGCGGTCAGCAAGCCGCTGCCCCTGGCCCGCTACAAAATCGTGGAATCCCAGGCGGCGGAGTTCTACGGACTGGATAAGACGCCAATTGAGGTGGAGATCGAATTTGCCGGTCAGATCGTGAAAGCGGCTATGACCAACAAGAGTTTGTACACCAATGTTTCCATTAAGAAAACCGGCTATGTGGAAGTCATGCCCGGTCAGAGCATCCGCTATGACTTCTCTGGCATTGCCAACAATTCCACTACCAGCCTGACCTCCTTCTACTGGCGGGACACCCTGCCCACCAACGCGGTCCGGCTGGACAAGATCGTCACCGGCACCTACAACGTGCGCGGTAATTATAAGATCGTCTACAAGACCAACCTCAGCGGCGGCAGCTACCGGACGCTGGCAGACAACCTCAGCACCCAGCAGAACTATGTGCTGGACGCATCCCCCACTGCGCTGGGGCTTGCCTCCAACGAGTATGTCACCGAGTTCATGGTGTCCTTCGGCGTAGTGCCCGCAAACTTCCGGCAGGTGGAAGCGCCGAGAGTGTACTGCAATGTGGTCTCTTGGCTGACCGGGGGCACCCAGTTCACCAACCAGGCGGATGTGGGCGGCGTCTATGACGGCCAGTGGATCATGGCGACTTCCCGCTGGGTCACCAAGGTCTATAAACCCTCTGCTCCGCTGCCTCGCACCGGCTATTAACCGCATACCATACAAACGAGGGCCGTCCTATCAGGGCGGCCCTTCTTCTATTTTAAGGAGGCTGCAATATGAAACACAGCAAAATCATCCGCGTGTTTGCGCTTGCCCTGATGCTGACGCTCATCTGCTGCGTCCCTGCTTTCGCCGCGGGCGATGTGGCTTCGGCGGTGGAAAGCACCTGGCAGGACGCCGCCGCGCAGATCAAGACCGTGGTGGACAATGTGGTCTTCCCGGCGCTGGACATGATCCTCGCCATCGCATTCTTCACCAAACTGGGCATGGCATACTTCGATTACCGGAAACACGGCCAGTTTGAATGGACCGGGCCCGTGATCCTGTTTGCGTGCCTTGTCTTTACCCTTACCGCTCCGCTCTACATCTGGGGCATCATTGGACTATCCAAAACGCATCCATCTCCACAGCCAAGCTCCTCCTGGACCGTGGTCTGGATCTTGACCAGTACCGGGAATGGGCGGAGGAGCATGGAGAGTCCTGCAAGTACCCCGAGGTCATATCCGAACTGTTGGATTACACCAGGGAGCAGCAGACGCAGGGGCCCCAAATGGGAGAGATGTCTCTATGACAGGAACAGCGGCAATTGCGAAAGCTGCGGCTCTCGCCCTGACCGATGAAAAGACACGCAAGGCCATTGGCTGGGTGTTGGTCGCGGTGCTGTCTCCGGTCATTCTCTTAATCGCTTTTCTGTGTTCCGTTGGCACTGGCGGCGCAGCGCATAACAATGCGACCGCCGCGGCCTGTTTCTATGGAGCCAGCTACTCCGAGATGGTACCCGCTGAGTTCCGCGGTCATGTGGCAGAGATGCGGGAGGCATTCACCCTTCTGGATTCGGTAATTGGCTCCGTCAACAGTCAGGCTGAGGACGGCGGCATTGACTCCATCCGGGTCAAGGCCATTTTTTATGCGCTCTGCTTTGGCGAGGACGCTCCCTCCAGACGGGGAGCCAGCACCTTCGTGTCGTGCTTCTACACAACCGAGGAGCGCACCCGCACCGTGGACGTGGAACAGGCGGATGGCACCATGACCACAGAGGAAGAAACCTACACGGTGACGATCCCGCTCTCTCTGGACAGTGCCTACGCTAATCTCGCCGTACTGCTTGGCAGGAATATCACCGACGAGGACAAGAGCAACGCCAGCCACATCTACGCCATGATCGCCGGGCCTGTTGGTGGCGGCAGCTATGACGGAGCCTATCTGCGGGGCAGCGATCCCAGTATCGAGTTGGATACCTCTGCATTCGTTGATCCTGCCACCAAGAACGCCGCTGACCTGGTGACCTACGCCATCCACGCGTGGGAGTCCGGCTGGGGCTATGTGTGGGGCACTTACGGCAATGTGCTGACGGAATCCCTGTTTGAATACAAGCTGCAGCAGTGCCCGGACGGTGTGGGCAACTACGAGGACTTCATCGAATCCAATTGGCTGGGCCGCAGGACAACAGACTGCGTTGGGCTGATCAAGGGATACGGCTGGCTGGACCCGGATACCATGACCATCGGCTATGGGACTAACGGGATGCCTGACTATGGAGCGAACCAAATGTACTATGCCGCCTCCGTATCCGGCCCTATCGATACCATGCCGGACATTCCCGGTCTCGCTGTTTGGAAGGACGGGCATATCGGCGTCTACATCGGCAGCGGCGAGGTCATCGAGGCTATGGGAACCAAATACGGCGTGGTCAAGACAAAGCTCGGCGACCGCAACTTCACCCACTGGCTCCAAGTCGAATACATCAGCTATGACTAAATACCACTGCGTCATTTGTAACTACGTGAGAAAGGAATGAGTGTCAGTATGAAGAAAATCAGCATCACGATTTCATTCGAGGACGAAAAGCTGGATGCGCTGGAGTTCTCTCTGAAGAAGGAGAACACTTCCGTCCAGGCCAAAATGGATGAGGCTCTGCATCAGCTCTATGAGAGAACGGTACCGGAGCCTGTGCGGGAATACCTGGACAGCAGAGCGGCTCCGTCTAATCCCTCACGTCCCCGGCCTAAGCGTCCGCCCAAACCCGTACCGAAGCCCACTGTGGAAATGGAGGTGCCCCAATGAGCAGCCGCGAGGTCGTTATCTGGATCGACAAGCGTTGGTATGACGCTCTGAGTAAGTACCTGAAGGGTGAGACTTTGGAGGAGCATCTGGAAGAAGTCATCGACCAGATGTGCAACCAGCTCCCGGAGCAGGAGTACGAGCGTATCAGTGCGCTCATCTGGCAGGAGCAGCAGGAAACCAAGCAGGCGCAGGAAGCCTCCCGGCGTTTCGCTGTGTTTCATGTGACGGAGGCTGGCAGCTCCACCTACTTCGTGGCCGAGGAGAATCTGGACATGCTTCAGGCTGCCTGCCGGCTGCGAAGCTACTGCCGAAAGCCGCCCGAAAAGTCGCCCATGCGATTCACCGGAATGTTTTCCCGCGGAGAGAAAATCTCCCGTGAGCAGTTCGATGCGTTCGTGGCGGAGCGTCTGGACAATACCGGGCGAGTGACCGGCGCATTTGATATCGACATGGACAAGGGACGCTTCGATGCGCTCCACATCATGGACGGCTGGCAGTGCTTCCGCATCCAGGACATCAGCACCGCCGCTTACTACGCAAGTAAGAAAACCTTTGCGTCGCAGGACGAACGGTGGAAGGTGTTCCTGGACCGTCTGGATGGCAAACAGCTCACCCAGGAGATCGAACCGGGGTATCTCTCCGGCAGCCGTACACTCCGTGCTGAGGACATCTCGTTCTCCGATGAAGTCATGGAGAACGGCAACCTGCTGAACTTTTACATGGATGTGATCTTTGATCCGGACAAGGTATTCGGAACTCATGTCTGCACTGCCGAAAACGATGACTACGTCAATGTCTACGCCGACTACGATATGGACGCCCGCCGCGTATGCGAGACTCTGGATGTGTGCCTGGTTCACGGTGACGGTTCGGAGCAAAACTACAAGTACCGTCTCACTGAGGAGGAGCAGGCGCTCCTGCTGCCGAAGATGGAGGACTACTGCCAGCAGCGCCTTGGGTGCAGTCTGGAGGAGTGCTGCGCGCGGTATCTGAACGAGCAGCAATCCGGAGAGGATTTACAGCCAACTATGGTATAAGGAGGATTACGATGAACAGCAATAACAGCAAAACAGAGTTTATCCAAAAGTGCTTTCGTGACCTGCTGGATGACGGACAGCCGCATCGGTATCGTGAGATCCTGGACTACACCCGGCAGCAGGCAGTGGGTACGGAGTTCGAGGGAACCATTGAACAGAACAATGTTGTGATTGCCTTTGGCCAGCATCTGAATGACCCGGACTCTCCCTATGGCAGAGTCCGGCATGGTGTGTATCAGAAGATCCCCCGGTGCGTTTTGCAGGATCAGCAGTTGAACAAACAGCTGACTGTCCTTCACCGTTTTCTGGATCAGGCTGTTGCGCTTCAGGAGCGAATGGGTGAGGCCTATGCGGGATGCAAAGACAACTGGCCGGATAGCTCCGAGCGGTTCAGCGCATTCTGGAAAAGCGCGGATAAGGCGGTTGATGAGACGATTGACTGCCTCGCCGCATGGATCGCCGAGACTGAGGATTTTGATATGGAACTGCAAGGACAACAGCAGGTGTCCCCGACGATGCAGATGTAACGCCGGGGCGCGGCCATGCCGCAAAGCACTACACAAAGAGCCGCTCTGCACAGTCAGAGCGGCTCTCACGGTTTCCCCGCCGTTTGCCCCGCTGTGCCGCCCTGTGTGCCCTTCTTCGGGGCGGGGTGGCATCCCAGCCCCTGTGGGCATTCAAAAGCGCCGTGTCACGGCCGTACCGCAAAACTCCAAAGTGATCGCTTGGCACCCGGTTTGAGCGGTGAACCGAGGGGTCGAAAATGGTGCAGGATAAAGCGGTGTAATCACCGCCATTCACACCGCCCCGCAATGCGGGTCGGGGGATGCGATATTTCCGAGGTTTTCCGGGGTTTTGCAGAACCTTTCAGAAAGCCCCGGTGCTATCACTTTTTGAGGAGTGTAATCAAATCTGCTATCAGCAGGCCGTGAATCGCAGGAATATCAGCGGGTTTCCCCGTTTCAAAAGTGTTATCAAGGCAATTTCTGCCTGTGTAGGAGGTGTTTCAGATGACAGACGATAGAGTGAAATTTTTGATGCGGATCGATCCGGACACGGATCGCAAGATCAAAACCGCCATGCCTCTTTCCAACTGCCGGAGTCAAAATGAGTTCGTGGAAAAAGCGCTGCAGTTTTATTGTGACTACATCACATCCCAGGACAGCTTCTCCGTCCTGCCGCCCATGTTGGTCGCAGCGATCCGGGCTACGGTGCAGAACAGTGAGAGTCATATCTGCCGCCTGCTGTTCAAGCTGGCGGTGGAGATGGACATGATGATGAATGTCGTCGCCGCTGGCATGGAGATCCCGGAGGAACAACTGCGGGCGCTCCGGGGACGCTGTGTGCAGGAAGTGAAAAAGACGCAGGGCGCAGTAACACTGGATGACGCGGTGGCATATCAGAACGGCACCGATTGATAAGGCGGTGACGTTCCATGCCCCGCGTGATATTTAAGTGCCCGTATGTCAAAGGCGGCGCCGCAAACTCTGCCGCGCACCTTGGCAACTACGTCCGCTACATGGCGACCCGCGACGGCGCACAACGCATCGCTCCGGCCAAAGCACAGCTCCCGGCTACAAAAAAGCAGCGCGAGATGGTGGGACAGCTCCTCCGTGACTTTCCGTTGAGCAAAGGCCTGTTTGAGTACGAAGATTATCTCGCCGCGCCCACTTGCGCAAACGCCTCAGAGTTTATCACCCGCGCACTGGAGGACAACTACGATTTGATTGCCAAGCGTGAAAACTATGTGGACTACATCGCCAGCCGTCCCCGCGCCCAGCGAACAGGAACGCACGCTCTGTTTTCGGGAACGGATGACCCGCTGGTGCTGTCCCAGGTCGCGGATATGGTGGCTCACCATCCCGGCAATGTATGGCTGCCTATCATCTCTCTGCACCGGGAAGATGCCGCACGGCTTGGATATGACAGTGCGGAACAGTGGCGGGAGCTGCTCACTGGCTGTGCCATGCAGATGGCCGAGGTGATGAATATTCCCTGGGATCAGTTTCGTTGGTACGCCGCTTTCCACGACGAGGCGCACCACCCCCATGTGCATATGGTCTGCTACAGCGAGGATGGCAAGTCAGGGTATCTCACCAGGAACGGGATCGCACAGATCAAATCAGAACTCACCCGCCAGATTTTCCGTCAGGAGCTTCATGAACTCTATTGGCGGCAGACCCAGCGGCGGGATGAACTGATACATGAGACTGCTGACACACTTCGGCAGCTCACCATGCGGATGCAGTCCGGCACACTGGAAAACGCCCGCATCGAGCAGCTCATGAGCGAACTGGCCCGGAGACTGAAAACTGTCACCGGGAAAAAGCAGTACGGCTACCTCAAGACTCCGATGAAGTCCCTCGTGGATGAGATCGTAGACGAGCTGGCGAAGGACCCTCGTGTCGCGCAGGCGTATGAACTGTGGTATGAACTGAGGGAGGATGTCCTGCGCGGCTACAAAGATAAACTGCCGGAGCATCTGCCCCTCTCACGGCAAAAGGAATTCCGGCAAATCAAAAATATCGTGATCAAGGAAGCCGCCCTGCTGGGTGAACACAGAGCCGTGTTCTCACAGGCGGATACGGCGGATTCCCCTGAGCCGTCTGTGGACATTGGTGAACAGGTGGTGGGCGACGATGAGCCGCAGTCCCCTGTGCGGTGGAGCGACCGATACCGGAAGGCCCGCCGCTTCCTCTTCGGCGGCGATGACTGTCTCCAGGACCACGCACAAGCCTATACACTGTTTCTGGAAGAAGCACTGGCAGGCAACGGCCTTGCCATGTTTGACCTTGGCCGGATGCTGGCGGACGGTCTCGGCTGTGAGATTGACGCGAAAAAGTCACGGGAGTGGTATGCCCAAGCCCTCGAAGTGTTCCACAACGCTGAGGAGGAACAGCCTGACCGCTTCCTGGAATACCGGATCGGCAAGATGTACGCTGCTGGGCTTGGTACGGAGCAGGACTACGCCGAGGCTGTGGATTGGCTCTCCCGCTCCGCTGGCAAGGGCTATAAGTATGCCCAATACTCTCTCGCCGGTCTCTATTACCGGGGACAGGGTGTGGAGCAGAGCTATGAAACGGCGCACGGCCTCTATACGGCGTCAGCGGCGCAGGGATTCCAATACGCCGCATACGAGCTGGGGAAGATGTGCCGTGACGGTCTCGGCTGCGGAAAAGACGAAGCCCGGTCCGCCGTGTATTTCTCCAGAGCCTACGCAGGCTTCCGTGTTCTGGAGCAGCAGAGCCATGACGATAAGCTTCAGTACCGCATCGGCTGGATGCTGCTCCATGGCGTCGGCGCGGAAAAAGATGAACAGGCAGCCCGGCGGTGGTTTGAGAAAGCCGCTGAGTTGGGCAATCCCTATGCCCAGTACAGTCTGGCCAAACTCATCCTCGCTGATCCCGGCTCTAAGCCGGAGCAGATTGGCAAAGCTGTTGCGTGGCTGACCAAGGCGGCGGAGGCCGGACAGGACAGCGCCCAGTATGCACTGGGAAAGCTGTACCGTGATGGCACCGGTGTGGCGAAAGACTCCCGGAAAGCTGTGGAATGGTTTGAACGGTCCGCCGGACAGGACAATGACTACGCGGCCTATGCACTGGGACGTCTGCTGCTGGATGGCGTGGACGGGCTTCCCAGAGATGTGCCTGCTGCTGTAAAATGGCTGACCCGCTCAGCGGAGCTGGGTAACCAGTATGCGCAGTATTGCCTTGGAAAACTTCTGATTCAAGGAGAGACGGTGCCAAAGGATGTTGCGGAGGCAGTCCGTCTGCTCACAGCCTCGGCGGAGCAGGGCAACCAATACGCGCAGTATGCTCTCGGCAAGCTCTACCTGCTGGGCAAAGAGATCCCAGAAGACAAGGAAGCTGCCGCCCGCTGGTTCACGCTGTCGGCAGCACAGGGCAACGAGTACGCCCAATATTTTCTCGACCACATGAACGATCCCCGCGGACCTTCCCTGGTATCCTGCGCCACGCGGCTCCTCTACCATATGAGCAGGATATTCCAGGAGCAGACGCCGCACCCGGCGAGAGGTATCCGCGTCACAGACCGGAAGCTGCGTCAAAGAATTAGAGAGAAGAAAATCGCCATGGGTCATAAGCCGGACGATCACGAACCGGAGATGACACAATAACTGCTGAACAGGATCAAGAAAAGGAGGACATCGAAATGGAATACGATACTGCTGTCATTGTTTTTCGTCATGGCACCAATGACTATTCCCTGTGGACGGTAGATTTGCCCAGGGATATGCTTCGTGAGATACAGAAGTCTGAATTGGTGGGGCACGGTGAACTGGAAACCGTCATGGAGAATATCCCAGTCATTCGGGAGGATGAAGATTCCTCGCTGGCCTTCCTCTTCCGTGGGGCAGACGGCGTATCCCTCTGCATGAGAACGGCAGATGAAGCCTTCATGGAAGAACATCAGCATGAAGGCTGTTCCGTGCGGGGAGATAAGGAGCTGATCATGTCCGAGGTGATGGATTTATTCCAATGGCAGGCTCCCGCCATGACGATGTAAGGGGAAGCGCCTATGCCCTACATCCATTTCACCGAGGAGCAGAAGCTCCGTGCCAGTTCGGTTGACCTTGTGGCGTTCCTCCGCAGTCAGGGAGAAAAACTCATCCCCTCCGGACCGGAATACCGGATGACCAGCGACCACAGCATCACTGTCCGGGGAAATGAGTGGTACGATCACGCCGCCGAGCGCGGCGGTGGTCCCATCTCTTTCGTGCAGAACTTCTACGGCCTCAGCTACCCGGAGGCGGTCACCCGCCTGCTGGGTGGTGAACAGGGCGTGGTCTATCAGACAGCAAAAAAGCCGAAAGAGGAACCAAAGAAAGCATTTGTGCTGCCCCCGGCCAACAGGGATATGCGCCGGGTCTATGCCTATCTACTCAAAAAGCGGTTCATCGACCGGGAAGTTCTGAACACATTCGCCAGAGCGGGGCTGATCTATGAGAGCTGCGAACCAGCCAAAAACGGTCAGCGGGAATATCACAACGCCGTGTTCGTCGGAAAGGACGAACACGGCGTTGCCCGTCATGCTCACAAACGCAGCGTCACAGATTACGGCAAGACCTTCCGCATCAACGTGGAGGGCTGCGATCCCCGGTACAGCTTCCACCATGTCGGAACCAGCGACCAGCTCTATGTGTTCGAGGCCCCCATCGACCTGCTGTCCTTCCTGACACTCTATCCGGACGAGTGGGCCGCAAACAGCTATGTCGCCCTCTGCGGTGTGGGAGTTCAGGCCATGCTGTGGATGTTGGAGCAGAACCCGCGGCTCAAGACGGTGTTCCTCTGCCTGGACCATGACCCCGCTGGCATCGAGGCAGCGGGAAAGCTCTCCGAGGTGCTGGAGGCTAAGGGCTGCCATGCGGAACGGCTTCTGCCCGTAAACAAGGATTGGAACGAGGACCTCAAAGCAGCCCATGGTATGGAAGCACAGCCCGCGGAGGAACACCCGCAGCTCCTCGTCGCACCAGATGTCTGCGGAAGGATCGGTGCGTTGAGCCAGTCTGCGGTGCTGGAGCGTATCGGGATTGCGTTGCCTAATCTGGTGGAGCAATACCGAAGCCATCTCCACTGGGGCCGGTTCGACAAGGCGATGGACTGTGCGGAGCAGGCATCGGCACTGGCTCTTGCGGCCTGCGGGCGGGAACTGCGGCAGGCAGGGCATCCCTTCGCCTGCGGGGATTTGGCGGAGGAGCTGCGCCGCCGCATCCCGCCTCATAAAAACCGGGGAAGTCTCTCTACGCGCCACAGTGAACTCGCCATGGAGATCCAGAGTGTGCTGGCTCTGGACGGATCGGAAGGCGTCCGTAACACGGAGGAGAAACTGCGGCTTGCCTACCGCTGGATGGAACTGGCGGTGTCCTTTGCCAAGATCCCGGTCAAGTACGAGGCAGATGAACGCAAACAACAGCAAAAACAGCAGCAGGTACACAGCCCGGAACCACAAATGAGGATGGAAATGGGGTGATCGTTTGACTACACAGGCATGGATGCTGTTGTGTGTGGCTGCCGTGGCGTTGATCGTCATGGCTGGTCTCACTTTCTTTTCCCAGCAATATACATTGGACAATATTAAATCAAAAACCGTGGGCGACGGTCAGCACGGGACCGCGCGCTGGGCCACCAAGCAGGAGATCCGGGCGACTTACCAACACATCCCGTTCCAGCCGCAGGAATGGCGCCGGGGTGAGGATCTGCCAACAGCCCAGGGACTTGTGCTGGGCTGCGTTGGAGGAAGGCCGGTGAAGCAGCACGGAAAACTGTACTCCCGGCTGAGTCAGATCGACAAGCGCCAGAAAAAACGGAAACGGAAAGAACACACTCCCATGCGGGCCATTGTGGACACCGATGACATCCACTGTTTGATGATCGGCGCGTCTGGCGTTGGTAAAACGGCGTACTTTCTGTATCCCAATCTGGAGTATGCCTGTGCCTGCGGTATGAGCTTTCTGGCACTGGATACGAAAGGCGACCTCGCACGGAACTACGGAGCGGTGGCCTCCAAACACTACGGTTATCAAGTGGCGGTCATCGATTTGCGTAATCCGACACGGTCGGACGGATACAATCTTCTGACGCTCATCAACCACTACATGGATATCTGCCGCAAGGATGAATCCAATCTGGCGGCGCGGGCCAAGGCGGAAAAGTACGCCAAGATCCTCGCCAAGACTATCGTCAATCCGGAAGGGGACGCTTCCAACTACGGACAGAACGCCTTCTTCTATGACGCGGCGGAGGGCCTCCTCACCGCCGTCATACTCCTGCTGGCGGAGTACCTGCCGCCTACCGGGGAGGATCAGCGGGAGCGGCGTCACATCGTCAGCGTATTCAAACTGGTGCAGGATCTGCTGGCTCCCAGCAAAACCAGCAAAGGAAAAAACGAATTCCAGGTCCTGATGGACTCTCTGCCGGACACTCACAAAGCCCGCTGGTTTGCCGGAGCAGCCCTCAACAGCGCGGATCAGGCCATGGCCTCCGTCATGTCCACCGTTCTCTCCCGGCTTAATGCTTTTCTGGACTCCGAGCTGGAGCAGGTATTGTGCTTTGACAGCGCCATCGATGCCGAAACTTTTGCCTCGGAGAAGTCCGCCATCTTCCTCATCCTCCCGGAAGAGGACCCCAGCAAAAACTTTATGGCCGGATTAATGATCCAGACACTCTCCCGTGAGCTGTTCGCTGTGGCCGATGAAAACGGCGGCAAGCTGAAGAATCGTGTTGTGCTGTTCTGCGATGAGCTGGGCACCATGCCCGCCTTCGACATCCTGCCGCTGTTCAGCGCCGGCCGGTCCAGAAAACTGACGCTGGTACCGATCATCCAATCGCTGGCTCAGCTTGAAAAGAACTATGGCAAAGAGGGCGCTCAGATCATCCAGGACAATGTGCAGGACACAATTTTTGGCGGTTTCGCTCCCAACAGCCAGACCGCGGATGCGCTGTCCAAGGCCCTGGGGAGCCGCACCGTTTTGAGCGGCTCCGTCAGCCGGGGGAAAAACGATCCCAGCCAATCTCTCCAGATGATAGAGCGGCCTCTCATGACGGCGGACGAATTAAAATCCATTCCAAAGGGACACTTCGTAGTCATGAAAACCGGTACCCATCCCATGCAGACACGGCTGCGCCTGTTTCTGGAGTGGGGCATCACTTTTGGAGAACCGTATATTCTCCCGGAGAAAGCCGCGCGCACTGTGGCCTACGCCAGCCGCCAGGAACTGGAGCAGGCCATCTTCCAGAGACACTACGCACAGGTAGTTTCGGAGGAAAGTGCGGCAGCGGCAGCGCCGTCCAGCAGCGGAGGAATGACACAGGGTCAACGTAAACGGCCAAAACGGGAGCAATCCAGAAGCCCCACCAACCTCCGGGCATAACAGGAGGTACGCATGGCTTATTTTCAGAGCATCTACCATTCCGAACTGAGCCACCGGGCCAGAGCGGTCTATATGTACCTCAAGGACCACGCCGACAAGCAAGGACGCTGCTGGCCGGGAATCAAGACTATTGCCGCAGAGCTGAGTATGTCCCGCTCCACGGTCAAACGGGCACTGGATGATTTGTGCAAAGAAGGATTGATCTCCAAGGAACCACGGTGGCGGGAGAACGGAAGCTATACCTCCAACCTCTATAAAATCTTGTGAGGATAGCAATGCGAAAAAGCGGACTCTCCCGCCAAGGGGAGAGTCCGCCTATTCCGTGAACCGAGGATGGGTTCATAGTGAACCCACCAGAAGGACTCACTCTAAGATTTTTTAATACAGAGAAAAGAACATTTTTACCACAACCGTAGTTGTGGTTCCACGTCTGTTTTTTTCAGCAAGGGCGGTGTCATGCGGAGATAATCGCCCGCCGCTTTGGGCTGTTCCAGCCAGGGTGCGACCTGTTCCCGTTTCAGTACCAGCGGCATCCGATGGTGGATGTCCTTCATGGAATCATTGGCAGACGTGGTCAGGATACAATAACAGGGCTTGCCATCCCGGATGGAGTATAGTCCCGCCATATAGAGCATATCCTCTCCGGGCAGTTGGAACAGGTACTTGCGTTTTTGGCTATCCCATTCAAAAAAGCCTGTGGAGGGGATCACACACCGCTGGGAGGCTACGCTGGCACGAAACATAGGCTTGTCCGCCGCGGTCTCCGCCCTGGCATTGATCACAAGATTGCCCGGCATCTTATAACCCCAGGATTGCAGCTCCGAATGAATGCCTTTCTCGGAGGAAACGAGGACTGGCGCAACCGCTGTGGGGCGGATCTCCCCAGGTGTCCATGCCCCAGCGCCATGCCTTCGCTCCACATCTTGTATGATTTGTAGAATTTCGGCACACTGTTCCGCCGTGAACTGATAGCGTCCGCACACTGAAACCACCGCCCATACGCAAAAGACTGTCTGCTGACTCCAAGATGTAGTATATCACACTTGTCAAAAGAAATCACACGCTAAGGTGAGCAAACAAAATTTACCGCTTGCGTAAAACGAACATTTGTTCTATGATTGAGTTGAATACCAGCGCGTTGATTAAAAAAATGAAAGTCTGGTTTTTTGAGAATAACGGTCGTTGGATCTTGACGGTAGGAAAGGAGTGGACGCTGTGGGACGGCATATAATTCACGCAGACATGAATTGCTTTCTACGCATCCGTTGAAATGCAGCGGCACCCGGAGCTGCGTGACAAACCTCTTGCGGTCTGCGGGAGTCAGGAGGAGCGGCACGGCATTGTGCTGACGGCCAATTACATTGCAAAGCCTCGAGGCGTTAAGACAGGAATGGCTATATGGCAAGCCCGACAGTGCTGCCCTGATTTGGTCGTGCTGCCACCCGATATGTCGGAGTATATCCGCATCAGCAAAATGGCAAGGGAAATCTATGAGGACTATACGGACCAGGTAGAGCCGTTTGGCCTTGATGAGAGCTGGCTGGATGTGACAGGCAGCGTAGGGCTATTTGGCTCACCCATGACGATTGCAAGGGAGATCAGCGACCGTATCAAGTTTGAACTGGGCATTACAGCCAGCCTCGGAGTCTCGGACAATAAAATCACGGCTAAGTTGGGCAGCGACTACAAAAAACCGGACGCCATTACCCGTATTGAAGTGGACAATTACAAGGAGGTCGTCTATCCGCTTCCTGTGGAGGATCTGCTCTATGTGGGGCCGGCTACCAGCAAAAAACTGCATTCCATTGGTATCAGTACAATTGGACACCTTGCAGAATGCCCGGTGGATGTCCTGACGCACAAGCTGGGCAAGATGGGCGCCGTTCTTCATATGTTCGCCAATGGACGGGACAACTCTCCCGTCCAGAAGTCCGATCATATCCCCAACATCAAATCCGTGGGAAACAGCGCAACGACGCCAAGAGACCTGGTCAATGATGGGGATGTTCACCTCATGCTGTTTCTACTTGCGGAAAGCGTGGCCTCCCGCATGCGCGAGTTGGTGTCTCGATGTACGGTGGTGGAGGTCTATATCCGGGATGTAAACCTGCGCTCTTTCTGCCGACAGAGAAAGCTGGTGAATCCCACCTGCTCCAGCGCGGAGATTGCAGAAGTTGCTTTTGACCTTTTCAAGAAATACTATCATTGGGATAAACCAATACGGAGCATTGGAGTCCGTGGAGCCGGTCTGGTGGAGATGGACTCCTGCCTGCAATTGTCCTTGTATGAAGACAATGTGAAGCGGGACAAATGGGAGCGAATCGACCAGACAGTAGACCGGTTGCGGGATCGGTATGGCTATATGAGTGTCCGCAGGGCCATCACTATGGGAGACCCGCTGCTTGGCCAGATCAATCCCAAGGATGACCACACGGTGCATCCGGTGGGCTATTTTGGAGGATAATGACATGGAGCAAAGAGAAAAGAAATATGTGCCTGTGATCGTCCGTTTTGACACAGACGGAAAGATGCGTCCCATGGAAATTGAGTTTTCTGAGGGGCAGAAGTACCCAGTGGATCAAATACTGGATGTGTGCCGTGCTGCCTGCCAGAGCGTAGGCGGAGTGGGTGATCGTTACACTTGCCGGATTCAAGGGAAAGAATCCTATTTATGGTTCGAAAAGGGCCGATGGTTTGTTGCGGCGAAACGGATGTGACAGAGCAAATCCTGTAACCAGGGCACTCATTTGTGGTATACTGAAATGAAATAATGACCCATGGTCAAAGGTACAAACAGGGACTGACTGATTCAAGTCTAACCGCTTTCAAGTCATAGTGGAATATTCAGGAACGGCCTTGATTTTTTGCTTTTGGCCACGGTTTAATACTTGCTTCACTTAGCTGGAAATACGCAAAATGTAAATAATCGAAAAAATATAACGGAGTCTGCTGTTTGAATGCAGACTCCGTTCTTTACATACACAAATGAATTGGCCAGGACGCAAACTTCCCCGGCCAATCAACCATCATATTCCCGCTTCCGCATGGACTCTTTCAGTGCCCGTGCCATATCGGTCAACATGCGCAGCTCCTTGGGCGAACAATCTTTTGACAGCTCGACGAGCTGGTTCTCAAACGCCTCACGCTCACACGAAATGCTGTCACACAAGAGATCATCAACAGAACAACCGAAGACATTTGCCATTTTGACCAATGTGCTGAGGCCCACTTTTGAAACGGCACGTTCAATATGGGAGATGTTGGACGGCTCAATCCCGACCTGTTCCGCCAGAAAGTTCTGCGTCATTCCCTTGCTTTTCCGGATGTGGCGGATGCGTGCGCCCAGTGCTACATAATCTAATTCCATTCTGCCACCTCCCTTAAAAATGATTGTAGCCCCTTTTCGGATGTGATAGAATGATGTTGCACTCTTAAAAGGGGTTATATTCATCTTTTGCAGAAGAAAACAGACGATGGCATTGGACGAAAAAGCACACCGCCAAAGAGAACATCCTCTCTCTGACGGTGTGCCCGAATGTCAATGATCCGTAATCATTGCATTACTTTTTAATCCAACCAATAAAGGTGGACACTTTCTCCAGATCCTCATCACTCAGCTCCCGCAGCTTTTCAGTCAGCGCAACACGAAGGGAGGTTTTGTCCTCCAATCCTGTAAAGAACTCGGCCGGAGAGATCTCAAAATAGGCGATGATGTTAAAGAGCTCCCTCACAGACGGCAGCGTCAGACCACTTGTGATGGAGCGGATATAGGAACCGCTCTTTCCAAGCTCCAAACTGAGCCGGTGTTCAGATATGTTCCTTTGTTCCCTCAGTTCCGTGATACGATCCCGAAGGAACTGCTCATACCGTGCATTCTCGTCCATTGCGCACCTCCTCTGCTGCTTATTATTGTAGACTGAATCAGGAGGACACATTGGAGTTTATAATATCAGTTTTATCTTTATTTTCTTATTTATTGATGGTACAATTATTAAAATCTAAAATCAATTCGTTTTTTTAGTATGAATTAGATGAGCAAAGGGGTGGTTGTATGGAGAGCTGCGCAATTACCGGTCACAGGCCCAACCGATTCAAGTGGAAGTACCAAGAAGATAGTGCGGCCTGCAAGCGATTAAAAAAACGCCTGAAAGATCAATTCATGCTGCTTTACCGGCAAGGTGTGCGGCGCTATTATGCTGGCGGGGCATTGGGTGTTGATATGTGGGCGTCTGAAATTTTGCTTACACTCAAAGCACAGCCTGAATTCCGCAATCTTGAACTGTTCATAGTGATTCCCTTTGAGGGATACGACAATTGCTGGGACGCACGAAACCAGCTCCGAATGGCCGTAATTAGACAAGAAGCTACCGACGTCATAACCATTAGGTCGGACGATCCGTTTTCCCCTTCGAAAAACTATCGGAGGCGAAATCAGTATATGGTCAACCGATCTGATTGCCTTCTTGCTGTATATGATAATGATCGTTCTATCCGCAGCGGAACGGGGATGACCGTTCACTATGCCGAGCAGAAAAGGCTTCCCATTATCCTAATCCACCCAGACACCGCAGTCGTATCACAACTAAGCGCCCAATAACGTACTTTCCTGTTTAAAATAGGATAGACCGATAAAGAGCAAAAAATGGAGTCTGCCAGTTTGGCAGGCTCCATTTTTATAAAAACAATATTGGGTTCACAGCTATAGTGTACAGACGGTTTTTTGCTTACAATATGTTTGGCTGCAGATTCCGTGTTCCTTACACCACACAAGAACACTCTGTCCTCTACTCCTGCACTCTGTGACTCGTTCTGCCCATAGTGCCAAATTATGCCGTCTCCGCCATGCAGTGGGCCACCGGAGCGGGCGTGGTGTATGGCACCACCGATACCACGCTTTCCCCCAAGAGCAACGCTACCAGAGCTCAGATCGCCGCCATCTTCCAGAGATATTGTAAGAATGTGGCAAAGTAAGTTGGCCTCAAATTCTTGGTTTCAGCAACTAACGTATAAACTACATAACTGATGTTACTTTCATAAGAACAGGGTGCGAGGGAATCATTCCTCGCACCCTGTTCTTGCACCTATTTACTTTGGAGCTTGCAGCAGGGGATTCACAGCACCATTCTCAATCGAAACCAACCATCTGACGCCTCAAACTGATAGACGGCGCCATACTTTTGGCAGAAAGAAGAAATCGACTGAACTCCCAAGCCATGATCCTCCCGCTCAGAAATGGGTAAGCCCTTCTCATCAAACCGCACCTTATTTGCATAGGGATTTCCGATTTCCAGCATCAGTCCGGGTCGGGCAATGACCTTGCAGTACAGTTCCCGCTTCTCCTCGGGCAATTCCGTGCAGGCGTGGATGGCATTTTCCAGGGCATTGGCAAAGACAATGGCCAACTCGCCCTCATCGACCGGGAGCGTGTCCGGCAGAGCGATTTTCGCATCCACCCGCACGCCCTGACGTTGCGCCTGATCGAAATAGGTGGAGAATACCGCATCCAGTACGGGCGGGCGGCACCAGTGTGTTGTCTTGTGCTCATCCAGCCGCTTCTGCGCCGCATTGAGGAAATCCAATGCGGCCGTCTGTTCGCCCCGAGCCACCAGCTCGGCCACTGTCTGGAGACGGTGGCGCAGGTCGTGGCGCTCGGTGCGGATGGATTCCTCCGCCGTCCGCACCGCCTCCATCCGATTTTGCAGAGCGGATAGCTGCAAAGCGGACATCTGGGCGCTGTGCCGGGCTTCCATTTCCTTTCGAACGCTGGAAAAGAGAAACATGAGCACCGTGTAAAACCCCATCATCAGCAGGGTAACGGCGGGTTTCAGAACGGTACTGCTCAGATCCCGACCCACATAGCCGGGGATCAGGTAAATGACGATCGCATAATAAGCCGCCATCACCAGGCAGATGAGCCACCAGCCATGGCGCAGCTCCAGCAGAATCTGAAGAAAGAGCGGGCGCAGAAAGCGCAGAAGGAACCAAAGGACGAGGGGCGTGATCAGGACATAGGCCAATACCATCGCCCAGACCCGGTTGCCGGACAGATAGTAGACCAGACCGGCCATGTGCTGAACCACGGTACAGAACAGAACGGTAGACAGAAACTGGAACACCAGCCGCCAGCCCCGATAACGGCTCAGGCAGGTAAACAGCATCAGGGCGGGAAGATGCACTGCCGGCGTATAGAGCCGCACTGTGGCCTCAATCCCCAACGCACAGTAAATAAGGATCAGCGCCGCCATGAGCAAAATCGTGGTGCCGTAGACGGCCAGCGCGTTTTGCCTGCGGGAAAGTCGACTGTCCACAAACAGCAGCACCATGGTCATACCAAGGACTGTCATATACAACAGAATGCCCAACGCTACCATGACGGTGTCTCCTCCAGCCAGTATCTGCCCCACGCGCTCTTGAACGCGGCTGCCGCAGTGCGCGGCAGCGCTACAGCCGCGCCGTTGTCCAGCAGGGCGGTCTGGCCGTTTACCCCGGCCACATGCTGGAGATTGAGCACGAAGCTGGCTCCGCAAGGGCAGAACCGGGAATCCGCCAGAAGCGGGGCGGCCATCTCCATGAACGGCATCCGGATCGTCTGGGAATCCACCATACCGTCGGTGCAGTAATAGCGCATAATCCTGCCCACCCGTTCCACATATAAAATGCGGTCCAGCAGGATACGCCGGGGGCCGGTTGATGTCGGAACCACAATGCCGTTGCTTCGCCGCCCGTCCAGCTTATCCGCCGCCGCATCCAGAACCCGGAACAGTTTCTCTTCCTCCACAGGTTTGAGCAGATAAAAGAAAGCCCCCACATCGTAGCTGTCGGCAGCGAAGTCGTTGGAGCTGGTCAGATAAATGATTTCGCCGCCATCTCCCAGCTCGCGCAGCCTTCGCCCGGTCTGGATGCCATTCAGCCACGGCATGAGAATGTCCAGCAGATAAAAATCAAATCCGTTTTGTGTTCTGGCCTGTTCCAGCAGAGCCTCTCCGCTTTCAAAGGAGACCACCTGCCCGTTCACCCCGGGACGGATATGGAGCCAGGTGCGCACCAGCGCCGCCGTTTTTTCCCGGTGTTCCGGCGCATCGTCACAGACCGCGATCCTCAGCACGGGTATCCCTCCCTCCTCAAATTTTACGCAGAAAGACACGAATTCTGCACAAGAAGCCAAAATGCGTATCGAATGATTTATACTCAAGATAACATGTTCGATTTGGCCCGTCAAGCGGTCGCTCTGAAGAAATGCGGAAAGAGGGAACCACCGTTCTTTTCCCGCTGAGCGCTGAGCAAAGAAACGCTTTGCTTGAAACAGGAGGAACAAGCGATGAAAAAGAGAATTATAAGCATTCTGCTCTGTCTGACGATGTTCGTGACGCTGCTGCCCACCACGGCGTGGGCGGACAATGTGGACGACCCGGATCCGCAGGAGGAAGTCATACAGGAGCAGCCTTCTCCCGAAGAAGGAGGTCCCGTACCCGAGGAGCCTGAGTGCGAGGAAGATGAGCCCGCGCCCGGGGAAGATGAGCCCGCCCCCGCGCTGACCACGCCGGAGATCGAGGAGCGCCTCTACGACGAGGAAACCTCCGAGATGCTGCTCTCCGTCCCCGGCGAGTGGGACAGCTATGCATGGGAGGCGTATTTCGGCGGAGAATGGATCCCCTGCGACGAGGAGACCTCCGCCGAGATGGTGCTGAGCAAGGAGGTCTACGTCCAGTACGGCTTCCGCTGCACCGTGACCAAGGACGGCCAGAGCGTGACCTCCAAGCCCTACGCCTACGACGACGCGGTGTGGGAGAGCAGCGATATTACGCGCTACGACGTGAGAAACCGCGGCAGCGACGCGCTGACCGCCAGCAGCTCCTACATCAAGTTTTACCAAAATTCCCGGAATCGCTTTGACATTCATGGCGTTGACAACGGCAAAGAATTCAAGACCACCTTTATGGACGGCGGCTACCGCACCGCCGTCTCTCTGGACGGGGGCGCTTCCAAGGTCGAGGTTTCGTATACGGGCAACACTGTACCTGTGGGCGGCTCCCTGACCGCCCAGACCAGTCTGGACATTGTCTACGGCGGCCGCTATGTGCAGATCGCCTACAAGGTGACCAACAGCGGCTCAACAACCAAAGACTTCCGGATCGGCTCCAGTGCCGACGTGATGATCGACAACAACGATAAGGCCGAGGTCAAGGGCAGCACCGCCGGCCTGACCATGTCCGGCAGTCCCAAGAACAGCTACACCTTCAATCTGGTGGCTCCCACCTGCGATACCCTGTGGTACGGCTACTGGACCCAGGCCTACGACAATGTATTTACCAATCGCGCAGACAGGAACACCCCTTACAACAAGGACAGCGGCATGGCCTGGTCCTGGAGCGGCTCCGTGGCCCCCGGAGAGACCTGGACCCGCTACGTCCTCATTGGCGCAGGCGAGCTGCCGCCGTCGCCGTCTGCACCTGCGATTCCCGACTTGACCACCCGCACCGTGACGGCGGGCGCAGAAGAAACCTTCACCGGCACCGGTCAGGCCCGCACCACCGTCCACATCACCGTGTGCGGGCAGGAGGCCAGCGCCGTGGTAGACAGCAATGGCAGCTTTACCGCCCAAATCACCATCCCGGCCAACTACCCCGATGCGACCGCCGCCGTCAACTACTGGGCCACTACCGACGAGGGCGGCATCTCCGAGATGAAGACGGCAACGGTCAACGTCCTCCGCCAGCCCCAGGTCAATCTGACCACCACCACTACCACGGTGATGGAGGAGGATATTCTGAGTGAGAGCTGGTACAAAGGCTTCATCAAAAGCTCCGTGGGCAATGTGACGTATACGACCATCGACACTTCCACCCCCGGGACGGACCACACCGTTACCTACACAGCAAAGGTCGACGGTTTCGATGATGCCACAGAAACCCTCAACGTCAAAGTCCTTCCCAAGCCGGCGGAGCTGACCCAGACCACGGTCACCGGAACCACTTCCTTCACCCTGTCTGCCACCATGACCTACACCGGCGGCAAGGCCTACACCGAGACCGGCTTCGTCTACGGCGCGCTGCAGAACCCCACTCTGGCCCTTAACGACGGCAAAGTGACGATCTCCCCGGCGGTGAACACCAAGGGCGGCACGCTTTCCGCTACGCTGACGGCTGATCAGCTGACAGAGGGCATCACCTACTACGCCCGCGCCTACGCAAAATGCGGCGATACCGTCATCTACGGCGCACAGAGCACCGGCTTCGGTCTGGGCGCGCCCAGCTACGGCGCCTTCTCTGTCACCAATAACGGCAATACCTTTACCATCACCCGCATCGGCGGCAGTAGCGGAAAGCAGACGGTGTACTACCGCACGGTGAATGGCTCCGCCATCGGCGGGACGCATTTTACCCATGCGGCAAGCACCCTGACCTTTGCCGCCAGAGAGACCAGCAAAACCGTGACGGTGACCGAGAATGCTGTGACGAGCATCTACGGCGGTAAAGCCGCCACGGCCTACTCCAACGCCGACCGCACCTATTCTCTGGAGATTTACCGTGTGGAAGGCGGCGCCACCATCGGCACATCCACGGCCACCCGGACGATGACGATGGACAGCGGCTATTCGGTTGACAGGAAAATGTTCAATCAGCCGAACTACGCTACCGTAGGCCCCTCCGGTCAAACCCAACGAGGGGACTACAATGACGATCATCTGGGTTGGGCAGATAGTAATAACGTAGGAAGTGCCGCGAAAGAAACCATAGATATCCCGTTTGCCCAGCTTCCCAATCGGGAATACTGGGCAAACGTCGGGTACAGATTGGGCTATCAGGTGTTTTTTACCGCGTGGGAAACAAATGACGGCTATCAGCATATCCAAATAACGCCGGGTGACGCATTGGATACTGCCTTTTACCCCTATGAGGGCAAATATAAGGATCGGGATTCGGATACCGTAATTTCGAGCCTGAATGACGCGAAATACAAGGCCATTTATGCGGTGACCTTTGAGCATGGCGGCAGTGGTCAAAGCAGCACGAAAGTACAATACTCCCTTCCTGGGAATGTGCTTGGCTACGGCAATGCGAACTTTACGAAACTCGCCGACAAAACCGGATATTACAGTGCGAGTGAAAAGGCGTTTTTGATACCCTTTGATACTGAGAAAATCACGCTGGGCTTCGGCGGAAGCGGAAGCAACAATGACAAGTGGTATACGGATCAGATCATTCACCGGTTCAAGGTGATCGACAATCAGGAACCCCAACTGATAGGCATCGCCCCCATGGCGGGCGGCACTTATCTCCCCGGGGACAAGGTCACCGTCTCACTGGTCTTTGACGAGATCGTAGACAGCACCAACAGCGGATTGAACAGCAATTCTACTATCACTACCAACTGGGGTACCTTCACCTACGCCGGGGGCGCGGATACAAATGTGCTTTACTTTACCGGCACCGTCCCGGAGAACGTCAGCGGCCCTATCAGACTGATCAAATTGAACTGCGCCAGCCAGATCAAGGACATGTGTGATACCGCGGAAACCGCTTCCTCCGGCAGCGGCAGCAGTGATGTCACCGTGGGTTCTGCTGCCAAACCTACCGTCAGTGTGGGCGCCATCACCAACAGTAACGGCACTCTGACGGCCACCATTACCGCCGCCAACGCGGGAAAGCTGGAATATGTGTGGAGCACTGAACCCACTGCCCCCGCTTACGGCTGGAAGATGCTGACCAACACCAGCAGTGCCACCGTCACCACCCGCCAGACCAGCGGCACCTGGTATCTCCACGCTCGGGCGACCAACAGCGATGGCTGGGTGGTCTACGACTGCAAGAGCTATACATTCAGCGGCAGCACGGTGATCCTGCCCGACTTGACGGTCTCCGTGGACAACACGAGCTGGGCAAAGGAACGAGAAATCACCCTGACGAAAACCCCGTCCAGCGCAGCGGTAACCGTCTCCGGGCCGGGCATCACGGGGAACCAAACTGTGAGCGGAACCACCTACACTGCCAAGGCGAACGGCGTGTACACCTTCACCCTGACCTCCGGCAGCGAGACCGTCACGAAAACGGCCACGGTGAGCAAACTGGACACCACCGCCCCCACGGTGACGGTCCATGATCTGGCCAACCGGAACCACACCGAGGCCGTTACCCTCACCGTCACCGCCGCCGACACCGAATCGGGCGTCAGCACCGTTACCGGCACATGGTCTAACGGCAGCAGTTCACAAAACGCCGCCATTACCGCCAACGGCGACGGCACCTGGACGACCACCTCGCCCGATGTAAGCGGCACATGGACGCTCTCTGTCACCGCCACGGATACCGTGGGGAACAGCGGCACGGTCGCTTCGGCAGCCTACACCATCAACGCCACCCGACCCACGCTCACGGTGACGAAGCAGAGCGAAACCACCCGAGGCGTGACCTACAGCTATTCCGTTGCTGACAACGGCAACACCGGCGTGACGGTTCAGCTCCCTGACGGCACGACCACGACAGAAACTTCCGGCACCTTCACCATCACCGAGCCGGGTACTTATACCATCAGCGTCACCGACGACGCGGGGCATTTTGTTTCCCAGACCATCACAGTGGCCCCGCCCAGCAGCGGGACTTTGGACGGCGTGAAACCCGATGTGCGCTGCGACGCGAACCCATGGACATGGACGAACGGTGATGTCACCGTCACAGTGAATATCTACGAGGCGGGCAGTACGCCCACGGCAAAATATGGCGCAGGCAGCACTGCCAACACAAGCTTGACCGTGACCAGCGACACGGAGACCGGCAGCTACACCGCCAGCTTTACCGCCACCGCAAACGGCACCTATACCGTCACCGCCACTGACGCGGCGGGCAATGTAGGTACGGCGACGGTCGTAATCGACTTCATTGACAAGGACAACCCCACGATGACCGCCACCGGCATTGCCAGCGGATGGACCAGCACGGCCCAGACCGTGACCCTGACCGCCGCCGACGCCGCCAGCGGGGTCAAATCGGTGGAATACGCTATCACGGATTCCAATACTGTTGTCCCCGCCGATTTGACCGCCCTGCCCGAAAGCAAGCAGGTCACCGTGTCTGGCAACGGCACCCATTACATCTATTACAAGGTGACCGACAACGCCGGAAATGTGCTCACCGACCGGACAAACGCGATACAGATCAACACGGTTGTCCCCGAGCTGTCCATCACCGGCGGTACCAGCGGCGCGGAAAGCCTGACCCTGACTCCGGTCATCTCTGGCACCGACGCTGTCGTCACCGTCAGCAAGGACGGCGGCGCGGCCCAAACCGTCACCGGCAGCAGCTACACGATTGCGTCCGAGGGTACTTACACCTTCACCGCCACCTCCAACGCCGGTCTGACCGCCACGAAAACAGTCACCGTGTACGCCGTCACCTTCGGGAACACGGGCGGTTCTGATGTGGCAAAGCAGCTTGTGGTCTCCGGCGGCACGGCCACCAGTCCCACGCCCCCCACTCAGACGGGCTACACCTTTAGCGGGTGGCAGAAAGACGGCTCAACATTTGATTTTGGAACAGCGATTACCAGTAACACCGCTCTCACCGCCGTCTGGACCCTGGACGCTCCCACGGTGACGCTGGGGGCTGACAAAACCACCGCCACATACAACGGCGGAAGCACCGTCATCACCCTCACTGCCAACGCCGGCCACGCCGCGTCGGACCTGACCTATACGTACGAGTGGTACAAAGGCGGCACAAAGCTGGACGGGCAGACCGCTTCCACGCTGGAACTGAAGACCGTGGCCGACAGCGGCAGCTATACGGTGAAGGTCACGGCCTCCAAGGGCGGCCTTACCTCCAATCAGATCGAAAGCAGCGCCGTGCCCGTAAGCATCACAAAGGCCACGCCCAGCATCAGCACCAATCCCACGGCGTCGGCCGTCACCTACGGACAGAGTTTGTCCAACAGCACCCTGTCCGGCGGTACAGCAAAGAACCCCAATAACACCGCCTTGACAGTTTTCGGCACGTTCACATGGACGGCCAGCTCCACAAAGCCTGCCGTTTCCGACAGCGGCAGCACCGCCTACAGCGTCACCTTCACGCCTGATGACGTCAACAACTACAACAGTGCGTCCACAACCGTGACGCTGACGGTGGACAGGAAAGAACTGACCCCCAGTGTGAGTACGGTAAACGGCAAGACCTACGACGGGAACACCGCCACCACCGGCACCCTCACTCTCTCCGGCGCGGTGAACGGTGAGAATCCCGCAGCTACCGGCATCATCGCCTTCACGGACAAAAATGTGGGGATGAGCAAGACCGTCAATGTGAGCAGCATCACCTTGACAAACGGCTGGGACGCAAACTATCAGCTTTCCGTGGCCTCGCTCAGCAATGTTGCCACCACGGCAGAGATCACCGCCAAAACGGTGGGCCTGACCTGGAGCGGCCATGAAAACCTGACCTACACCGGCAACGCCGTCAGCGTCACCGCCGAAGCCACCGAGCTGATCGGGGAGGATGCCTGCACGGTCACCGTCAGCGATGGCGACAAGACTGACGCCGGGACGTATACCGCCAAGGCCACCGCACTCTCGAACTCCAACTACAAGCTGCCCACTGCCGTCGCCCAAAGCTACACCATCGCCAAGGCCCCAGTGAGCTTTACTGTTTCGGACAACGACCTCATCTATGACAGCACGAACAGGACGGCCACGGTCACCCAAACTGCGGGGCAGACCCCGTCCGTCAGCGGACAGTTCACCGTCAGCTACAAGCAGAATGGCGTGGCGGCAACGCCTAATGCTAAGGGTACCTATGATGTTTGGGTGTCCCTCGACAGCGCAAACTTCAAGTTTGTGGGACAGGAGGATACGACCCGCACAATGAAGATCGGTACGCTGACCATCAGCGCCTCCTCCTATCCGAATGAAATTACCTGGCCCACGGCGGCAGGTCTGACCTACGGCCAGCCGCTGAGTGCCAGCAACCTCACCAGCACCGAGACCGGCGGCACCTTTGCATGGAAGACCGACAGCACCATCCCCACCGTTTCCAACAACGGCTATACCGTGGTGTTCACGCCCACAGATACCAGCTATAACTCGGTGGAGAAGACGGTTTCCATCACGGTCGCACCCAAGGAACTGACCATCACCGGTGCTGCGGCCACAGGCCGGGACTATGAACCGGGGAATACAACCGTGGCTGTCTCCGGCGGCACGCTGGAGAGCCTGGTCATCCGGGACGGCGTGCAGGACACTGTGACGCTGGTATCTTCCGGTGCTTCGGGCACGGTCGCGACTGCCGACGCGGGACAGAACAAGCCTGTCACCGTCACCGGATATTCCCTGACCGGAACTGCTGCGGGGAACTACACCCTGACGCAGCCCACCGATGTAAAAGTTACCATCACCCCGGCGGTCGGCGGCGGCTCGGTCACCATGGCGGGCTGGACCTACGACGGAACGGCCAAGAACAGCCCTGTCCCCACCTCGGAGAAAAACGGCATTGCCAATGTGACCTACCGCTACACCAACCGCGCCGGTACGCCAAGCTATGACAGTGCGGCCTGTCCCACCGATGTGGGAGACTACACCGTCACCGCCACCTTTGCCGCTACGAACAACTACCAGCTGGCCACAGACACGGCGGACTTCACCATCCGAAAGGCAACGCCCACCGTCAGCACCAATCCCACGGCGTCGGCTATCACCTACGGACAGAGTCTGTCCGACAGCAACCTGTCCGACGGTACGGCAAAGAACCCCAATAACACCGCCTTGACGGTTTCCGGCACGTTCACATGGACGGCCAGCTCCACAAAGCCCGCCGTTTCCGACAGCGGCACGACCGGGTACAGTGTCACTTTCACGCCTGATGACGCCGACAACTACAATCCTGTGACAACCACCGTGACGCTGACGGTAAACAAAGCGGTTTTGATTCCCAGTGTGAACACGGTAAGCGGCAAGGAGTACGATGGAACCGCTGCGGCCACTGGCACGCTCACTCTCTCCGGCGCGGCGAACGATGAACATCCCACCGCCAGCGGCACTTTCGCCTTCACGGATAAAGCCGTGGGGACGAACAAGGCCGTCAATGTGAGCGGCATTACCTTGACAAACGGCTGGGACGCAAACTATCAGCTTTCCACGGCCTCTCTCAGTGGTGTCTCCACTACGGCGGAGATCACCGCCAAAACGGTAGGCCTGGCCTGGAGCGGCCATGAGGATCTGACCTACACCGGCAGCGCCGTCAGCGTCACCGCCGAAGCCACCGGGCTGGTTTCCGGTGATACCTGCACCGTCACCGTTACCGACGGCGCGCAGACGAACGCCGGGACCTACATCGCCACGGCGGAGAGCCTTTCCAATCCCAACTACAAGCTGCCGGATGACAAAACCCAGAACTACACCATCGCCAAGGCGCCGGTGAGCTTTACCGTGACGAACAACGCGTACACCTACGACGGCACGGACAAGGCCGCCACCGTCGCCCAGACGGCGGGGCAGACTACGGCCATCGGCGGGCGGTTCACCGTCAGCTACAAACAGAGCAACGAAACTGTCACGCCGAAAAACGCAGGTACCTACGAAGTGTGGGTGACGCTCGACAGCGAAAACTTCAAGTTTGCAGGGCAGGCAGAAACAACCCGCTCCATGAAGGTCGGCGAGCTGACCATCAACAAAAAAGCGGCGCTGGCCGTCTGGACGAATCTGACGCAGGTCTATGACGGCACGCCGAAGACCCCGACAGTCACGCTGGTCGGACGGACAGAGGGCGACGGCAGCAGCTTTACCGTTTCCACCGCCACGAATGCCGGAACGCATACGGTCACGTTGATACCGGGGAACCCTGCCGCAGAAAGCTACGCCATCTCTAATCCCACGGCGACACTGACCATTCAGAAAGCGCCGGTGACCTTCTCGGTCACGGACAATTCGGTGCTGTTTGATGGAAATGCGCATGTGGCAACCGTCACGGCATCCCCCGCCGTTGCGCATACCGTGACTTATCGCCAGAATGGCCAAACGGTGGCTGCCCCCACCGAAGCGGGCACCTATGAGGTCTGGGCAGAGATCACCGACGCCAACTACCGCCACGCGGACGCAGCGGACGGCGGGCTGCGGAAGATCGGCGTGCTGACCATCTACCGCCAGGCGGCTCCGACCACCTACACTGCGACCTTCGCGGGCGGCGAAGGTGCCACCGGTACGGCTCCCACACCGCAGAGCGGGCTTCAGGCCGGATCGGTGCTCGTCCTGCCGAACGCAGGTGGTCTGACAAAGGCAGATCACGCCTTTGCTGGCTGGAAGCTCGGGAATGCGGTCTATCAGAGTGGTGAGACCTACACAATGCCTGCCGGAAATATAACCTTCACCGCTCAGTGGAAAACGAACGTGTATACGATCAGCGGCGTAGTGAATCAGAATAACCAGCCAATCGGCCATGTGACCGTGACCCTGATGCTGGGCGGACAGCAGATCGCAGAGACCGTGACCGACAGTAACGGCGAATATACCTTCTCCGGTGTCATCCCCGGCATTTATAACCTTGTGGCCAGTCGGAATGGTGTCACCGTGACGATCAAGGTGGAGATTACCAATCAGAATGCGTCCGCAAACATCCAGCTGCCCGCCGGAAAGACCAACTCGATCGTGGAGGTCAAACCCGGCGCGGCCACGGCTGTCGTAGGCAATCTGGAAACTGTGTTCACGGACAATACAATTTACACAGAGGAAAACCAGACTGTGGTTGCGGGTGGCGGCAGCGTCGAGATCAAGCTGACCGTGGACAAAACCGAACTGACGGACGAGCAGACCCGGGATATGCAGAACAAGGCCGGTGGGTACACGCTGGGGCAGGAACTGGCGCTGACTGTGGAAAAAACAGTCACAGAAAGCGGCAACACACCCACGACGACAAACATCTCGGATACCGGCGTGCTGTTGGAAACCACGCTTCTCCTGCCCGCTGCGCTGCAGGGCAAGGACAGTTACACCGTCCTCCGACTCCATGATGGCGCAGTGCATACACTGACAACTTCTCCTAACGCTGACGGCGAGTTTTTTGAGGTCAGCGCCGATAAAACGGCTATCACAATCCACGCCAGATACTATTCGGCGTATGTCATCGCGTGGCGGCAGTATTCCTCCGGCGGCGGAGGCGGCGGCTCCGCCAGCTATCCGATTGCTCTCCCAGACAGCAACCCTGACGGCGGCAAGATCAGCGTCAGCCCCAAGTCCGCCACCAAGGGCAGCACGGTCACCATCACCGTTGACCCGGACGATGGCTATGAGCTGGATAAGCTGACCGTCAAGGATAAGAACGGCAACAAGCTCCCAGTCACTACCAAGGGCAACGGCAAGTACACCTTCGAGATGCCCTCCGGCGGCGTGACCATTGAAGCCGCTTTCAAGGAATCTGTTTGGAACCGGAACTACGGCGATTGCCTCAAGGACAATACCTGTCCCATCTGGCCTTATACCGACGCCAGGATGACAGACTGGTATCACGACGGCGTCCATTTCTGCCTGGAAAACGGCCTGATGGTGGGCTATGGCGATGGCATCTTCAAGCCTAATGCGCCCACCACCCGTTCCATGCTCATCGTGATGCTGTGGCGTCTGAACGGCAGCCCCACGGTCAACTACGCACTCGACTTTGAAGATGTGAAGGAAGGTGCTTGGTACACAGAGGCTGTCCGCTGGGCGAAATCCGAGGGCGTGGCCGGTGGCTACGGTAACGGCAAGTTCGGCCCCAGCGACACGCTGACACGTGAGCAGATGGTGACGATGCTATACCGCTATGCCCAATACAAGGGTTACGATGTGAGCGTTGGCGAGGATACCAACATTCTCTCCTATGGCGATGCGACCACCGTGGCAGAGTACGCCGTTCCTGCTATGCAGTGGGCCTGCGGCTCCGGCGTAGTAGGCGGCATGGACGCGGCCGATGGCAGTGGCCTGATCCTCGCTCCCAAGGGAAGTACAACCCGCGCACAGATAGCGACTATGATGATGCGCTTCTGTGCTGAGATCGTGAAGTAACCCAAAGCGGGAGCGACATTGCCGCTCCCGCTTGCTCTATCACGAAAACAAGACCAGGAAAGGAGTGACCATGATGAAAAAGAGTGTGTTGTTGGTTTATGATGAAAATTCCATATGCCAGATAATCAAAGAAGCTATGCATGATGAGACAACCGAGGTCCATGACACGCCCTCAGACAAAGATGCTCTGTCCTTATATCTGAAGCGGCCATATTGCCTGGTCATCATGGCCGTTGCACCGCCAGAAATTGACAGAACCGATCTCATAAAGACGATGCGACAAGCAAAGTCAACTCCGATCCTGGTGTTGACGCCTGTGTTGAGTTCCGCTCAGCGCATTTTGCTTCTGACAATTGGTGCAAGTGTTTGCTTAGAAAAAACGAATGACCCATCCGAGTGCTTACTTCAAGCACAGGCACTGATTCAGATCTATACCTGTGATGACGCAATCAGGGATCGACGCTATACCCTTGCTTTTGGGAAGAATCTTGTGATCGATCCTACATACTGGCGTGTTACGATCCATGGGGCCTCTCTGGAACTGACGCGGAAGGAATTCGGATTGCTTTATTGCTTGGCAAAGCACAGAGGGCAGGTATTGACCAAAGAGCAACTTTACAGGCATGTATGGAACTGCGAGGGCGACATCAATCTGGAAGCGACCATCAAGTCCCACATCAGGACTCTTCGTCGAAAACTGCACCCGCGCGGCAAAGATTATATCGAAAGTATTCGGGGTGTGGGATACCGCTTTAATGGGAATGCCTGCGAATAACTGTCAAAGCAGATGAACCGAAACAGGAGTGGAGAAAATCCACTCCTGTTTTTTGTTGAAAAAGCGAGAATAATTCTACTTTAATTTCACCTTAACTGCACCGAAACTGCACTTTTCGTCGCTATACTGCCTATACTGGCAGCATTCCCTAAAATTAACAGTATTTTGCGTCAGGATTACAAAGCGAGGAGGTGTCTATATGAAGCTGAGAAGCTACCAGTTGTAGACTCTGTGAATCCAATCTGCGGCAAACGAGCCTTATTCTATGATGTGAAGGCCCACCCTTTTGTCCGCAGCATTTTTATATCTGACCTGCAATAAGTGAATATGTAATCGGCAGGGCGGCAGCTCGATGCTGCCATGAAATTCGGACCAGAAAGGGGATGAGATTTGCCGCCTGTGTGCCGGCCGTGTGAGCGGAAGGAGTAGTATGCGATGGAGTATGACATCCACCGTATTGAGAGATTCCTGCAAACTTATGCGACAGGACACACAGCTTACCAAGGACGGGCACGTGCTGCCCGCCGGACTCACAGGAAATGTGAAAAGACCTCTGGCGGAAAAGAGAAACCGCCGCCTGCCCGAAAACACATTTCCAATGGAGCTCTCAATACTTTAATCCCTGCCGATGTAACGCCCAGGCGTGACATCGGCAGTTTTTTTATTATTCCATGGCACCTTGTCAGGTGCCGGTCCCCTCCGTTTCTGACATTTGGCTTTTCCAAATGTTCAGAAAAGGAGGAGAAACTCTTGGCAAAGAGATATTACAGAAAGAAAGACCCTAATTGCGAAACCGCTAAAACTGAATGGATTGAGATGAGCGGCAGCGAATTCTATCGGTTTATCAGGACCCCGGAGAGTAAAGGACGCTTCTTTATTGACATGGATGATGTTGTCCTGGAGACTACCGAATCTGAGGCACGAATGTACAAGGCAGAAAAGAACCGAAGATATTACATACAAACGAAAGAAAGCGATTTAAGTATCCTCTCCATCTACACGATTGAAGATGAGGATGGCTGCAGCGGTGAAGAAGTGATCAAGGATGATACAGAGGATGTGGAGGCCAAGGCTATTTTGAACGCAGAAGTCAAGTCGCTTCAAAAGGCACTGGCCCAGTTGGATATGGAGAGCTATCGCCTGATCTATGCATTGTATCTTGCGAAGAAACGGAAATCTCTCCGCCAGCTCAGTCAGGAAACCGGTATCCCGGTCATGACATTGCAGGATCGAAAGAAAAAAATCCTTGCTACTCTCAAGCAGAAATTGAATAATAAAAATTTTTAAAATTTTTCCGTACAAAGTCCAAAAAATTCAGCAATAGAAAGTGAGGGGGAAAAATGAAGGCTTCCTCAACTTGTACTTTGAAAAAAACTGCTGATAGGCGGTCATATCCGGCGACTAATAACGTCGGCTGACGGTCTTCCGAGGAGGAGGAAAAGCGATTCGGCGGGTGCGCCAAGACCACCTGTGCGGAATGTCCTGCATAAAAGACGGCCAAATAAGGTGCCCAGCGGTTCCCACCCAGCCAAAAGCAGCCCTGGCAAGCTGTTTTGCAATGACCCCGTCAGCCTGTACTCTCTGTCCAGCCACAGCCTCAAGCAATGGGGACAGCTCGGAGAGAACCTCGGAGGGGTGAGATTCCCGGAGAGCGGCGCCAGCCGCTGGTTAGTTTAGCCGCCCTTGGTTCGGGAAGTAGTGTCGAATAGAACCAATACGAAAGCAAATGTCAGAAACCGCGGAGGCCGCTCCCTTTGATCTTGTTAGCAATAACGCTTCACAGTTAGGAGCGGCCTCCGCTTATTTTCGCAAGGAGGAACGAATATGAATGCGCAGAAAGAGCGAAACATCCTGCGTGGTGACATTTACTATGCGAATCTCATGCCTGTGGTTGGCTCTGAGCAGGGCGGCACCCGGCCTGTGCTGATCGTACAAAATAATGTGGGGAACCGTCATAGTCCCACTGTGATCGTCGCGCCCATCACGGGATACCACAAAAGAAAGCGACAGCCTACCCATGTCTGCCTTGGCGCATCATCCTGCGGGCTGTTCAAGGGATCGACTGTTCTGTTAGAACAGCTTCGTACATTGGACAAGTCCAGGCTACGTGAATATATGGGAAGCATCGGCGCAGACAAAATGAAAGAGGTGGACAGAGCTCTTGACATTAGCATCGGTCTCGGTCGAGCAGGCGATATTGTAAAAAAGTCTTAGATACATAGGAGGAGAAACAGGTATGAATGAGCCCATCGTGAACATTGACTTTTGCGGCATAAAAAAACTGCTTCTCCTGCTGGAACGCAATGGTTTTTCGCAGGCTGAACTGCAAAAAATCGCCGCACGAATATCCGCACTGAACGGTGCGGATATCATTCTTTTTCGTTGATATTTCTTTGCATTTCTGATAGCTATTGCGCAGGAGATGTGGTATTGTGTGTTGCTAATAGGAGGTGAAAGCTATGAGCGAGAAGCGGTTGACCGATGGAAGCCTTGCACTGAACGAGAAGAAAGTCATCGTCATCGAAAAAGCAGAAAGGCCGGAAAGCCAGAAGCTCCGCGTGGCTGCATACGCCCGTGTAAGCTCAGACTCCACCGATCAGCTAAACTCCTTCATGGCCCAGACCAACTATTACTCCACTCTGATCTCCAGCAATGAGAATTGGACAATGGCCGATATATATGCCGATGAGGGCATTACAGGCACATCCGCTCAGAAACGGCCAGACTTCCAGCGTCTGTTATCAGACTGCCGAAAAGGACGGGTGGACAAAATCCTCGTCAAATCCATCTCCCGCTTCGCACGAAATACCACAGAGTGTCTGGAAACCATTCGTGAATTGAAATCAATCGGCGTTGGTGTCTGCTTCGAGGAACAGGGTATTGACACCTCTGATATGAGCGGAGAGCTGTTGACAGCAGTGTTCGCCGCCATCGCACAGAAAGAGAGCGAAAGCATCTCGGGCAATATGCGCTGGAGTTATCAGCAGCGCATGAAAAGCGGAACATATCTGCCTTCCTCTGTGCCCTACGGCTATGTTATTCAGAACAAAAAAATTCAGATTGATGAGAAATGCGCCGACATTGTTCGGCGCATTTTCCATGACTACCTTGACGGATTGAACATGGACGAAATTGCGGCAAAGCTCAATCAGGAAAAGGTAACTGCCCCGATTGGTAAGGAAGGACTTAAATGGAGAGAATGCACGATATCGTACATTTTATCCAACGAAAGATACATTGGTGACTCTCTGTGGCAAAAAACGTACACTTCCAGCACCCTGCCGTTTCAGAGAGCCAAAAACCGTGGCGAATGTGAGAAATACTATGTTGAGGGAACTCACGAACCTATCATTGAGAAAGAGCTGTTCTTTGCGGTTCAAGAACTGAAGCAAAGAAGATATGCCGGCCCCCGGAAAGGAAATGTAGCTGCTGTATCCAGTCCCTTTCAGAAAAGAATCTACTGCGGGGAATGCGGAAGTGTCTTTAAGAAAAAGATTTGCCGCGGGAAAACCTACTGGATTTGCCGTAGCCATTTCAAGGACAAGGATAGCTGTCCTGTAGTACAGATCCCAGAAGAAGAAATCCAATCTGCGTTCCTGCGGCTCTATCACAAGCTCAAGATCCATGGTTCTCCCATTCTCACTCAGATGGTCTCATATCTCCAGCAAATTAGAGAAAAGCGTATGCTCTGGAGGATGGACATCATTGAATTAAACAAGAGAATATCAGATATCTCCGATCAGAATCGAATGTTGGCTGACATGAACAAGCTCGGCCTTGTCGATTCTGATATTTTTATATCTCAAAGCAACGAACTGAACCGTCAACTCCAGGCAGCCAAGCAGGAAAAGGAACGGTTGGTTGGTGGGCGGGATGACGATACCATTCTCAAAACGAAGGAACTGATGGAAACGCTGGAGCTCATGCCTGCATATCTCGCAGCATTTGACGGAGAAATCTTCGACGAACTGGTTGAAAAAGTTACCGCCAACAGTAATGCCCTATGTTTCCGGTTAAAAAATGGACTCGAATTGACAGAACACATTAAAAGGACGGTGAGGTAATGGCATCAAACCGAAAACTACCCTTTGGGTATGAAATACGGATGGGGCAAGTTTGTGTACAGGAGCAGGAAGCGAAGATCGTCAGAGCGATTTTCAAAGCCTACGCAGAAGGAGCCTCCTACCGACAGCTCACAGATTGGCTGAATACACAGCCAATTTCTTACCATGAGACTGATAAGCCATGGAACAAAAACATGATTGCCCGAATTCTTAGCTGCAGCGTTTATGCGGGCGGTCAAGACTATCCCTCACTTATTACAGAGGAGGAACAGATGCGGGCTTTCACCGCAAAGCCGACTATGGGAAAAACTGAGGTGGATGGGCATCTCGATAAAGCTCTGAGGGCTCTCGCACGATGTGATGTGTGCGGTGACAGGTTAGAATACCGCCAAAACTACGCTGGCTGGGCCAGATGGATATGTCCATCGTGTGGAATGCTGTCACCGCAAATCAGCATGGAGAGTGTCAAAAAAGATGTCAGAAGCATTTTGGAGTACATCTTCATCCACGCAGACTCCGTTCAACCTCCACAGTGCCTGCATTATCAGGCCACACAGCAGGAGGATGCATTCATCAGGATGATAAATACTGCGGGGTTTGATGAGGTAACCGCTAAGGAAATGGTCATGGATATCATTGCCGGACGATTTGAAGCGCTTGGCTCAGAGGACTATGAAACCGAGCGTATCAGAAACATCCTGACATCTTTGGAGTCAACAAGCAAAACGGGCGCCAGTCTCCTCGAACAGATATCAACCGCCGTCCTAATCCACCCAAATGGTTCAATCAGCCTAAAGCTGAGGAATAAACAAATTATAGAAAGGAGTCAAGTCTCATGACAGGAACGTCACCGAAAATCATAACTATTCCCGCCAATCCGGAACTTGCAAAGGAACGATCCATCCAGAAACAGCTTCGTGTCGCTGCCTACTGCCGAGTGTCCACTGATGATGAGGAACAGCTCACCAGCTATGAGGCCCAGCAACATTACTACACCGATAAAATCATGACGAATCCCAACTGGACTATGGCAGGAATCTTTGCCGATGAGGGTATCACTGGCACGTCTGCAACCAAACGGCCTGAGTTTCTCAAGATGATTCGCAAGTGCCGCCAGAAAAAGATTGACCTCGTACTGGTCAAATCCATCTCCCGCTTCGCAAGAAACACTGTGGACTGCTTAAATTACATACGCACCCTGCGGGAACTGGGCATCGCCGTCATCTTCGAAAAGGAAAATATCAACACGCTTGAATCCGACAGTGAAATGCTTATCACCATGATGGGCGCGTTCGCCCAGGCGGAAAGTGAATCCATCAGCCAAAATGTTCGCTGGGGCAAGAGACAAGCTATGCGTGAGGGCAAAACCACCATCCAATACAAACATCTTTATGCTTATGAACGTGGTGAGGACGGCACCCCCAAAATAATCCCAGAGCAGGCGGAGGTGGTCAGAAGAATATATGATAGCTTCCTGGCTGGATATAGCATGCGTATGATCAAGGAATCACTGGAACAGGATGGCGTTCAAACCGTTAAAGGCAATACGGACTGGTCAATCTCCGCAATCCGTAACATCCTGAAAAACGAGAAATACTGCGGAGATGTTCTGCAGCAGAAAACTTATACCAGCGACTGCATCAGCAGAAAGCAGATCCGAAACACCGGCCAGCTTCCCATGTACCTTGTCCAAAACCATCATGAGGGGATCGTAAGCCGTGACACCTATAATGCGGTACAAGCCGAAATGGCCCGCCGAAATGCTGGCCGAGCTCCCAGCCAGAATAAGGCGCCTACCGGAAAATCCTGCTATAGTGCTAAGTACGCCCTAACTGAGCGTCTGGTCTGCGGGGAGTGCGGCACACTATACCGCCGATGCGCATGGACAAAGCGAGGCAAGAAACGGATCGTGTGGCGGTGTGCAAGCCGTGTGGATTACGGAACCAGATACTGCAAGGATTCCCCTACGCTGGATGAGACGCCTCTGCAAGCTGCGATCCTCGCCGCAATCAACGCGGCTATGAGCAAAAAATCAGTTCTTGTGGCTCAAATTACTGAGGCAATGAGAATGGAACTGACGCAAGGTGAAGCAGGGGCCATGAGCGTATTAGATATTGATAAACAAATCGCCGAACTGGATCAGGAATTTCGGGGTCTGTTCATCAAGTCGCGTACAGACGGTGGTTACTTGAAATACGCTGATGAATTCAAGCGTATTACAGAAGATATAGCAGCCCTTAAAGAACGGCGAAACACTCTGCTTGCGCAGGAGCAGGCTGACTCAGCGGCCAATAAGCGAATCAGCGATGCTGTCCAAATTTTGAATTCTGGTTCCGCTGACATTACCGAATGGGATGAGCGTATGATCCGCCAACTGGTGGATACTGTAAAAGTTTTATCTGCCGATAAGATTCTGGTCTACCTGCGGGGCGGTAGAGAAGTCGAACAAACAATAGAAAAGGGGTGATACCAATGGTGTTTATCACTGGCGACTGCCATGGCAACTTTCAGAGGTTTGGACGAAAATATTTCCCTGAGCAAAGTACCCTGGGGCGTAATGATTACACCATCATCTGCGGCGATTTTGGCGGCATCTGGAATGGGGCGGCAGAGGAACGCTATTGGCTGGATTGGCTGGAGGACAAGCCGTGGACTACCTTGTGGATAGATGGGAATCATGAGAACTATTCCATGCTCAAAGAACTGCCTGTTGAGCAGTGGCACGGCGGAAAAGTGCAGAGGATACGCCCGCATATCCTGCATCTCATGAGGGGTCAACTCTACGAAATTAATGGTAGCACTTTCTTCACAATGGGCGGAGCCTCTTCCCATGATATAGAGGACGGCATCCTTGACCCAAATGCTCCGGACTTTCAGGTACAGTATACACAGTTGAAGCGGTCAGGACGGCACAGATTCCGTGTGCTTGGGCGCTCTTGGTGGCCAGAGGAACTGCCATCAGACGAAGAATACCTTGACGCTCTGGAAACACTGGAACAGGCAAGATGGAAAGTGGACTATGTCATTACACACTGCGCACCCACCAGCATTGCCCTTTCTATGAGTCGTCACAATGAAGCAGACCATCTCAGCGATTTCCTGGATATGGTCAATAGTCGGCTCGATTTTCAATACTGGTTCTTTGGACACTTCCATGATAACCGGGCGATTGATAATAAGCACATCCTGCTCTGGGAACAAATCATAGAGCTTTAGTAAACGTACACAGCAAAGCCGCCGTATGAAATCACATACGGCGGCTTTGCTGTGTGCAGTTATTCTATCGAAAGGACGAAATACTATGGCGCAGCCACTTGCATACCGCGTTGTTGTTACTACGAGCCGGGGACTAAACATCATGCTGACAAATAAGCGTGAGGCGCAGCTCCGCACATATTCCAATTTTGTTAAGCAAGAGGAAGCCAGGAGTTTTGCAGACACTCTGGAAAAATGCCTGTCGGACGCAAATTACTCTGACTTCGAAAGATGTCCGATTTGCGGAGAGGCTTTTACCCGGCAGAACAGGCTCTGCCGTTTGAAAGACCGCCGTATTGTCCACAGGAAGTGTTTCCAGAGAGTAGCTCGTCAGGGTGAGATTTCGTATGATAGCTGTAAGGAATACTTCTTTGACTACTTTCCAAAAGACACTCCAGAGTTTGACTTTTCAAGTCTCACCTATAAAGAACGCACAAACGAGTTTCGATACGCCATCCAGATCGTGTCCAAACCAGTCATTCATCTATATCTTATTGCACCCGGAGAATATATCAAGCGGCACGTCTGTTTTACCTATGAGGAGTGTATCGGCCTGATCACGGAGATCCGCTGCAGGCTGGAAGAGCTCCGCAATGCGGCAATAGGGCATTGTGCTCATTGCTCTGCCGTGGTCTATGATGACAAAACATACTATGTAATGTCCTCCGGCGAGCTGATACATGGAACTTGTATGGAGAAATTCATCCAAAGTTTTTCTTCCAATAAAGTAAAGTTTCCAGCTCATCGATCCTATCCCCACGATACCTTTGGACACCGAAGACTTTTTGGCGAATCCTTTGACCCTGACCCGTTCCCGCAGGACTCCTAAATGACCATATAAAAACTTGGTGCTTTGTGCCGGAAAGGAGAAAACCATGAATGTTCGAAAGCCAATCGATTATAGCGAAATGTACGCAGAACTGGACAGGCTGATGGCGGCTGAGTTGTCCCAGATGGAACTGTATTGCGCAATTGGGAAACTGGTTAGCAGCAGACCCGAAAAAGGCGCGGCTGTCGCAGCATCCGAATATCTGCAAGAGGTATATCCGAATGCCGTGGGTATCTCCCCGCGTAATTTACGCCGTATGCGGGAATTCTACAACGCCTATCAAGATGTGCCTGACCTGCTGGCTCTGGCCGTGACACTTGGCTGGACGCAGAATGTGGTGATTATGGAGGCCGGGCTTTCTATGGAGGAACAGGCATGGTATATGCGCGCGGCTTGCCACTATGGTTGGTCTAAGTTGGAATTGATGCGGCAAATCAACGCATGCGCACATCTGGAAATCTTCCTCGACTGTCAGGAATTAGTATGCTATAATGAATCCATCAAGGCGGCACAGGAGAACGGACATGATGAGGATACTTTTCGTGTGTCATGGGAATATTTGCAGAAGCCCCATGGCCGAGTTTGTTATGAAGGATCTGGTGCGGAAAGCGGGCCTGGAAAAGGACTTCCTGATCGAGTCCGCTGCGACCAGCACCGAGGAGATCGGCAACCCGGTCTATCCTCCGGCGAGGCGCAAGCTGGCCGAGCATGGAATCAACTGCACCGGGAAAACTGCACGACAGCTTCAGAACGACGATTACGAGGAATACGATCTGTTGATTGGCATGGATCAGACAAACCTCCGCAATATGTATCGCATCTGCGGCGGGGACTTCGAGGGCAAGATGCACCTCCTGATGGAGTATACCGACCACCCCGGCGATGTTGCCGACCCGTGGTACACCGACGATTTCGATGCGACCTGGCGGGATGTGGAGGAAGGTTGTCAGAGGTTGCTTAATTGTCTGAGGAAGGAAAGAATTGTACTTCCACATGAGTCAAAACGATATGATTAAACTTTTCGAAGATTAGCGTATCCGTACAGCGTGGGACGAAGAACGTGAGGAAGGTTGATATAAGCATGGTTGTCGCTTTTTTGGACTTGCTTGGTTTCTCAAGTTTAATAAAACGAGATAGTGTTGCCGCAAGAGATCAGCTGGATATGTTCCATAATATACTCAGGACTCGTTTCTTTGATGAGAAAACACACCCAATTGAAGAACATAGTGACGAACATGGACTGCGGCAGTTTGCAGAAAACAATGCCGTGACATCGTTTAGTCATTTAATTAGTTTTAGTGACTCATTGGTTATTGGTTCTGAGCAGCCTGATTTATTTGTCCGCCAGATTAGTAATTTCGTGTATACCGCATTTATGTCTTGTGCAGAGGATTTTAATGAGCCGATCATCAATATGGATACATTGAAAAGCAAGTCGCGAATGACGGTGGCTTTAAATAATGAGTACGAAGCAACTTATATCCAGCATGGTACTGCGCCATTGCTTTTTCGAGGTGGTATTACCGCGGGCACTGAGGTTTTCTTTAATCGGGAAGGTCGCATTTGGAATGGCGAGTTAAGCTATCAGGCCGTGAATGTAAGTGGATTGGATTATATCCGGGCATATAAGTTAGAGGCGACAGGTGCCGGTCCAAGGCTTTTTTGCGATAAAAAATTCCTTAATGAATTAACAGATGATACCAAAAAAGCTGTGCGTTATGTAAAAGATGATATATACGAAATTGTCTGGACATACTTCGGATGTGAAGCTGGTTCCAAGTCCTCGAATCCTGTGGAGAATGCAATGAATCAAATTAATCGGAGAATTTTGCCCCCAGCTTTACACTTATATGATTATTATAGTAAAGCAGATAACGAATCTGGACAATCCTCCGATAGGGTTAAAGCACATTACCAAGCTTTTGTGGAATTAATTTGCTGCGGAATATATAAATACATTCATGATAATGGGTGTGAAAAAAATTGTGTTCTGACAGCCATTAATAAGCACCTGGAACAACATCACTTTGGTTGGATTGTTTCAGACCGAGAATTAGATAAATTTTGTATTAAATTCTGAATCTTCCGCACCTCGAAAGTGTTCACGCTTTCCACGTCGGAGCAAGCTACATATCGCTTGCTCCGACTTTTTTCAAAAGTCAGAGCGCACTCATTCCGCTGCTCCTCCTTTCCAAATCACAACCGCTTCGCTGGGTTGTGATTTGGTTTTGGGTGCAAGCCGGAAATTGGTGCCTCGAAAGTGTTCATGCTTTCCAGCTCTGAAAAAGCCCTGAGGCGGTGAAAAGGCCTCAGGGCCTTTTCATACGCCGAACGTGCTTTTTCTTCGCTTCCGAACCGGATTCGCTTCGCTGGATTCCGGTTCGGATTGAGAAACGAAAATATCCGGAATGAAGCCACCTGACAAAAGAAGGAGACAGGCTGTGCCTGTCTCCTTCTTTTTTGCCGAAAAAACCTTTCCGCTTTCCGCTGAGCTGCTGCAAATTCTCCGGGGTTATCGACAGTCTGCAGCAAGTTTAATCAAAACCATGCGGGAGGACCTTGACGATTTTCCCACACACATTCTTTTCCTTCAAAGCCTGTGACCCTGCACAGTCTTTTATCGCATTGATACACATCTGAATGAGAGGGAATCTTTTGCGGATCAAGAGCCTCTGGTAATGGTATTGGCAAAGCCGAACCAGCCCCGGGCGTCCCGGAAGGCGCCAGTCAGGGTATCCCGCAGCTCCCAGGCCGTACCCTCGGTATACAGGGGAGCCAGGACATGGTCGCCGAGCAGCAGGTCCTCCGCGTCATGGAGACAGCCCATACGGGCCGTACCGTCGGCGGCGTTGGCGATGATAGCCATAAGGGTATCATAGGCGCTGTTCTCATAGCCCGCCACATTGTTGGGACTATGGGAGGTCCAGGCAGTCAGGAAGCACTCGGCGTCGTTGCCGTCCGCTGTCAGTGCTGTACCGGCAACCGTGTACGCGCCGGTTCGCAGAGCGTTGCGCAGTTCTTGCTCCGTAACACCTTTCGGCGTGATATGGATGCCGAGAACATCCCGCCACTGTTGGCACAAAAGTTCAGCAGTCCTCCCGTTTCCGCCGATGTCGGCGTACACATACTCCAGTTCTCCCAGGTCACTGCCGCTGTCGTAGCCCGCATTACTCAGCAGCTCCCGGGCCCGGTCACGGCGCTCCCCGTACAGTTCCGGGTCGTTGTCCAACAGGGCGCCGCCCACTGTCCGGAAGTCCCCCTCCTCATTTTCGGGCACACCTGGAGGCACCAGTCCCTCCGCCGCTCCAGCTGTGACACCGGCAGCATCCGCCAAGGCGTTGCGGTCAATGGCAAGCTGCATAGCCTCCCGCACCGTGGGGTCTTCAAAGACACCCTCCCGGCAGTTGAACACGGCGCTGTATGTGCGCAGGGTAGGAATGGCCGCCCAGTTCTCCTGAGCCGCCAGCTCCTCCAGCCGTTCTTCCGGCAGGGGCCACACAGCGTCCACAGTTTTGTTGTCGTACAGTGTCCAACCCTCCCCCGCATCGGCGGCAAACCAGACCGTCAGCTCCGACGGCCCGGGCTGGTCACTGTAATATCGTTCGCTGGCGGCCATACGGAGAGAATCCTCCTCCCAGGCTGTCACCTGGAAGGGCCCGTTGGTCACCAGCTTGGTGGGGTCATTCCACCAGGGGAGGGCCTTTTCCCCCTCCCCAGCAGCTTGGATACCGGCCTCCTTCAGCCGCTGCACCACATCCTGCCGCAGGGGCACTGTGGCGGGAGCGGTGCAGACCTGGGTCAAAAACCAGTCGTAATTGCCGTCCAGCACCACTTCAAAGGTGCTGTCGTTTTTCGCGCTGACCTGGAGCAAGCTCATATCCCCGGCCTCCCGGGCTTCGTCATAGCCGCTGACGATGGACAGTAGGGACGCCCAGGGCGACTGGGTGGCGGGGTCCGCCAGCCGGCACCAGGCATACACAAAGTCCGCGGCCCGGACGCTCCGGCCGTCAGACCACTTGGCGCTGCGGAGCCGGAAGGTATAGGTCACAGTGCCGTCATGGTTGGTCTCCGTGTCCACACTCTTGGCCATACCGCTGACCACCGTGGTGCCGCCGGAGCCGTCCGACGCGACCCGCATCAGGTTTTCATAGAGGTGGGCCAGGACGGTCTGCTCCGTGACCTCCTGGGCGTAGATGGGATCCAGCGTCTTGGGAGACGGCCCCACACATACCGCCAGAGACAATCCCTCACCATCCTTGGCACAGCCCGCCAGCAGAGAGACGCAAAGCACCGCTGACAGCATCAGCGCTGCCAGCCGTTTCCACAGTTGCATAAAAAAGCTCCTTTCAGGGGTAAAAAGCAGGCGCCGTACAGGGCGCGGCGCCGCATGTCTGCAAATTTCAGAAATATTATAGAGAATCCCGTCAGCTTTGTAAAGTCAGTGAAGGGAAAAAGTAACAAATAATAACAAAAATTCAAGTCCCGTTCACAAATTGACAATTTACTTCAAAACCGCAGCTTCTACGCTGTCCTGCAAACCGCAAACAGCCTGCGCCCTCCGGCGGCAGGCACCGAACCAGGACGGTCAAATCTTTTGGCTCGGTCAACGCCGCTCTTGCAAAATACCGTCGAAAGCCTCATAATTATATCAAGATCTTATTGCAGGCATCATCATACATGATAAGCAAAAGGAGATACACTCTATGAGAATCTATCAGGAGGCAGATTACACGGCCATGAGCCGCCGGGCCGCGAATCTCATCTCCGCCGAGGTCGTCAGAAAGCCCGACTGTGTGCTGGGCCTGGCCACTGGCTCCACCCCTGTCGGCACTTACAAACAGCTGAGAGTCTGGAACCGGCGGGGTGACTTCAGTTTCAAGGAAGTTCGGTCCGTGAACCTGGATGAATACAGGGGCCTTGCCCCCACCCATGATCAGAGCTACCGCTATTTCATGCAGGCCAACTTCTTTGACCATATCGACATTCGTCCTGAGAACACTCATGTCCCCGACGGTCTGGCCGCCGACACCGATGTGGAATGTGCCCGCTATGACGAGCTGATCCGCTCTCTGGGATACGCTGACCTGCAGCTCCTGGGCCTGGGCCGCAACGGCCACATCGGCTTCAACGAGCCCTGCGGCCGCTTTGTGAAGGAGACCCATGTGGTGGACCTGACCCAGAGCACCATCGACGCCAATGCCCGCTTCTTCGCCTCCGCCGGCGATGTGCCCCGCCAGGCCCTGACCATGGGCGTCGGCTGCATCATGGCCGCCCGCCGGATACTGCTGATAGCCAGCGGCGAGGACAAGGCCGACGCCGTGTACAATGCGTTCTGCGGTCCCATCGACCCCCACTGCCCCGCCTCTATTCTCCAGCTCCATAACGATGTGATCCTGGTCGGCGACAAGGCGGCTCTCAGCAAGCTGACTGCTAATAAGGAGGTATCTGTATGCAAGTGATCGGTGGTCAGGTCTTTGACCTGGAAAATGGCTTTGTGGAGCGGGAGCTCCATACGGACGGCGCCCTCCTCTCCGCTGCCAGCGGCGACGGTAAGGTCCTGGACGCCCAGGGCTGCTATGTCATCCCCGGTCTTGTGGATGTCCACTTCCACGGCTGCGTGGGCGAGGATTTCAGCGATGCCACGCCGGAGGGCTTACAGCGCATTGCTGACTATGAGCTGAGCCAGGGCGTCACCTATATTTGCCCCGCCGGCATGACCCTGCCGGAGGACCAGCTGACAGCCATCTGCAAAAACGCCGCCGCCCACCGGACGAAAAATGCCGGCGGCGCGGAGGTGGTGGGCGCCCACCTGGAAGGGCCCTTCCTCTCCACTGCCAAAAAGGGC
>JAGBDS010000104.1 GCA_017937405.1 Oscillibacter sp.
CGAGCCTCTTTTATTGCATCTATTTCTTCGTTGCTGAATCTGTATTTGGAACCCATTTTCATCACCCAGTACAGTATAGCAGATCCCTGGACATCCTTAAATGATTTTATCAGATTTTAGTATCAGTTCTTGCGGAAGCGGGAGAGGAAATCCTTTGTCTCCTGCCGCTGGGGATTGCCGAAAACCTCTTCCGGGGTGCCCTCCTCGCAGATGACGCCCTGGTTCATGTAGACCACATGGTTGCTCACGTCCCGGGCAAAGGCCATCTCGTGGGTCACCACCAGCATGGTCATCCCCTCCTGGGCCAGAGCCTGCATGACGTTCAGCACCTCGCCCACCATTTCGGGGTCCAGGGCGGAGGTGGGCTCGTCGAACAGCAGCACCTCCGGGTCCATAGCCAGGGCCCGGGCGATAGCCACCCGTTGCTTCTGGCCGCCGGAGATCTGCCGGGGCCGGGCGTTGATGTAGGGGGCCATGCCCACCTTTTCCAGGTACTCCATGGCGTGGTCCCGGGCTTCTTCCTTGCTCTTTTTCAGCACCTTGATCTGGCCCACCATGCAGTTTTCCAGCACGGTCATGTTGTTAAAGAGGTTGAAGGACTGGAACACCATGCCCACATGGGAGCGGTAAGCGGCGGCGTTGACACCCCGTCCTGCCACGTTCTCTCCGTGGTAGAGAATTTCGCCGCTGGTGGGGGTCTCCAGCAGGTTGATGCACCTTAGCAGGGTGCTCTTGCCGGAGCCGGAGGCGCCGATGATGCTGGTGACGTCGCCGGGGGCGACGGTGAAATCAATGTCCCGCAGGACCTCGTGGCTGCCGAAGGATTTGGACAGGTGGTTGATCTCTAAAATCTTCTCGCTCATATCAGCGCCCTCCCTTGCCGTTCTTGTGGAACTCCTTGCTCCGCTCATCGAAGGGCGTGCCACGGTCGGGGTGGCTGTACGTCCCGGCGGACATCACCAGCTGGTCGTCCTGGACCAGCTCATAGCTGTCGCTGCCGTCCATCCACTTCTCCAGCAGCCGCAGCAGGAAGGAGGCGATGAGGGTCATGGTCAGGTAGCCGATCATCTCGATGGTGGCGGAGGGGAAGTACATATTGTTGACGCCGACGATGTAGCGGTGGGCGGCGAAGAACTCCGTAAAGCTGATGATGAACATGACGGAGGTGTCCTTCACGTTGATGATGAAGTTGTTGCCGATCTGGGGCATGATGTTCCGCAGGGCCTGGGGCAGAATGACGCTGGTCATAGTCTGGACGTGGGTCATGCCGATGGCCTTGGCACCCTCGGTCTGGCCGGGGTCGATGGAGATGATGCCGCCCCGGACGGACTCCGCCATGTAAGCGCCGGTGTTGATGGACACGATGAGGATGGCGGCCACCCAGATGTTGTTGAACCGCAGGGCGTTGTCTGTGAAATAGGGCAGGCCGTAGACGATGAACACCGCCTGCAGCACCATGGGGGTGCCGCGGAACACTTCCACATAGATGCGGACCAGCACCCGGATGAGCTTCAGGAGGAACCGCTTGGGGAGGGGATCGTTTTTCGTGTAGGGAATGGTGTTCAAAATGCCGCAGATCAGGCCGATCACGCAGCCGATGGCGGTGGCCACCAGGGCCAGGATCAGCGTGTTCTTGACGCCGCTCATGTACATGGGCCAGTATTTGCTCCACAGCAGAACGATGTCCTGACCCAGTTTCACCAGCTTATCCATAGGGTAAGCTCCTTTCGTTTATATGGGTGCATCCTCCGACCCTGTTTGCAGGGCCGGAGGACGCGGAGTATCAAAGAGAGGGAGAGAGTGTGTGTATCAAACCTCGGGCTGGATGGCGATGGCCTGGTCCATCAGGGCGTTGAAGTCGTCCTCAGTCATCTGGGACAGAACGCTGTCGATGGCGTCCTTCAGGTAGGTGTTGCCCTTCAGAACGGAGATGCCGATGTTGACGTTCTCGGCCCGCTCCTCCTCGGAGGCGAACTGGAAGTCGCCGTCAGTGCCGGAGAAGTTCAGGATGACCAGGTTGTCGTCCTTGGCGACGGCGGCCATAGCGGTGGGCATGTCGGTGCAGATGTAGTCCACGGTGCCGGTCTGGAGCTGCATGATCATAGCGGGAGCGGTCTCGGCGGGAGCCAGCAGCTCGGTGTTCTCGATCTGGGGCAGGCAGGAGTCGTACCAGATAGTGCCGGACTGGGAGGTGCACTTGCCGCCGGCCAGGTCGGCGATGGAGGTAGCGGAGGCGTACTTGCTGTCCTTGGTGGTGACGCAGACGATGGTGGCGTAGTAGTAAGGACCGGCCATATCGACCTCGGCCATGCGGTCAGCAGTCATAGACTGGCCGGCGATGTTGGCGTCCATGGTCTTGGACTGAACGGCGGGGCACAGGGAATCCCACGCGCTGGAGACGATCTCCAGCTTCCAGCCGTTGGCCTCGCAGATCTTCTTGGCGATCATCACGTCATAGCCGTTGGCGTAGGAGCCAGGCACGTTGCTGATGGGCACGGCGTCGCCGGAGTCATCCATCTGGGTCCAGTTGTAGGGCGCGTAGGCGCACTCCATGCCGACGGTCAGCACGCCATCCTCCACGCCGGTGTAAACGGCATCGGAAGCGGGAGCCTCAGCGGGGGTTTCGGCGGCAGGCGCCTCAGCCGCGGGGGCCTTGGAGCCGCCGCAGGCGGCCAGGGACAGGATCATGGCCATCGCCATGACGAGAGACAGGAACTTCTTCATAGTGGATCAACCTTTCCAAAAAAGTTTTCCGGCGTTTCCGTCCCCGCCGGGGGACAAAAATTGGACCGCTTTGTCAAGCGGTCCATGGAAATACGGAAAAGTGCCCATAATGGGCATCCGATGGCCATTGATAGCGCTTCACAAAGTCTTGTGACAGTCCGGCGGATGTTCTCCGGCGGCCCAGCGGCGAAAACCCAGGCAAGCTTTCGCGGCTTCGGCGGTTTTCCCTTTCCCACCCGGCGGCTGCCTGGCCTTGCCGGAGGGTACTGATGAAACCCGCGCCTCTATCTAAGCGATTCAATTTTGGCTGTATCCTATCACTCTGTTCCGATCCTGTCAACGCCCTCTGGTGGGAAAACAGCGAATTTTGTGCAGAACGTCGAAAAGATTTCCGCAAAATCAGGCCGAAGTATGATATAGTGATGGTAGTTGATCAAGGAGGACTGTCTATGCAGGGAATGGAACTTGCGGTATTGGACTGGATACAAGCGCATCTGCGCTGCGGCTTTCTGGACGCGGTGCTGCCGGTCATCAGCCGGACAGCCGACCACGGAGAGCTGTGGATCATCCTGGCTTTGGTGCTGCTCCTCATCAGAAACCAGCGGAAGTACGGCGCGGCAGTGGCCTGCGGTTTGGTGCTGGACCTGGTGAGCTGCAATCTGCTGCTCAAGCCCCTGGTGGGCCGCCTACGCCCCTTTGCCGTCAATACAGCGGTGGAGCTGCTGGTAAAAGCGCCGCTGGATGCCTCCTTCCCCTCGGGCCATACGGCTGCGTCCTTTGCGGCGGTGTTTGCTCTGAAAGCGGCGGGCAGCCCTCTGTGGAAGCCCGCCCTGGCGGTAGCGGTGGTGATCGCCTTCTCCCGGCTGTACTTGTACGTCCACTGGCCCAGCGACGTGCTGGCAGGCGCCCTGCTGGGTGCCGCCGTGGGCTGGGCGGGAGCAAAGCTGGCGGAAAAGATGCTTACAAAAAGGAAAGCGGGACGCTGAGCGTCCCGCTTCAGACTGTCGATAAAACTGAAAACCTTGCGCGACGGGAAGGAAGATAGTTACGAAAGAAACCCAGGAAGGGTGTCTTTCGTTTTCAATCATAAGTTTTTCTGAACTTCTCAAGTTCAGAAAAACTTGCAGCAGCTTGTCGAAAAGGCTTTTTCGACAA
>JAGBDS010000043.1 GCA_017937405.1 Oscillibacter sp.
AGACCTCTGCCCATGTGATTGCCATGTCCGTGCTGGTGCTGAATCTCCGCAAGATTCAGTGCGCCTTTTTACATCTCCTCACATATTTGCTGGCTATTTTCATGCCCACGGAAAAATTGGCTATTGTTCAGTAGGCATTACGTAACCATTCTGGACCGCCTTTTGGAAGAAGGTCTCCGTCAGAGAAATGATCACGGTATAGTAAGCGGAATTGGTAAGGACCTCATTGCTGCTGCTCGTAGAAATGCTGCCGCAGATCGCCGGTGGCATGGACGTTTGCGCCTTGCAGTCCATGATGGCACGGCCGGCTGGTGCGAATCTGGAGATCCAAACCTGCAGCAAGCTCAAAGCAATTTGTGATGAAGGACTCGTCGTGGAGAAGGACGGCCAGGAGGAAAAGCTGGGCGGCGTGGACACTGTTGTGATGGCTGCCGGTTCCAAGTCCAACAAAACGCTGGAGGAAGGCCTCAAGGCGGCTGGTATCGCGTATCACGCCGTTGGCGATTGCGTCAAGGCACCCGGCCGGATTTGTTGACAAGGAAAAGAATAGGAATATCGCGAGGTTCCAAATCAAAATTTGCGATGCAGTCAACAAAAGACATAGAAAACTTTTTGGACTTATTTTTGCTTGTTTTCAGTTGCTTCTGCTTGCGTTTATTTCCTTTCTAACACTTTTTGGGTACACGAACTCCGAGCGTTTCAAACAGGCCTGCGGCTGCCAATCAGGTAAACCAACAAGCACGGGGAAACCGGGTGGAGACACCAATAGCACTGTAAAGCATCCATGGGTTCTTGAAAAAATGTGCGTCAAAGCGTCTGCTTCCTGCTGTACTATAAAATGAAATGCGCGTCGATGTCCTGTCGTGGGTGTGTAGCCAGATGGGAGCGATAGGCTGTGAACGGAAACCCTTGATATGCTCACCGATTAGGCAATGACGCTGCGCGGCATCTGCCGCCCCCCCCGAAAATAGACACCGCCCTTCGTGCCGCGCCCTGTTTCCGCGGGATGTCCACGTCATGAGGTTCCCCTACCTGCTGCGGGTAGGCGGATACCTGTATGTCCACAAATACCAGACGGAAGGAACCCTGGCAGCTTATTGATCCTCCAGCGGCAGCATGACACGGAGGGTGAACACGCCGTTTTTCAGTTCAAAGCTGCATAGTCCCTGGTGCTGCTCGGCAATGGTGCGGATGCTGCGGCAGCCGTATCCATGCCCCTCCCGGCCGGATACAGGCAGGCCGTCCCGCATGGTGATCTGGCCAGAACACGGGTTTTTGATTTCAATTAGGAGCTTGTTAAAACGGATGCCGCAGTACAGCTCCACCCACTTGAGCGGTTCCTCCGGTACGGCGACAGCATGAAGCGCGTTTTCCATACCGTTGGACAACAGGGAGCAAAGCTCGGTATCAGAGACAGATAGTTCCTGCGGCAGCTTGACCTCTGCCTTGAGCCGGACGCCCATACGTTCGGCTTTGCCCGAAAAGGACGAGCACAGCAGGTTGACGATCTCGTTTTCGCAAAAACGCTTGGGCGTGATGGCCTCCACGTCGGAGTGGACCTTTTGGATGTAGTCCCGCGCCTGTTCTGGATTTCCAACAGAGAGGAACCCCTCGACGGCGTTCAGATGGTGGCGCATATTGTGCTGATAAATGGCTGTCTGCGTCTGTGCCGCACCGAGCAGCGTAAGCTGCTCCTCCGCAGCGTCCAGCTCCTGTGTCAGCACAGCCTGAAGAGCCTCTATTTCCCGCTTTTCACTGAGCGTTTTATAGCTGTGCAGCAGCAGAAAGTAAAACACGAATACTTCCATTGTGGGAAGGTATCGCACTATGTATCCGCTGACCGAGGTAAACGACGAAAGATCAATGTTCTGCGCGGCAAATACGTAGATGTAATACAGAAGGGGGACAATCGAAAAGAGCAGAAAAAGGCGGTTATCGCCATATTTTAGCAGATAATTGAAGCCGCGCCGGAAAATGAACTGCGCAAGCAGGAGCGTGACGGCATAGGTGATCAGATTAGACAGCAGCATGGCCCAGGAGCCGCCGGAGAGGAACTGCCGGAGAAGACCACTCACGATCACAGTCGGCGCGGTAAAGATCAATGCGGAGAGGATCATAAATGTCATCTTGATGACGCCGCACTTTGTGAGATACAGGAAAATCAGAAAAAAAGGCAGGTGCATGGTCAAGGGGATGATTTTCCACAACGCAGCCGCCCCTATCTGAAGCCGCAGCATATGGTTGAAGACCGCCAGAAGCAGGATCAGGAGTGGGGTCAGCCATTTCTGCGCACGGGTAAGCTCCCGGAAGCGGACATCCATCAGGAGCCAAAGCAGCGCCCAGACAAACAGCAGCACCAATGCCGGAGAATAGGTCATCATGTTTATCCGTTCACTCCTCTCTCTGATGGAACAACAACTGCATATACTCCTTTTGTAGCTGCGGATACAGCCTCCGTGACACCGGGAGCTGCTTCCCAGAGAAGGTGCGCGCACTGCCGGGAGACAGCTCCGATACCTGCAGCATATTCACAATGTAAGACCGGTGGGGGCGCATGAACTCCGGGCGTGAGAGCAGCAAAGGCTCATAGTCGCTCAAAGTGCCGAAGACTTCCTGCACCGAACCGTCCGCCAGATGGAAGTAGAGGTGTTTTCCAATCACCTCCACATATGCGAGCTGAAAAAAGGGTATCCGGACCAGCGCAGAGCCGATCTTCAGCGTCAGCCCCTCCTGCGGCTTTTGTTCCCGCTGGGAGACGCGGTCAAGGATGGGAAACAGCATTTCAGCCCGGATGGGCTTGAGCAGATAATCCATCGCACGGACGCCATAGCTTTCGTAGGCAAAGCTGGGAGAGGTCGTGAGAAAGACGATATCAGAGGCGTCATCAAATCCGCGAATTTCCCGTGCCGCCGCCAGACCGTCGAGCCCGGGCATCATCACATCCAGAAGATACAGGGTAAAGGGCTCTTTATCCGCTGCGTCCAGCAGTGCGGCGGCACTGCGGAACGCCCTGTACCGGAGGGCTATCCGACGCTCGTTCCGCCATCGGTCAAGTAAGTTCGTCAGAATATCCAGTTCATCTGCCTGATCGTCACAGACCGCAAGATACACGCCGACACACTCCCTTCAAAAACAGCTTGCTTTCTGTTTGATTTTAGCATAGAAACCCTCTTTATGCCAGCCCTCTGTTTTTCAATTTGACATTTCAGGCCGTAAAACCATACATTTCAGGCAGCCGAAGAACAATGCTGCTGAAAAGATGATATCATAAAATAATTATTCAATAGAAAACCAGGAGGGGACAGAAACGGCATGATCAAAATTGGGTTTTGTGATGATGACCTCTCGGTTCTGAATGCGCTTCGGGTGCTCCTTGACCGATACCGTGTGGAGCGCAATCGGGAGATCGATTATACGGCGTTCCGCAGTCCCCTTGATCTGCTTGCGGAGATCGAACGGGGTTCCCGGTTTGATATTCTGATCCTGGATGTTCTTATGCCTGGTGAAAACGGGATCGATGCGGCGGCGGAGATCCGAAATTACGACAGTGACGTGAAAATCATCTTCCTGACCTCTTCGCCTGAGTTTGCGGTACAGTCCTATACGGTAGGCGCCTACTTTTATCAGCTCAAGCCCATCTGGGAGGAGAGCTTCTGCCGCCTGATGGACTCCGTCCTGGCCGCATGCGAAAAGGAGCAGGCCGGCAGCCTGATCCTGCGGTGCAAAAGCGGCATCACCCGGGTCGACCTGAAGCAGCTGGAATACTGCGAGGTGATCCACCGGACGCTGTTCCTCCACCTGGCCAGCGGAAGGGTCTTGGAGAGCATCGGCAGTCTGGATGAGCTGTGCAGCCAGCTGGAGCCTTACGGGAATTTTCTGCGGCCCCACCGCTCCTATCTCATCAATCTGGAATATGTGCAGAATCTCTCTGCCCGCGCCATCACCATGTCCTGCCTGACGGAGATCCCGATCCCCAGGGGGAAGTATAATGAAATCAAAAACGCGTTTTTGGAATATGCGTTTCAGAACAGGCAGGTGATGGTATGAGCTTCTGGATATCTCTGCTGAACGATATTGCGGTCAGCATCTTCGGAAGCGTTCTGTCTGCCTCTTTCTGCGGGAGGCTGTCCACGCCCCGGAAGCGGAGGATCTTTTGGAGCTGCATGGCACTGATCCCCATTCTGCAGGGTGCTGTGTACAGCATTTGGAGCGCTGATTTTCTGAGAAATATCTATCCTCTCATTGTGCATCTTCCACTGCTGCTTGTGCTGTGGCTTCTGACCGGAAAGCTGCTGTGGCCGCTCATATCCATCCTGTCCGCCTATTTGTGCTGTGAGCTGCGGCGCTGGATCGCTCTGCTGGCCGTGGCTGTGCTGCGCGGCGGAGACATGATGCAGGACCTTGCGGAACTGATCGTCACACTGCCGCTGCTGTTGCTCCTGCTGCGCTTTTTCACGCCGGTGATTTGCCAGCTGTCCGCGCAGCCCACGAAGCGACAATGCATGTTCGGCCTGATCCCGGCGGTGTATTACATCTTTGACTATGGCACCCGCGTCTACACCGATCTTCTTTACAGCGGCGGCCCGGCGGCAGTGGAATTCATGCCCTTTGTATGCTGTTTGGTCTATATGGCATTTTTGCTGTATCACTCCGCCAAGGAGCGGACGGAGAGCCAGCTCCAGCAGGTACAAAAGAGTCTCAATCTCCAATTAACGCAGGCGGTCCGGGAGATCAATGCCCTGCGGGAGTCCCAGACCATGGCCAGCCAGTACCGTCATGACCTGCGCCACCATCTGCAATACCTGTCTGCCTGCATCGAAAACGGACAGACGGAACAGGCGCAGTCTTATATTTCCGGCATCTGTGAGGAAATCGAAGCGCAGAAGGTGCAGCGGTACTGCGAAAACGAAGCCGCCAATCTGATCCTCTCGGCCTTTGCCGGGCGGGTACAAAAAGCTGGCATCGCCATGCATGTACAGGGAATGCTCCCTGCTTTTATCCTGGTATCGGACAGCGACCTGTGCATCCTGCTCTCCAACGCGCTGGAAAACGCCCTCCACGCCTGCCAGCCTTTTGCCGCCGCGGGAACGGCCCCCACCATTGATGTGCGGTTTTATGTGCGGGAGGAAAAGCTCTTTTTGCAGGTGACAAACCCCTGCGGAAGCATGATCCGCTTTGAAAACGGGATCCCGGTCTCTGACCAGCCGGGTCACGGCATCGGCGTGCAGAGCATCTGCGCCATCGTCCAGCGGTACGGCGGCGTCTATGCCTTTTCAGTGCAGAACGGACAGTTCATCCTGCGGCTGTCACTTTGAGGGATTCGACAATTCAATACATTTTCGGTGCGTTTCAGACAGGGTTTCCCTGTTCGGCGCACCGTTCTTTTATAATGGAGCCAGCAACCGGAAACCCGGCAAAATAACCCAAAAGGAGATCGATGAAAAATGAAAAAGTTTCTTGCGCTGCTTCTCACGATGATGATGGTCCTGAGCCTGGCCGCCTGCGGCGGCGACGAGCCCGAGGATTCCGCCCCTGTATCCGAGGACGGCCCTACCAGCGAGCAGATCCAGGCGGTGACCGAGGCTTACAACCAGGTCGCCACCCTCTACAACGAAGTCGCCACGGCCGTCAACGAAAACGGCTGGATGGCCGATGAGCAGACCGCGGCTGACATTCAGGCCATCGGCGACACGCTGGAGCCCGTCGGTACCGCCCTCACGGGTGATCTGTCCGCCCTGGACGGCGCCGATTTCGACGCTCTGCCCGATGCCCTGCTGGAGTATGTGCCCGATCTGGAAGCTCTGGCTGAAAAGGTCGCCGAGCCCTATGGCGGCGAAGGCGAAGCCGTGGTCACCGATGAGGCGCTGATCCCCGTGGCCAACGCCGTCAACGAGGTGGTCCCCATCTTTAACGAGGTGTATGAGATCGCCGAGGCAAATGGCTGGCTGGAGGATGAGCAGACTGCCACCGAGCTCCAGACCGTCATGGGTACGCTGACCTTCACCCAGTCCGCCCTGACGGACGATCCCTCCAAGCTGGAGAATGTGACGGACTTCGACGCTCTTGCCAACTCCATCCTGCAGCTTGCTCCCGCCCTGGAGGAAATTGCTGAGCGCGTCTCTGTTCCCTACGAGGGCTAAAACCGGATACATCAAGTAAAAAAGGCAGGCCGTCGGTTCGCTGTCCCTGGACGGCAGTTCCGCCGGCCTGCCGCCTTTTTATCAATTTGACAGGAGGTATTTCTGATGACAATCATCATCATCGCAGTCGTACTTGTTCTGCTGGTCCTGTGGGTAATGAATACCCAGCGGTCCCTGGTGGCCATGGACGAGAACATCAACAACGCCATGAGTCAGATCGGCGTGCAGCTCTCCTCCCGGTTTGACGCGCTGACTGCGCTGCTGGACCTGACGAAGGGCTATGCCGCCCATGAGTCCCAGACCCTCATCGAGACCATCAAGTCCCGCCGCAGCGTCATCACCGCCAAGTCCACCCCGGACGACGTGCTGAAACAGGAGGGCGTCATTTCCGAGGCTTTGGGCCGCATCTCCATGGTGGCGGAGCGGTATCCGGAGCTGAAGGCCAATGAAAACTACCTCAAATGCATGAACGCTGTGGACAGCTATGAAAAAATGGTGCGCACCAGCCGCCTGATCTACAACGATTCCGTCACCAAGCTGAACCGCACCATCCGGATGTTCCCCACCAGTCTGGTGGCGGGAATGCTGGGATTCCATCAGCGGGACTATCTGGAAGCGGTGGAGGAAAAGGCGGATATGCCCAGCATGAAATGAGCCTATGAAAAAGCACATTACGGCCCTTTTTATCGCTTGTCTCTGTGCGGTGCTCTGCACTTCCATGGCAGCGGCAGAAAACCGGGTGCCGGAAATGGAAGTCGAAGTGGCGCTGCGGCCCGATGGCTCCGCCTATATCACCCAGGTCTGGACGGCGGACACCGATGAGGGAACAGAGTTCTACCTCGCCTGCAATGACAGCGGCTATCTGAGCATCACGGATTTTTCTGTATCGGACAAAAACGGCCCTTACACCTTTGTGGAGGACTGGGACGTGGGCGCCTCCTTTGAGGAGAAGGCGAACAAGTGCGGCATCGTGGAGACCGGTGACGGCGTGGAGCTGTGCTGGGGCGTCAGCGAGTACGGAGAAAACCGCTATGCCATCGAATATGTGCTCCACGATCTGGTGGGTGCCTATTCCGACGCCGATGGCTTTAACCACCGATTTGTGGATGAAATGAGCTTTTTCCCCACCGATGTGGTGCTGACTATCCGCAATCAGGACGGCTCGCCTCTGACCGATGAAACCTGCGACATCTGGGCCTTCGGCTATGACGGCCAGATCCAGTTTGAGGATGGCGCTATCCGGGCGTGGAGCGAATCTCCCCTGAAGAGCGGCCAGCACATGACCGTCATGGTGTCGCTGGAAAAAGGCATCCTCTCACCCCTGCGCACCGTGGAGGACAGCTTTGAAACGGTAAAGGAGCAGGCCCTTGAGGGCAGCGATTACGACCCCGACGCCGCAACGAACGATGCGGAGGACGAGGAGGTAACAGGCGGCGATCTGCTCATGCTCGGTGCGTTTTTCGCGTTCATCGCCGCGCTCATCGCGGCGATCGTGGCGGCCTGCAAAAAGCTCCGAAAAGCCAAGCAGAACAAGCAAATGCGATCCGTGGAATATTTCCGGGACGCTCCCAACGATGGCAACCTGAACGTGACCTACGAGCTGGGCCGGAGCTGCGGCCTGTGCAGGGATGATTCCCTGATGGGCGCGTATCTGCTGCGGCTCATCAGCGACGGCAGCCTGGAGCCGGAGGGAGAGGGCGACGATCCCAAGCAGGTAAGGCTGCGCCTGGTCCGCCCGCCCCGCACCGAGGACCAGTACGACGACGTGTTCTACACCGTACTGGAGGCCGCCGCAGGCGCGGACGGCGTGCTTCAGCCCGATGAGCTGGAGCGGTACAGCGACAGAAACGTCAAGCCGCTGAGCCGGTTTATGGACTCCTGCATCCGGGAGGCCAAGCAGACCCTGATCCACAACGGCTGCTTCAAGGGCGCTGTGTGCAACGGCCCCAAGGACCTGACTAAGGAAGGGAAGCGGCAGCTGGACGAAATCATGGGTCTCAAGCGCTTCCTGCTGGACTTCTCCCTGATCCACGAGCGTGGAGTGAAGGAAACGGTCATCTGGCAGGATTACATGATCTATGCCCTGATGCTGGGGATCGCCGACAAGGTGGCGCCTCAGATCAAGAAGCTGTATCCCGACGCGCTGCCTCAGATCCAACGGTTTGAACGGTGCGTTGGCTATGCGGGGTACTACAACGGCATCCTGTACACGGCGTACCAGAATGACCGGTACCGCTATGAGGCCTCCCGCAGCTCCGGCAGCGGCGGCCATGCCTCCTTCGGCGGAGGCGGCGGCTTCTCCGGCGGCGGAGGCGGCGGCATCCGGTAAGGACCGAAGACAGAACAGGAGGGACTATATGGGACTGTTTTCCAAGAAAGAGCCTTGCCCGATCTGCGGCGAGGAGGTAAAGGGCCTGTTCCTGATGAAGATCGGCGGCAAGCAGACGCTGTGCAAGGACTGCTCCAAGCAGGTGTCCATGAGCGAGGAGCTGCTGAAAAACGCGACGCCGGATTTCATCCGGGAGCATCTGGCGTACCGGAGAAAGAACGCGGAAACATACAATGCCCTGCACTGGGACGTGGAGTATAAGGAAGTCACGGGTCTTCAGGTGGGCGTCGCCCTGAACGAGCGTTGCTTCTACATTGTCCACGACAAGCTCCACGATGAGGACAACCCGCTGGTCTTTTCCTTTGACCAGCTCACGGGCTACGAGCTGTACCGCCTGAACAAAAAGGTGGATGACGCGGACACCCCGGGCGGGACCAATCTGGACACCGCCATGACCTTTCTGGCCGATATCAGCCGCCTCGTCAAAAAGGATTCCAGCGACACGGATTATTTCAAGCTGAAGCTGGTCACCACCGACCCCTACTGGCCCGAGATCTTTGTGAAGATCTACTTTACCACGCACCAGATGAAAGGCATCTGCGGCTTTGCCCCCCAGATGGAGGCCATCGGCCAGCTGTTCAAGCACATTGTCCGCAAGGAGCCTGTCACCATTTACTGATATTAGGAGGATAAAAATATGGGATTGTTTAGTAAGAAAGACCCCTGCGCCATCTGCGGAGGAAAGGTATCCGGTCTGTTTCCACGGAAAATTGAAAAGCAGCTCATCTGCAAGGAATGTTACGGCGTGGTTGATCTTCCCGCCAGTGTGGAAAACGGGATGACGCTGACGGACTTCAAGGCCTACCGCGCCTTCCGCGAGGAAAACCAGCTTCTCAAGGAGGACTTCCGGGTCAACGAGCATCCCCACTTCGCCTTTTACGAGTTTGCCATCGACACGGAGCATCGTCTGTTCTGCACCACCCTCCAGCTGGATAAGACCATTTTCAAGGGGGAGCAGATCAAATCCTTCGTCATCCGAGAGGACACGAAGCCCTTGTTCGAGGGTGGCCCTGACGGCCTGATCCGCCATGCCAGCATGGTCCCCCAAACGGCCCGCGCCCTTGGACCCCAGATCGCCCAGTACAAGATGCAGCGGGAGATGTTCCGCGCTATGGAGCGGCAGGCCGACCTCCAGGACCCCGAGCGCAAGAACCCCCGCCCCGTCGAGCCCAGGTTCGACATCCCCGAGCCCTTTGGCAAGTATTATCTTGAGATCCGGTTCGAGCACCCCTATTGGAAGGAGTTCAAGGAGGACGAGTCCGGTCCCACCTTCAGCACATGGGACCCCGATGTGGCCAGCTATCTGAGGGACTATGACAATCAGTTCCAGAAGATCGAGCAGCTCGCCAGGGCGCTGATGGCGGTGGCTTTCCCCGGCGCACCCGAGATCAACGTGGATGAATGCGGCACGGGCGCCCAGGCCGCGACCAGGGCCGCTTCCGCCGCTCCGGTGGACGCGGTGGCCGAGATCAAGAAGTACAAGGAGCTGCTGGATCAGGACCTGATCACCGAAGAGGAGTTCACCGCCAAAAAGCGTCAGCTGCTTGGCATTTGATAAGGAGACGGCTATGAAAAAGAAATTGTTGTCTTTGCTTCTGGCACTGGCCATGGCCCTGTCCCTTGCCGCCTGCGGCGGGGATGAGGCTGAGTCCGCGCCTCCCGCCACGAAAGCCCCCGCAGCTGAGGCCGGAGACGGCAGCTGGGCGGTGTACTGGTATCTCTGCGGCAGCGACCTGGAGACCAACGGCGGCTTTGCCACCACTGATCTTGCCGAGATGATGGAGGTCCAGCTCCCTGAAAATGTGAACGTGGTCATTCAGACCGGCGGCGCCGCCGTTTGGCAGAATGAGTACATGGACCCCGCCAAGCTGCAGCGCTGGCTCTATAACAGCGAGGGCTTGCAGCTTTTGGAGGAGAGTGATACGGCCAATATGGGCGACGCCCAGACCCTGTATGAATTCCTGGACTTCGCCAACGAAAACTTCCCCGCCGATAAGGTTGCGGTGACCTTCTGGAACCACGGCGGCGGCTCCGTCAACGGCGCGGCCTTTGACGAGATCCACAACCTGGATTCTCTGGACCTGGCGGAAATGTATCAGGCCTTTGACGCCGTCTGGCCCGCCGACGCGGAAAACCCGGCTCTGGAGCTGGTGGGCTTCGACACCTGCCTGATGGCTACGGTGGATGTGGCGGCGGTATTCCAGAACTTCGCCAAGTATCTGGTGGCCTCCGAGGAAGTGGAGCCGGGCAACGGTTGGCTCTATTCCGGCTGGCTGGGCGCGCTGGCGGACGATCCCACCATGGACGGCGCCGATCTGGGTATCGCCATCTGCAATACCTATTACGAGGGCTGCGAAGCGGTGGGCACCCACGAGCAGACCACCCTGTCCCTGACGGACCTGACTCGAGTGGGCGCCCTGCTGGACGCCTATGAGTCCTTCGGCCAGGAGGCCCTGGTGGCCGCGGCGGAAGACCCCGGCTTCTTCGCCGAGCTGGGCCGTGCCGCCGCCCAGAGCGAGAACTACGGCGGCAACACTCGTGAGCAGGGCTACACCAACATGGTGGACCTGGGCCACCTGGCCCGGCAGACCGCCTGGATGCTGCCCTCCGCCCAGAGCATCTGCGACGCGCTGGCCGACTGCGTGGTGTATCAGGTGGGCGGCGTCTACCGCAGCGAGGCCACTGGCCTGAGCTGCTACTACTCCTACAACGGCGACATCGACGATTTCTCCGGCTACATCGACATGGGCGCTGGCCTTGCCTTCAAGCACCTGTTCGCCTATGAGCTCACCGGAGAGCTGGCCGAGGGCGGCGAGGAATACCTGGCCTCTCTGGATGTACAGGAGCTGCCGGAGCGCGTCACCCTGGCCGACACCGACTGGGACGGCGCGCCGCTGGATGTGAACGACGAGGGCACGTCCTTCCTGACCCTTGGCCCCGAGGCCAATGACATTCTGGCGGGCATCGGCTTCTCCCTGTTCTATGTGGACGAGGCAAACGACCAGATGCTCCTGCTGGGCACCGACAACGACCTGACCGCGGACTGGGATAACGGCGTGTTCTATGACAACTTTCGGGGCGTGTGGGGCGCCATTGACGGCCACCTGGTCTATATGGAGCTCTCCTTCGAGGGCGAGGACTATAACCTCTACTCCGTGCCCATCCTGCTGAATGGCGAGGCGTACAACCTGCAGGTGGCCTACGACTTCACCGCCGGGGAGTGGAGCATCCTGGGCGCCTCCCAGGGCCTGGATGACTCCGGCATGGCCAGCAAGGAGATGCGCCTGCTGGAAGTGGGCGACGTCATCACCACCATCTGGAAGCTGGCCTCTTACAGCGGAGATGATGACTTCGAGATGTACGCCGCCGAGGAACTGACCGTCACCGCCGATACCGCCTTTGGCGAGGCTCCGTTGTTTGACGGCAGCTACTCCATGGTCTTTGAGATGTGGGACGCCGCTGGCAACTATGCCTACTCCGACGCCGTCACCTTCGACTGCGCGAACGGCGAGATCATGACCACGGTTTACGAGGACTAAATCCTTCCGGCGATTTTAAGGAGGAAACCACGAAATGAAGAAACGAATTTTGAGTGTGTTGCTGTGCCTGTGCATGGTGATGGCCCTGCTGCCCACCACGGCGCTGGCAGATTCTTTCACCGTGACCTATGACGCAAACGGCGGCACCGGTGCTCTTCCCGAGCCGGCAGGCACTGACGCAGGCGGAACCTTCGCTTTGCCGGAAAGCCCTAACTTAACCAAGGGAACAGACATCTTTATCGGCTGGACAGACGGTGCGAATTCTTATTTGCCTGGTGCAACCTACACCATGCCGGCTAAAAATGTGACACTAAAAGCCCTGTGGACGAATAGCAACCCCCATCCCGAGACAGAAGTGGAAATCTCCAATCAGACGCTGAACGGCACCAACGCTTATTATCACAACGGCACCAGCACGAATCTGGCCGGCACGGCTGACAGCGCCGCTGCGGGTGCCAGCGCTTACTTCAAGGACGGCGTTCTGGTTTTGAACGGTCTCAATGTCAATAACGGTCAGATTAAATGGGAAGGCGAAAACAGCGAAACTGCGAACGATGATTTGATCATTGTGCTACTGTCCGGCTCAGTCAACACGGTAACCAACACTTCGGGTTCTGCTATCGTTGGAAGAGGTTCTCTATTTGAGTATGGCCCCTGTCTCACCATTCGGACTTCCGGCGATGCAACCGCTACGCTGTATGCCATCGGCAAAAGCAGTGGCCTTTGGGTATGGAAGGATACGACTATTGAAGGACATTCCAAGGTCATTGCCCAGGGTAACGAAAAATACGGTATTGCTGCCAATGCTTATACAAACGGCAGCTCTACTGCATACAGTGTTGTTACCATTAAAGACAATGCCGATGTGAAAGCAGTCGGCGGTAGTTACGGAATCTCTGCCGATAACTCGCATCAGATTAAAGAGATTAAAATCAACGGTGGTAAGCTGCTGGCCCAGGGTGGTACCCAGGCCATGCAGAGAGGACCTACTGTAGACAGCGGTATTACCTCGTCCAGCGGCTCCTATACCGATCATATTTACTGGATTGGCACAACCAGCGCCGATAGAGCTGCAAAGCCTACAGCCGCATTTACCGCCACCAGTGCCACATCCGGCGTGCTGTCCGGCGTGACGACTGATATGCAGTACAAGCTGGGCTACTCCGACTGGGTGAAAATTACCAGCGACATGCTCTCAGGCGGCGCGATCACCCTCACCGACCTGCCCAACTCCGGGCTTACCATCTCTGTGCAGAACACCAACGGAATGCCCACCACCGACGATGATTCCGATGTTCAGGTCATTACCCCTGATATGACCGTCCCCACTTACGGCATTTCTCTGAACAAGTCCGGCACCCAGAATTTTGCTGCGAAGACCGTAGGCTATACCGAAAGTGATTTGTCCGCTCTGGAAGTGACCGTGACCAATACCGGCATTAACGCCACTGGCCCACTAACTGTGGCTCTCTCCGGCGCCAATGCCGACAGCTTCACGCTGTCTACCGACAGCATTTCCAGCATTGGTACAGCTTCCGGCAGCAACACCGCTCAGTTCACCGTTGTTCCCAAAACCGGCCTTTCCGCCGACACCTACACCGCCACCGTCGCCGTCAGCGGCAACGACATTTCAAAGACCTTCAAAGTGAACTTTACTGTCGATCCGCTGGGCGTCCTGAAGACTGTCACCTTTGGCTATGCGTATGATGTCCAGAGAGATCCGGCCTATCCGAAAGCAGGTCAAAATATTACATTCAGCGGCTTGCGGGATCCCAAGGCCGGCGGAGGACCGAGCGGTTCCTGGACGCTGACCAAAATCAGCACATATTCCGCGATGAAGGCTGAGCACCCCGAACTGGACTTTCTCGTGCAGAACTTCGTGGTCCAGGCATATGGTTCGGCTCTGAACAAGGACACCATCGTAATCCACGAATTGAAAAACAACGGCACCCATGTTGATTACGGCGTGGTCACCGCCTATGATGCCGCCAACGGGTATGCTGCTTTCATTGGTGGCTCCTTCGGTTACGGCTATCTGCTCTCAAAGAACCAAAAGAATACTGTTCCTAGTAGTGATACCGTTACCGTAACTGCGGGCTCCATCACCGATGGTTCTCTTTCTTATACCGTCACCTTTGACCCCAACGGCGGCACCGTATCCCCGACCAGCGCTTCTGTCAGCGCGGGCGGCACCTTGTCCAGCCTGCCCACCCCCACCCACAGCGGCAGCTATTCCTTCGTCGGCTGGTACACCGCCCCCACCGGCGGAACCCAGGTGACGACTTCCTCTGTCTTTAACTCCAACACTACCATCTATGCCCAGTGGACCTACACCGGCGGCAGCTATACCCCTTCCATCGACAGCGATGACGACGATGAGCCTACCTACAAGGTGGAGAGCGAGGTCTCCAAGGATGCGGACGGAACCGTCTCCGTCAAACCCAGCACTGCGGAGCAGGGTGACAAGGTGACCATCACTGTCACCCCCGACCGCTACTACAAGGTGGACGATGTGGTCATCAAGGACCAGAACGGCAAGGTGATTCCTGTGACCGACAACAAGGACGGCACCTTCACCTTCAAGATGCCCTCCAGCAAGGTCACCGTGGAGCCCATCTTCTCCTGGGACAATCCCTTTGCGGATGTGGCGGAAAACGCTTACTACGCCTCTGCCGTGGAATGGGCACTGAAAAACGACATCACCAACGGCTCCGGCGACGCCTCCTTCAGCCCCGATACTGTCTGCACCCGGGTGCAGATCGTCACCTTCCTGTGGCGCGCTGCCGGCTGCCCTGAGCCTGCAGGCACGAACAGCTTCACCGATGTTTCCGCTGACGCATACTACGCCAAGGCAGTGGCCTGGGCGGTGGAACAGGGCATTACCAACGGCACCGGCGGCGGCAAATTCAGCCCCGACGCCGCCTGCACCCGTGCGCAGGTCGTCGCCTTCCTGTGGCGCGCTGAGGGTTCCGACGCCGCGGGTACTGCGAATTCCTTTGCCGATGTGCCCGCCAACGCCTACTATACCGACGCGGTGAACTGGGCTGTGGAGAACAGCATTACCGGCGGTACAAGTGCGACTACTTTTAGTCCTGCGGTAAATTGCACCCGTGCGCAGATCGTGACCTTCCTGTATCGGGATATGGTGGAATAAGCAGAGGCTGAAGCAAAAACGGTATAAAGAATCCATCGGGACGATTTAAATCGCCCCGATGGATTTTTTTATGCAAGAGCGTGAAGCGGACGCACGGTCTTGCAAGTTGTCCCTTGTGCTCAGCGGAACAATTTTCAATGATATTTTGCGCCTCCACATTTTGTTTCGTCGAGATTATCGTGTCATACTACGGACTGATCCGCAGCAGAGATGGCTGGCAAAATCGATAGTGCCGAAACAGACAACGCTTGAGACAAAAGAAAAAATGCAAAGTCGGGCAAAAATACAGCACCGGGCGTGAAAAACATGCCCGGTGCTGCCTTGTCCACTGTGTCCATCCGCTGATTTTCTGATATTGGTCAGCGTATTGGTCAAAACCCCGGCCCCGCCGAATCAGGCGGAGCCGGGGTTTTTTCGGGAAAAAACCTTGTCACCGTGATAGTCGCTTGAACCAGCAAAATTGTCAAATATGGATTAGAGGTTCCGACTACGCACCCTGTACCACCCCACTCCACCAAATGGTGGGGAACTATTAACAAAATGATTGATAACAAAGACCCCCCGCGTTCACGGAAAGCGATGCCAATCCGTGAGACCTTGAGGCGTTTCTCTTTCTACAATGATCCGGTAGGTGTATGAACTGCCAATCTTGGACTTTTCAATATAAATCAAAAACCGAAATTACCTCCCATCGGATAAAGATTTTTAAAAGCATCCCGGGAAAGACTCCTTTCCCGGGATGCTTCGGCGTTCAGTTGAGCCCTCGGTTCAGCCGGGCAGGCTGGCGGCGGCCATGGACTGGCCTACGCGGCGGAACTTCTCGTCGGGCAGCGTCAGCTTGAAGCCGGCGGCAGCCTCGGGATATTCGTCGTTCAAGACCTTTTGGCAGGTCTCCAGCAGCGCTTCGCCGCCCTTGCCGCTCATGACGCGGCCCAGCAGAAGTACATAGCGGAAGCCGTACTTCTCATAGTAGTAGGCCAAGGTATGGCCCAGATAGACGCCGATGGACTCGTACACCTGAGCGGCGCGCCGGTCGCCCTCCTCCATCAGCTTCTGGACTACCTTCAGCTTCTCGGCGGGGGACAGGGACTCGTCCAGTTCGATGCCTGCCCGGGGGGCTAGCTTGATGACGCCGTCCTGGCAGAAATATTTCACGCCGCAGCCGATGTCGCCGGACCACTCGTCCTGCATGGCGTCGGGATTGGCATCCACGGGGACAAAGGCCAGCTCATTGAGCCAGCCGGTGATGCAGCCTTCCTCATTCACATAGCCCACGGCTTCGCTGGTGCCCATGGCGATGCCCAGCACGTTGGTGTCGTTCAGGCTCATGGTGCCGGCCAGGGCGGACACGTCACCGTCGTTGTACACGGCGTAGGGAACGTCGCCGAAGGTGTCGTGGATGGCGCGGATGTAGATGTCCTTGACCTTGGCGTCATACAGCTCCTTGGGAACGCTGAGGAACAGGGAAGCCGCCATGGTGCGGTTGTTGATGAACACGCCGGCGGAGGAAACGCCCACGGCGTCCACCCGGGGCATATGAGCGGCGGCGGACTTCAGAGCGGAGACGATGCCGTCATAGTGGTAATCGGGGTCTGCCGTGATCTTGGGGAACCAGACCACCTCCTCGGAGAAGACGGTCTCGCCGTCGATGACGGCGGACACCTTGCGGTCAGAGCCGCCGGCGTCGAAGCCGATGCGGCAGCCTTCCAGATGGCCCCCCATGGGCTTGGAGATATCCATGCTCTCGGGCACCTTGTCAGTGAGGATGATCTCGAAGGGATGCTCGAAGACGTTGGCGAAGTAATCCCAGTCGAATTCCCGGGCGCCGCCCTTGCAGTAGACGCTCTTCAGATAGTCACAGACGTCTTTGTCATCGACATAGATCCGGAAGCCGCCCTTCATCCACAGCTCGGTCTTCACCAGGCGGTCAATGTAGTAGCGGTCGGCCTCCGCCATCTCAGGGGTCCCGTGGATAAAGGTGTGGGTGGTTGCCATCTGGCTGTCCGCCCGCTCCACCGCGATGGAGACGGGCTTGGAAGCGGTTTTCAGAAAGGCCTGGTTGAACCGCAGGATCGGAGTAAACTCCGGGTCCAGGACGGGAATGTTCTTGATCTCCACAGAGATGCCGTGTCGTTCCATAAAGCAAAATCCTCCAATACAAATATTTTGATGCCGCCGGGCCCGCTGCCGGAGCCGGCGGGGAAGTGGTCATTCCATGTTGACTTTAAAGACGCTCTTGGTCACCGTGGCGGGGGAGCCTAACTGCATCTTCAGCTTGTGGGCGTCACCGGGCAGGACGATCAAAAAAGAGCCGGGTTCCAGGACGATGGAGGTCTCCTCCGGGCCGTGAAGGGCCCAGAAGTCCTTTTCCGGCTGGGCACTGTCAGTTTCCAACTCGGAAATGTGGGAGACGGCCACGCGCTCGGAGCCCTCCCGCATGATCTGGATATCGGCAAAGCGGGCGTGGGCCTCGAAAAAGGATTCGTCGTCGGGGACGGTGTCGTAGGTAAAGATGTTTCCGTAGACTGCGTCGCCCTTCAGGTCCACGTGCTGCGGCATGTCCGCCAGATAGTCGCCGATGTAGTCCAGGGCAATGTCCAGATTGGGATGGAGTCCTTTGTAGCGCCTGATGTTGGACAGTTTATCGTAGATCATGGTTTATCCCTCCTAAAAATTTTTGTTTATAGCAGGGGACGCCTGCCCGGCTTCCCTGAACGTGCGGGTGCCGCGGAGCCGCCCTTGCGAAGCGCAAAAAACTATGGTATCCTCAACATAGATCTCGATCTGGGAGGCATCGTATGTTTCGCAGTTTTTTTAATCCTGAGAACCCCTTTTTTCGCTTTACCGGCCGGGTACTGGATATTATGGTCCTGAGCGTTCTGTGGCTGGTCTGCTCGTTGCCCATTGTGACCATCGGCCCGGCCTCGGCCGCGCTGTATTACAGCTGCGCCAAGTGCCTGCGCCACCAGGAGTCCGGGCCCTACCGCAACTTCCTCTCCGCCTTTCGCCAGAACCTGAAGACCGGCATTGGCGCCACAGTGGTGTTCCTGCTGCTGGCGGTCCTGCTGGATGCGGGCTATCTGTTTCTGGTGATGGCAGCCGGGGCCGGCGGTACCGCTTGGGGCGTGGTACGCATCATGTATCTGGTGTTGCTGGTGATCCCCGTCTCCATGGCTTCCTGCGCGTTCCCGCTGCTGTCCCGGTTCACCTATACCGTGGGCGGCCTGCTGTCAAACAGCCTGCGGCTGACCTTCCGCCACCTGCCCAGGATGGCGGCGGCGGGGGCGCTGACGGTGACGGCCGTGATCCTGACAGTCCTGTTCTGGTATTACGGCGTGATGCTGCTGACGCCCGCCCTGTGCGCGCTGCTGTCCACCTTCCTGCTGGAGCCAGTCTTTCGGAAGTACACGCCGGAAGAGGAACTGGAGGAGGGGGCGGAGCCGCCCTGGTATCTGCGGTGAGACCATCGAAAAAGACTTCCGAAAGGGAGTCTTTTTCTTTTATGTCAGCTCCAGGACCAGGGGGGACAAGGCTTTTGCCAGTGCGGCGTGGCCCTCCCGGGTCAGATGCATATGATCCACTGTGTTGAACATGCAGCCTGCGGCCCCGGCGTCCAGGAAGTGCACGCCCTCTTCCGCCGCGACAGTCTCATACAGGGCTGCCAGCCGGCGGGACTTTTCCACCGCGCCCCGGCCCATTTCCGCTCCCGCGTAAGAGTGCTCCACCCCGTCGCCCATAGGCGGCGGAGCCACCACAAGGATGTTGGGTGTCCCTGCCGGGCCCCAGCAGTCCGTGGCCTTGGCCTTCCGCACCAGACGGCGCATCCCCTGTCCGATGGCAAAGGCGCTGACCCCCAGATACTCCTTGGTGTCATTGGTACCCAGCATGATGATCAAAAGGCTGACGGGCTCGTGACTTTTCAGGCAGGGGGCCAGATAGGGCAGGGCCGGCATACCCTCGTTCAGCGGGTCCTCAAAAACTGTGGTACGGCCGGAGAGCCCTTCCTCGATGACCAGATACGCGTCTCCCAGCGCCTGCTGCAGCAGGCAGGTCCACCGCTCTTCCTCGTTGAACCGGGCGAGGGCGCTGTCGGCGCAGTCGCCGGGGTCGGCACAATAACCGTGGGTGTTGGAGTCTCCCAGACATAAGATGTGCTTTTTCATGGTTCCCTCCCGTTGCCAGACCGCATGAAAAAGCGGTCCCGTTATCAACAGGCTATCAGTTTTTTTCATTTTGTCAATAGTCTGAAAATTTTTTTCTAAATTTTCTTGACGAGTTGTGCAAAAGGACATATGATTGACTTATCAATACGGAAAGGATGGTGTCCCCCATGGACAAAGTAAAACTGCAATCCTATCGGGACTGGGTGCAGAACGAATTGGACGTCTGCGCCAACTTCTGGCTGAAAAACGGCATTGACCGGGAACACGGCGGCGTATACACCTGCCTGGACCGCAAGGGTGAGATCTACTCCACCGACAAGAGCGTGTGGATGCAGGGCCGCTGCGGCTGGATCTTCGCGTTCCTCTGCCACACCTATGGTGTGAAGGAGGAATGGCTGGCGGCCAGTAAGAGCTGCCTGGACTTTATGGAGAAATACTGCATCAACCGGGAGGCCGGCGGCCGGATGTACTTCACCGTCACCGAGGACGGCAAGCCCCTCCGCCAGCGCCGCTACTACTTCTCCGAGGCCTTCTACGCCCTGGCCAACGCCGAGTATTACGGCGTCACCGGCGAGAAGGAAAATCTGGAGCGCGCACGCCGGGCCTATGACCTGTACTGGGATCTGGCCCACGGTATGCCCGACCCCGTGGGTATGGGCCCCAAGACCATTCCCGAGACCCGCTCCGGCCGGGCCTTCGGCATCCCCATGATCATCCTGAACGTCACCGGCGTGCTGCTGCGGGTGGACGGCGAGCGGAAGGCCTTGTATGAGGAGCGTGCCCAGGCCTGTGTGGACGAGATTTTCAAATACCACGTCCATCCAGAGCTGAAGTGCGTGCTGGAGAACGTGGACGTGGACGGCTCCGCCCGCCTCAACTACACCGAGGGCCGTACCGTCAATCCCGGCCACGATATCGAGGGCGTGTGGTTCCTGCTGGAGCACGCCCAGCGCACCGGCGACAAGGAACTGGTGAAGAAGGCCGCCGAAATTTTCGACTGGGCCATCGAAGCCGGTTGGGACAATGAGTACGGCGGACTGCTGTACTTCACCGACTGCTTGAAGAAGCCCCCCGAGGCCTACGAGCACGACATGAAGCTGTGGTGGCCTCACAATGAGATTCTGATCGCCTCCCTGATGCTGTACCGGGACACCGGGGACGAGAAGTACCTGAACTGGTTCGACAAGACCCTGACCTACTGCAAGGAACATTTCTCCGATCCCGAATTCGGCGAGTGGTACGGATACCTCCGCCGGGACGGTCTGCCCACAATGCCCTCTACCAAGGGCTCTACCTTCAAGGGCCCCTTCCATCTGCCCCGCTGCCTGATCATGTGCGACACCATGCTGGGCCAGCTGTTGGAGCGCTGAGCACCCCTATCCCATACTGAGAAGGGAGGCGTCCCCGAATGCCGGAAGAAAACGTCTTTAGCCGCATCACCCAGGAGTATTACCAACTGACCGCTTCTGAAAAGAAGCTGGCCACCTTTGTGGTGGCCAATGGCCAGCGCTCCCAGACCATGTCTATTTCCGAGCTGGCCGCCGCCTGCGGCGTTGCGGAAGCCACGATCTCCCGTTTCTGCCGTCGAATGGGCTACCGGGGTTACAGCGCCTTCCGGCTGGCTATCGCCGCCGCCACTGCCGCCCGGGAAAACAGCGATCCCCTCTCCGGAGAGATCCAGCCGGAAGATACGGTGCCGGACCTGTGCGCCAAGCTGGCCAGCGCGAACATTGACGCCATCCGGGAGACGCAGGGCCTCATCCGCCCGGAGAATATCCAGGCCGCGGCGGACGCCCTGTTGGCGGCGCATACGGTGCTGTGCATGGGACAGGGCGGCTCCATGCTGATGGCCGAAGAGGCTGCCCATCTGTTTACCACCGCATTTCCCGGCTTCTTTGCGGTTTCGGACTCCCATATGCAGGTCATCGCCGCTGCGAACCTGACAGAGAAGGACATCATCCTGTTTTTCTCCTACTCTGGCTCCACCAAAGAGCTGATGGATGTGCTGCAAATCGCCCAGCGGCGGCATATTCGGACCGTTCTGGTCACCCGCTACCCCGGCTCTCCCGGCGCCGGTCTGGCGGACATCGTGCTCCAGTGCGGTTCCACCGAGGGCCCTCTCCAGCTGGGCTCCGTGGCCGCCCGTATCGCCCAGCTGTATCTGATCGATGTTCTGTTTTCCGAGATGTGCCGCCGGGACCTGGATACCTGCCGCCACCGTAGGGAACTGGTGGCCGATGCGCTGTCGGAAAAACACGTTTAAAGGGGAATGTACAGGGAAGAATGGACAACTTCTTTCAAAATTTTTTCATATTTTGACGATTTTGAAAATTTTTTCATCCGCTGCTTGACAAGCCTTTTCTATAATTGTACAATTTGCACATAGGTAGTCACGCCTAAAAACGCATTTTTTATCATTTTGAGGAGGAATGAAGATGAAGAAATTTCTTGCGCTGACCCTGACCCTCGTCATGGTCCTGTCCCTGGCCGCCTGCGGCGGCAAGAAGGCAGAAACTCCCGCCGCTCCCGCCGAGGAGAACAAGGAGCCTGCTGCCGCTGCCCAGACTGAGATCGTCTGGTGGGCCTTCCCCACCTTCGGCGTGGACTCCGGCTATGAGCAGGAGCTGGCCGACGCTTTCATGGCCGCTAACCCTGATGTGAAGATCACTGTTGAGACCATCGACTTCCAGTCCGGTCCCGACGCCCTGACCTCCGCCATCACCGCCGGCACCGCCCCTGACATCCTGTTCGACGCTCCCGGCCGTATCATCGAGTACGGCAACGCTGGCAACCTGGTGGCTCTGGATGACATGATCGCTGACCTGAAGGGCGATCTGTCCAGCGAGAGCCTGCTGCAGACCTGCGTGGGCGCCGACGGCTCCTATTACATGTATCCCATCTCCTCCTCTCCCTTCTACATGGGCCTGAACAAGGAGATGCTGGAGAAGGCTGACGCTCTGCAGTATGTGAACCTGGAAGGTGACCGCACCTGGACCACCGAGAACTTCGTCAAGATGTGCGAGGCTCTGCGTGACGCTGGCGTGTGCATGACTCCCGGTATCGTCTACTGCGGCGCCCAGGGCGGCGACCAGGGCACCCGTGCTCTCGTCAACAACCTGTACTCCGGCTCCATCGTCGGCTCCGACGGCAAGTGGAACGTGGGCGAGAACGGCGTGAAGGCCCTTGAACTGCTGAAGTCCATGTATGACAACAAGTCCATCGACGCCGGCTTCTCCATGGCCGCCGCCGACGAGCTGCAGCAGTTCCAGCAGGAGACCTGCGCCATGACTTTCTGCTGGGGCACCTCCAACGCCAAGAGCTACGCTACCGAGGACTACACCCAGATCTCCGTTCCCTTCCCCTCTGACGATGGCAAGCCCGAGCTGGAGTACCTGGTGAATGGCTTCTGTGTGTTCGACAACGGCGATGACGCTAAGGCCGCTGCCGCCAAGCGCTTCATCGCTTTCATCTGCGACGACGCCGAGTGGGGCCCCAAGAGCGTTGTCCAGACCGGCGCCTTCCCCGTCCGCGCTTCCTTCGGCAACCTGTATGAGGGCAACGACGAGATGAGCCTGCTGTCCTCCTGGTCCCAGTACTATGGTCCTTACTACAACACCCGCGCCGGCTTTGCCGCCATGCGTCCTCTGTGGTTCAACATGCTGCAGCAGGTCTTTAACGGCACTCCTGCGCAGGAGGCCGCCGACGCCTTCAACTCCGGCGCCAACGGCTGAACATAACGAACTTTTACTCCCTCCCTCTGCTCCAGCGGGGGAGGGAGTACCCCTTATCTGAGAACTTCTGATGAAACGAGGGAGAAACCATGGCAACAACCGAAGCGCCCAAGCGCAGCCTTGTTCTCCAGCGGAGAGAAACCATCGTTTCCTACTTATTCCTGCTCCCTGCACTGTTTTTCTTCGTTGGCTTTGTCCTGACGCCCATGGCGATGGGCGTCGTCACCAGCTTTACAAACTCGAATTTCAATAACGTCAACACCGGTTCCCAGTTTGTGTTCCTGGACAACTATATCCGGCTGTTCAAGGACCCCATTTTCCTGAAATCCGCCTGGAATACCGTCATCATTGTGGTAGTGGCTGTCCCCACCGTCACTGCATTCTCTCTGTGGGTCGGCTCTGCAATTTACAAGATGCATTCCGCTGCCCGCTCTTTCTTCCGCTGCGTGTTCTATCTGCCGGTGGTCACCGGCTCCGTGGCCGTCGTGGTGGTGTGGAAGTGGATGTTCGACAAGTACAACGGCTTGTTCAACTACATCATCCGCGCCTGCGGCGGGCAGGGCCTGATGTGGACGGAGAGCGAGAAGATGGCCCTGTGGTGCATCATCCTCATCCTGTTCACGACCTCCATCGGCCAGCCCATCGTGCTGTATGTCTCCGCTCTGGGCAACGTGGACCACTCTCTGGTGGAGGCCGCCCAGGTGGACGGCGCCACTGATTTCCAGGTGTTCTGGAAGATCAAGTGGCCCTCCATCATGCCCACCACCCTGTATGTGGCGGTCATCACCACCATCAACAGCTTCCAGTGCTTCGCCCTGATCCAGCTGCTGACCTCCGGCGGACCCAATTACAGTACAAGTACCGTCATGTATTACCTATACGAGATCGCCTTCCGCACCACCAAGGACTTCGGCTACGCCGACGCCATGGGCGTCATTCTGGCGATCGTCATCGCCCTGTTCAGCGCCTTGCAGTTCAAGGTCATGAACGGCGGCACCACGGAATAAGGGGGTGGGGACATGAATAAAAAGCAAAAGATCACGCCGTATTTTGTCATTACGGTCATCCTGCTCATCGCGCTGGCGATCTTCTTCCTGTTCCCGCTGTACTGGATCGTCACCGGCTCCGTGAAGGAGAAGAGCGACATCATCATCAAGGCGGGCGAGTCCGTCAAGTGGATCCCCACCACCATCTCCTGGGACAACTTCGCACGCCTGTTCAAGACCCAGACCAAGCTGTTCGGTGTGGGAATGCCGCTGGCTATCCGCTGGCTGTTCAACAGCGTGTTCATCTCCGTGGTGGCCATGGCCCTCACCTGCTTCAGCGCGTCTCTTGCCGGCTATGCGCTGGCGAAGAAGCGGTTCTGGGGCCGGGGCTTCGTGTTCTCCCTGTTTGTGTGCGCCATGGCGCTGCCCAAGCAGGTCATCCTGATCCCTCTGCTGCGCGAGATGTCCCTGCTGCATCTGATCGATACCGCCTGGGGCTCCATCTTTGCCGTTATTTTCCCGGTGGTGGGCTGGCCCTTCGGTGTGTTCCTGATGAAGCAGTTCTCGGAGGGAATTCCGTCATCCCTGCTGGAGGCTGCCCGCATTGATGGCGCTGGTGAGGTCAAGACCTTCATGAATGTGGCCCTGCCCATCATCCAGCCCGGCATCGGCGCGCTGGCGATCTTCACCTTCATCAACGCCTGGAATGAGTATCCCCTGCAGCTCATCATGCTGTCCAAGTCCGAGGCCAAGACCATTGCTCTGGGCATCGCCGGACTGCAAAGCGAAATGTCCAACGACTACGGTCTCATTATGGCCGGCGCCGCTCTGGCCGCTGTGCCCATTATCATCGTGTTCCTCTGCTTCCAGAAATACTTCACCCAGGGCATCACGATGGGCGCTGTCAAGGGTTGATACCACCTTGCTATTCTCTGCTCCCGATAAGCATTTGAAAGGATTTGTTAACAATGTTTGACATCAAGAAATATCAGGGCATTTTCCCCGCGTTCTATGCCTGCTATGAGGACGACGGCTCCGTCAGTCCCGCCCGTACCCGGGCCCTTGCCAAGTACCTGCTGGACAAGGGTGTGAAGGGCCTGTATGTGGGCGGCTCCTCCGGCGAGTGCATCTATCAGGGCGTGGAAGAGCGCAAGACCATTCTGGAGAACGTGATGGCCGAGGTGGGCGGCAAAATGACCATCATCGCCCACGTCGCCTGCAACAACACTGCCGACAGCCAGGAGCTGGCCCGCCACGCCGAGTCCCTGGGCGTGGACGCCATCGCCTCCATTCCGCCCATCTATTTCCATCTGCCGCCCTACGGCATTGCCCAGTACTGGAACGACATCTCCGCGGCGGCACCCAACACCGACTTCATCATCTACAACATTCCCCAGCTGGCGGGCGTGGCTCTGTCCATCCCCCTGCTGCAGGAGATGAAGAAGAACCCCCGGGTCATCGGCGTGAAGAACTCCTCCATGCCCACCCAGGACATCCAGATGTGGAAGGACGAGGGCGGCCCCGACTTCGTGGTGATGAACGGTCCCGATGAGCAGTTCATCTCCGGACTGGCCATGGGCGCCACCGGCGGCATCGGCGGCACCTATGCGGTGATGCCCGAGCTGTTCCAGAAGGTCTATAACCTGTATCAGGCCGGTGAGATGAAACTGGCCGCCGAGATCCAGAACGAGATCTGCCGCATTATCTATAAGATGTGCTCCGCCCGCGGCAACCTGTACGCCGTGATGAAGGCCATCCTGAAGAAGCACGGAATGGATATCGGGTCTGTGCGCAAGCCCCTGCCCGCTCTTGTTGACAGCGATCTGGCCGTAGTGGACGAGGCTTCCGCCATGATCGACGCCGCTATTGCAAAGTACTGCTGAGCTGTTCGTAACGAACAAAGGAGATATAAAGTTATGCGAATCTATCAGGAGGCGGATTACGAGGCCATGAGCCGCCGGGCCGCCAACCTCATTTCTGCCGAGGTCATCCGCAACCCCGCCTGCGTGCTGGGCCTGGCCACCGGCTCCACCCCTGTCGGCACCTATAAGCAGCTGGCTGTCTGGAACCAGCGGGGCGACTTCAGCTTCAAGGAAGTTCAGACTGTCAATCTGGACGAGTACAAGGGCCTGGCCCCCACTCATGACCAGAGCTACCGCTATTTCATGCAGACCAATCTCTTCGACCACATCGACATCGACGTGGCCAGGACCCATGTGCCCGACGGCCTTGCCACCGACCCCAATGCCGAGTGCGCCCGGTACGATGAACTGGTCCGCTCCCTGGGCTACGCTGACCTGCAGCTGCTGGGCCTGGGCCGTAACGGCCACATCGGCTTCAACGAGCCCTGTGACAACTTCGTGAAGGAGACCCATGTGGTGGACCTGACCGAGAGCACCATCGAGGCCAACGCCCGCTTCTTCGCCTCTGCCGACGATGTGCCCCGCCAGGCCCTGACCATGGGCATCGGCTGCATCATGGCCGCCCGCCGGGTGTTGCTGATCGCCAGCGGCGCCGACAAGGCCGACGCGGTGTACAAGGCCTTCTGCGGCCCCATCACCCCCTTCTGCCCCGCTTCCATCCTGCAGCTCCACAACGACGTGGTTCTGGTGGGCGATAAGGCAGCCCTCAGCAAGCTGGTCGCCGCGGGGGTACCCGTATGCGAGTAACCGGCGGTCAGGTCTTTGACCTGGAACAGGGCTTTATCTCCAGGGATGTCTGCACCGACGGCGCCCTCCTCTCCGCTGCCAGCGGCGACGGTAAGGTCCTGGACGCCCAGGGCTGCTATGTCATCCCCGGTCTGGTGGATGTCCACTTCCACGGCTGCGTGGGCGAGGATTTCAGCGACGCCACTCCCGACGGCCTGCAGCGCATCGCAGATTTTGAGCTGAGTCAGGGTGTTACCTATATCTGTCCCGCCGGCATGACCCTGCCGGAGGACCAGCTGACAGCCATCTGCAAAAACGCCGCCGCCCACCGGACGAAAAATGCCGGCGGCGCGGAGGTGGTGGGCGCCCACCTGGAAGGGCCCTTCCTCTCCACTGCCAAAAAGGGC